>NZ_JAKJHX010000098.1:0-14882 GCF_021648855.1 Tychonema litorale BBK16 | reverse complement strand
ACCAATAATTCCCTACAACGTTATTTTGGGTAGGGACACGGCATTGCCGTCTCCTCATTTCGGCTACCAATAATTCCCTACAACGTTATTTTGGGTAGGGACACGGCATTGCCGTCTCCTAATTAAGGAATATATTTACTATTATTAATCGCTTTATTTTTGGGCTTTGACTGCTGTTGAGGTAATTGATGCGATCGCACTTCGATGGCCCCATCACGAATAGCATTCAAAGGCATTTCCACTTCCTGAATATCATGGCGTAACTTCACAGCAATGTCAGCACCGTTAATAATTGCTCCCAACAACCGTGGCGACTTACTCGACTCCTCATCGTCAGATTCTAGCAACTGGTCGGCCGCTTCAGACAACATACTAGATAGAGTGTAACCAGGCCGCGCCACCAAAATGATGCCGTCAGTGTAGGGTTCCAACGTCAGCGCGTCGTTGCATTCACTCAAAGCCGGAGAGTCCACAACCACAAAATCAAAGCGGTTGCGAACATCCTCAAATAGCCTCCGTATTTCGCTCGATTCCAGTATGCCCGCAGCCTGTCGCAAACAGCCCGGACTCGCTACGACGTATAGGTTTTCCACATCGGGAACTAAACGGACGCACTCGCTGATATTGCCGTAATAGTGTAGAGGTTCCACCGCGGCCAAAGGATCGATCGCGATTTTTAATGATTCAATGTGAGAAGGCGATCGCAAATCTGCTTCAATTAATAAAGTCCGTTTGCCCGATCGAGCCGACGCAATGGCAAGATTGTAAGCACTAAAACTCTTTCCCTCCTGAGCCCCCGCCGAAGTCAGTAATACGAGCTTCACTGGTTTGTCCCCAATCCGGCGTAAATTAGTCCGTAGCCGCTCGTAAAACTCCAAATAGGGCGAATTGATATCCAAGGCGATCGGCATCTCCAAGCCATAGGAATCAAGGATAGAAACTTCTGGTAAAACACCCAGTATCGGTACCTCCTTTTCCACCAAAGCCGCCCGCACTTCTTCCCAACTGTAAAACTTGCCATTGAGCATTCCCAGCACAAATATCAACCCGCCGCCCAACAACAATCCCACAAATCCTCCCACCGCCAACATCACTGGTAAACCTCTCTTGCTGGACTCAACATCATCAGTTTTTGGCAGTTGGGCGATGGTCAAACTACCTGTTGTCTCGGCTACTGATGCTTCAGCATCTACCAAAGCCGACTGCATTTTATCGTAGAGAGCTTTTTTGAACCCGACTTGTTGTGCTAATCGTGCTTGTTCTAATTGTTTGTTAGGAATTGTGGCGTGTTCGCGGCGCAATTCTAGTTCTGTTTTTTCTACTCCTTTGATTTGCTGCTGTACCACTTCCTTTTGTGTTTGCAAAGCAATCAAACTTTGAGCTAACAGTTGTCTGGAGGGATCTAATGAAGAATCTATCCGAATGCGATCGGTACTTCTCAGGGGAGCAGCAACTCCATTACCTCCCAACACCTCAGATTGTCGCTGTTGCAACTGTTGGTCAAAAGCTTGCTTTTGTTTGAGCAATTCTACAATTTTTGGGTGTTCTTCCTGCAAGTCACTGCGGAGAATTTTGAGCTGAGATTCGAGGGAAAAGATTTGCACTCGCAATTGCCCAATAATTGGATCTGCCGAGAGTGCTTGAGCGATGTAAGCTTGTTCGACATTCAATCCCAACCGATTCTGCAAGCTGTTAATTTGAGCTTCAATTCCTCCCAACTGCACTCGCAGTTGCCGTTGTTGTTGTTCGCTGCCGGTGATTGCTTGGGGCAGAGTACCGCTCTGAGCTGCTAAAATAGAAGTTCCTTCTCGTTTTTCGTAGGTTTCCAGTTTTTCTTCTGCCTCTCTGAGTTCCTGTGTTACTTTTGGCAAACGTTTGTTAATTTGGGCGATCGTTTCGCGTAGTCTGGAAGTATTAATTGTTTGGCTGCGAGCCACCATTTCTTTCATCAACGCCTCTGCTACCATTTCGGCTTTTTTGCGATCGGCATTTTTGTACAATACTTGAATCAAAGCGCTGGGGTCATTAGTCTTGTTCGGCATCTTTACCTGCACATTATCTTTCAACTTTTTAGTCAAAACTTCTACTTTTTTTGCCACTTCTTTTTTATTTAATTTTGCCGCTTCTTTTTTGTTTAATTTTTTTTCTTCTGCTTTGATGAGTTTTTGTGCTGCTGCTTCAATCACCTTTATTTCCAGCAACATATCTTTAGTTATTTCCTGTCCTTCCTGTTGAATTTTAGTCGTAGTCGATGAAAAGATCACTGTCGGGCGGCGGTAGGCGAGCATACCTGCGGCCACATAAACTGGCCGTGGAGTTGGCTGCACAGCCACTACTCCAGACACGCCCACACTCACAGCAAGAGTAGCCAATCCCACCCATTTATATTGATCGAAAGCAATTAAATAACGTTTAACAACTGATAAAGTCATAAAGATTTTAGATTTTAGATTTTAGATTTTAGATTGTTAGCTGTACTGACTTTAAGCTGTGGAGCATTTAAACCACTAACGAGGTCTGTAGGGTGCCACGGGTTGATTGCTTATGAGGCAATGGAAACGAGAAAGGGCTGACGCACCCAATGCCCAATGCCCTATGCCCTATGCTTAATAACTACTTGCTATTATTAGTCGGGACGAACAGATTATTTACCCCATTTCTCAACTGCTCAAAAAACAAAATAAATCCCAAAATATCACGGAAGGGTCTAGTAAAACTATTGATTGCAAAACCAACTCGTTCTACCAAATTCCGACCAATCACAATCACATCATTATCTTGCAACATCGGATTCTGAGACAGATTGCCCTCCAAAGCAGCTTTAGCATCTATCGAACGATTGACAGCTTTACCTTCCTTTTGGTCGAACCGAATTAGGGCAATGTGCCGCAAGTTAGTCAGATTTACAGGCAAGTTGTTGAGAGCATCCAAAAAGGTACTGCCATTTTCTATGTAGAAAGAGGTCAGAACACCACTAGCGTAACTCAAAACTCGAACGTAGATCCGGGGTTTGATTAAGGTAGAGCGCGCAACCAAAGTCTTGTCGTAGTCGAGGTTTTTGCTAGCATCCAATTCTGGAACAATAATCGCATCTCCAGAAGCTAGGGGAAAATCAAACAAGTCCCTAGCCCTTGCTAAGGGAGTGTAGAGGTCGATGGGTTCCTCGACAGACCTACCGTTTGACAGTGTCCGTCGCACTCGCACCGCCCGCAAATCAGCTTTTCCCGTGACTCCTCCCGCAGCCACTAAAGCCGCAGAAATTCGCCCAGTACCGATCGGAAGCGTGTAAAAACCAGGTTTGCTGACTTCTCCGGTGACAGTGACTTGGACGGGTGTTGTGGCTGCCGCGAGGCTGTATTTGGATGCTAAATCTTGATCGGATTTGCGATCGGGCGTAGCTTGTTGATAGGGTACAACGATCGCATCTCCGTCCTCTAAACGCAAATCTGGTGGAGAAATTCCAGTTTGCAACGGTGTCAAAATATCAACTATTTGCTCAGCAACAGCGCCAGATGGCAGTGTTCGCCGCACCCGTATCGCCCGCAGTTCAGCAGTAGGAGTTGTACCACTGGCGGCCGCGAGGGCGGTGGGAAGTTGCGGAGTTTGCAGGGGATAAAAACCCGGTCTAGCAACTTCTCCTGTCACCGTCACGACTACAGGCCGCTGAACTAGCAGGGAGGCAAAGACTTGAGGATTTTTGATAAATTGGGTGAAGCGTTCGCGGAGACGTTCCTGTGCTTCTTCCACGGTGAGTCCGCGCACATTTACAGTGCCGATCAGTGGCAGTACAATTATCCCTTCAGGGCTGATAGCACCCGTAAAATTTAGTTCTGGGAAGCGCTGAACTTGAACCGAAATCTGGTCTCCAGCGCCTAATCGATAAGGGCGATTGCGAAATGCTGGGTTGATATCCCGGTTGGGCCTGGCTGGCCTTGGCGGTGGTACGGGTTCTGGGAGGCGATCGAGCAATTCGGAACTGGGAATAACAGGTTGTGCTAAACTATTTTGAGGAAAAACTTGGTCATTCAAACCCCACAATAAAGCTGTAAAAGATAGAGTCCAAGCAGTTGAGTAAAGACCTGCCAGGGAAAAAGCAACATAATTTTTATTCATTTTAAAATGTCCATAATTCATTCCCAATTCCCAATTCCCAATTCCCAATTCCCAATTCCCAATTCCCCATTCCCATTCTTTCAAAAAGTTTCTGCCATTAATTTAGCCTGGACAATTTTGCCAAGAGATTCAAGGATTGGTTGAGCTATCTTAATGTCAGCATTCCGTTCAATGGGAACAATGATGCAGACGGCTACCCAGGAAGCACGGCGATTTGACAGTCTAGCAATGCTGTCTTCCCAAAACCAGCGACTGGTTGATGGAGAACCCCCGTTTGGCCAAGCGTACCACTGCAAGACAGCAAAGGTGTGTTGGGTAGTCCGGCTGCGGAAAAACCGGGCTGTGACGGTTGTAGTCTTTGTGTTTGGTACTGAGGTTAAATTAACTGTAAACGGCAAAGTGCGATCGGAATCTGTTTGCCACCGATGAAACCCTTTAATATCTAGCCATTCCACCTGGGGCTTGTCTTTGGGACCATTTTGAGGCAACAGCAATAAAACAGCAATTGTCTGATCATTTTTAATTTCTTGAACTAACCACTTGTGACCACCAATTAGTACATGATTCTGGGTGCGGAGAGTCTGCCACCCAGGAAGTATTAACCCATTTTGACGTAAAATTTTCAGTTGATTGAGGTTAACAAGTGGTGGCGAATTTGTCCAGGGCCACCGCCCGGTTGCATAACCCGGAATTGCTGCCAGTCCAACGAGTAGCAGTAAAAACACAAGTACGATAATTTGAGATAATTGGTATCGCCTCAGTAATTTGCGTGCTGAAATCATGTTTCTAGTTGCCAGATTGCGCTGGGAAATATTTTTCCATTCCGTTGAGCAGAATTATCAATAAACCTAGTATACAAGCAGAATACAAATCTCCGCCCCATCCTGCGTGTAGCCAATTAAAAAGCCCGACTTTCTGGATGCCATGAAAGTAAGTTAGCAAAGCGTTGCGGAGAATATTTGAACTGATGCTAATAAAAAATGTACTCGCTAAGAAAATAATGCTTTTCCCCTTTGAACTCCCAACTCCTGTCCAATGCAGCAGAATTAAGCTGACATACAGACTGGTAAACAGCATTTTCAAACCTGCACAGTGGGGGGCAACTTCTACAATCTGATCGTTCACGTAAAGATAAATTTCTTCAACTCTCACGTTAAGACCAGCTTTGACCAATATTAAGCCAGATGTTTTCGCAATGAAGTGCTGTAACGGCAAAGCGTAGGGTTCTATTAAGTAAGGAATATGGTTTGGCGAACCTAGCAATACAAATAAAAGTGGTATTCCCTGCAATCTTAATCCGTGGACTCCTTTTAAACACAAGCAAATGCTGCCTAGCATTAATGGTAGCGATAAATTTATCAAATCACTCAATCTACTCAGATAAAAAAGCGTCGCCAATACCAGCAAAACTAATCCTAAAGGATGGAGGGTGTTGGGCAACTTGCGCCAGCTATTTAGGTTCAGCCAACCTATGTAAGCTGCGTAGGGTAAACCAATTAGTCCGTGACTGAAGTATTCATGTTCTATGCTGATGTTTTTGTTGAACCATCCGTCATACCAGTGTACTAGCAGGGGGGCATAAAGCACCACTAGGAGTACCGTAATACTTTCTCCCAAAAGGTATCGCTTGAGGACGCGAATTTGGCGCTGGATGTGCATGATTTCAAAGGTATTAATCTATCTCCGTAGGGACAGGGCGAAAGCCTTTGTCCCTACAAGGGCTTTATATTTAATTTTCGTGAACAACTAGCTCTTAAATGATAATTCGATCGCCCTAACAACCTGCTCAATCTGAGTATTACTCAATCCGGGATACATTGGCAATGATAAAATCTGTTGGGACAGGGTTTCTGTATTGGGAAAGTCTCCTGGATTGCCTAAGTTTTGGTAGGCGGGTTGCAAGTGGCATGGTACGGGATAGTGAATGCCTGTTTGGATACCGTTTTCGGCTAGTTTTGCTTGAAGGGTGTTGCGATTAATTGGGCTTTTCTCCGTAACTAGAATTACATATAGGTGATAAATGTGACCGCTGTTGCTGTGGTTTGCGATCGGTATAATGCCTTTGTCTTTAAGCGGTTCTAGTAGAGTATTGTAGTATTGGGCGGCTAAAGCGCGATCGCAATTCCATTTTTCTAAGTACGGCAATTTAACGTTGAGTACGGCTGCTTGCAAATTGTCGAGGCGGCTATTAGTACCGATTTCTGTATGTAAATATTTGCTGAGTGCGCCGTAATTGCGTAACGTTCGCATTTTTTGTGCTACCTCTACATCGTTGGTAATTACCATCCCGCCATCGCCAAAGGAGCCGAGATTTTTGCTAGGATAAAAGCTGAATGCTGCTGCTTTGCCAAAGGAACCTGCACGGTATCCTTCTCTGGAAGCTAAATGCGCTTGGGCCGCATCTTCAAATATCATTAAATTATAGCGTTTAGTAATGTCTAGTAGTTGTGTAGGCGATACCATTTGACCGTATAAATGAACGGGCATAATAGCTTTAGTTTTCGAGGTGATAGCTGTTTCGGCTGCTGCTAGGTCAATGAGAGCAGTTTCCGGGTCACAATCTACAAGGATAGGTGTAGCTTTTGCTTGAATTACTCCAATTATGGTAGCTATAAAGGTGTTTGCTGGGAGGATAATTTCGTCCCCTGGCTTAATCCCGCAAGCTTGCAGTCCAAGGGCGATTGCATCTGTTCCACAAGCTACTCCTATACCATATTGTACACCACAAGCTCCAGCAAATGTTGTTTCAAATTCTGTCAGTGCTTCACCTAAAATAAAGTCTCCTTGGTGGATGATTTTGCCGATTACTTGTTCTATTTGGGATTGGATTGGTTGATGTTGTAGGGAGAGGTCTACAAGGGGAATTATAGGTAAATGGTTATTCATAAAAAAAAATTGTTAGCAATCATTTATTTTAACATAACAAAACACCCAGATTCCCAACTTCTTGAAAAAGTCGGGAATCTAACATTGATCGGGTTTTAGGTTAATATAGAATCACATAATTTTCCTGCAATCAAACTCATGGAATACCAAAAACTCGGCGACAGCGATTTGTTAGTATCTGAAATTTGTTTGGGCACGATGACTTATGGTCAGCAAAACACGGTTGCAGAAGCGGCAAAACAACTCGATTTTGCGATCGCCAGAGGTGTCAATTTCATCGATACAGCAGAAATGTATCCTGTCCCTACGAAGCCAGAAACTCAGGGTAAAACAGAAGAATATATCGGCGAATGGTTGGTGAAGCAACAACGGGACAAAATCATTATAGCGACTAAAGTAGCTGGACGAAGTTCTCGATTAAAGTGGATTCGGGAAGGCAAAAATCAGATCGATCGCCAAAATGTCGAAAAAGCACTGAACGACAGCCTGAAACGCCTGCAAACCGACTACATCGACCTGTACCAGATCCACTGGCCCGATCGCTATGTGCCCCTATTTGGCGCACCAGATTATGACATCGCGCAAGAACACGAAACAGTACCAATTTTGGAACAGTTAGAGGTATTTGCTGACTTGATAAAAGCTGGTAAAATCCGCTATTTGGGTTTGAGCAATGAGACACCTTGGGGAGTTTCTGAGTTTTGTGAATTGGCTCAAAAACATGGTTTGCCGAAAGTTGTTTCAATTCAGAATGCTTTTAGTTTGAGCAATCGGACATTTCACATGAATTTAGCAGAAACTTGCCGCTTTAAGAATGTGGGATTGATGGCTTACAGTCCTTTGGGTTTTGGGATTTTGACTGGTAAATACTTGAATGGAATCCCGGAGAATTCACGACTTGCTTTATTCGCAGGATTCGGTCAACGTTACGATAAAACTAATCTGAATAATGCTGTGAAAGCGTATGTTGAGATTGCTGGGAAATACAATTTGACTCCGGCGAAGATGGCTTTGGCTTATGTGCGATCGCGCTGGTTTGTCACAAGCACAATTATCGGTGCAACTAGCCTCGAACAGTTGGAGGAAAATCTAGGGAGTTTGGATGTAACATTGGATAAAGATATCATAGCGGAAATCAATGCGGTGCACGCTAAGTATCCGAATCCGACACCGTAGGTAGTATCGGAATTAATATTACTTACCACTGCTATAGCAATCCTCAATGAGTCGTAAAGATTTTTACCCCATCCCAGCCCTCCCCTTAGTAAGGGGAGGGAGTAAGAAGTTCACAAATGATTTAGGATTGCTATATGTCAGGCGTTTCTATCATTTCGGTGTTACTGGAATTGATGTCAAAATATCGCCGATTTTCACATTACCACTGTTGATAACTTTGGCTAAAACTCCGGTTTGTGCGTGACCGAATTCTTGTTTTAGTAAACTCAGTAGGGAAATATCCCGATCGCCTGTTTCTGGATTTACTTCTATATTGACACAGCGACCGATGCGTGCTGTAACTTCGATTTGTGCATTACCTAGTTGAAAATGTTGGCCAATCAACTCAAATTCTGACCAAGCTGACATACCTTCTAGCAAAATATTCGGGCGAAATCGGCGCACATCAATGTTTTCGCCCGCCCTTTCTGTTAATTGGTCTAATGTTGCTTGACTGAGTAAAGAAATGTGCACTGGTTCTCTGTCAGGATAGCGAGTTTCGCCGCTACTATTTCCGGCTAAATGCAAAGGTACTCGCTGCGGGTGTCTGGCTTCTTTTGTAGGTTCAATTGTTGTTAGATATTGGGTGAAAAAGTTGCTGATGCGATCGCGCCCCGGTGTTGTATTTGTTTCTGCTGTTAATACTGCAACTCCTTGACGCTTGACTTTCAAAACGGCTGTTTCCGGTTCGTAATGGCACTCTAGGGCTGCTAACAAAGGCCAATCGTTTTGAACAGCCAAATATTTTTTGCTCATCCAGGGTGCATTTTCTGTTGGAATATTTGCAGCTTTCATGCTGTCTGCAAACATGAGAGCAAAAGCGCGATCGCCTTTAATACCATGTCCTGATATTAAGGCAAACTCTGACATTGCTTGGGGTGTCAGCCCTTTAATTGGGTAAGTAAATAACTGTTTTATTGTTGCCGTTGTCATTATTTTTACCTCTTTTTAAGTGTTCCCGGAGGTGTTCAAGCTAGCAATTGATAGGAGCGAATATCTGGTGGCCCAACTGCTAAACCTTCCAATTTTAGGACGGCGGCTTGAATGTGAGTTGAAGCTAAATGTAATTCCAACAAATCGGCGCTTTCCCACTCTTCAACGAAGGTAAAATCTGTGGGATCGGCTTGATTTTGGAGGAGTTCGTATTTGATGCAGCCTTTTTCTTTGCAAGTTGGCTCGATAATGCTCAGTAGCAGGGATTTAAGTTCCTCTACTTTATCTGGGAATGCGACGAGGCGGGCGACGACTCGCAAGGTGGGCTGGGACATAGGGAAAATGCCATTTACTCAAAAAATTATGATTTTACTAAAAATAACCCAAAAAGGTCGATCGGTCAATCGATTTTAGATTTTAGATTCTAGATTTAGGCGCTTTTCCCTCAAAAACCGGGTGTCTCCCTTCTTCCTTCTTCCTTCTTCCTTCAGATTTCAATCTTCAGATTTCAATCTTTGGGATAAAAGCGCTTGTTTTCTGTAGAATATTCCCAGGCGATCGCCTCCGGGTCTTTTTCGCGGCTCCACTCAGCAAAATCCGGCTTGACTTTCCACTTACCAATTGTGCTAGCATGAACCTTAAATCTGCGGGAGAGTTCCGTCTGCGTAAAAGAGATTTTGGGATTTGCAGCACTATTCTTTTGAGTGATGGGAAATAATTCTGGATTTTTGTTTGAGACTTGTTTCTGATTTATTTCAGGTGCTGTAACAGCTATTTTCACAGGAATCACTTCAGATTGATTGAGATTTGGAGCTACCTGGAAATAATACAAAATTCCACCTTGCTCAGTCACTTCAAAATCCGCTGCAAACTCAGAGGCGCGCTCGTCTAGATACTCTTGAACCTTTGAGCCGGGAAGTTTGGCATTCATTGCCAAATCAAGGGCTGTGACTCGCCCTTTGTTTTCCTTAATTAATCGGTAGAAAACCGAGTCTAGATGAGCGAGTTGATGTTTTTGGTGCTGCTGGTAGAGCTTGTAGGCCCATCCCATGCCGACTGTTGCTGCGATCGCCCAAAACACCCCTCCCGACTCGAAACTGGCAACCGCCGTTAAGGAAATCGGCAAAAGTAAGGTAAGATATCCCCAAATGCTGCCTTTCTGTAGGTTATTGCTGTTTTTGACCATAATTCCTAAATCATGTACTTTTTACCAAAACAAATTGCTGCGTTGATTCTGATAATTGTTGCTTGCTGTTTCTTGACGGTTAGTTGCACGGACAATAGCCGAGGTGCCCAATGTGTTAAATTGATTGACAATATTACCAAGGGCTACAACCTTCTGGGGACAGAAAGAGATAACATATCAACTATTAAGAAGTTAGCCAAAGATTTAAACCAGACATCGAAAGAATTGGAGTCTCTGCAACTAACAGATGTAAACCTCAAAGAATTTCAGAGCGAGTCGGTTAAATCATTCCAGGAAATGAGCCAAAAATTTGGAGAAGTAGGCAAAGCCCTTGAGGCAGGAAATAGCTCTCCGATAAGTATAGAAGGTCGAGAGCAAATCCGAAAAGCTCAAGCGGATATTATGAAATATGGACAGCAGGCTAACGATGCCGCAGTCAATCAAGAGGCTGTGACTCGGAAACTGATTAAGTATTGTCAGAGCGATCAATGATGAATTTCTAAATTCAAAATATATTGACCTAATTGCACTTTCCCTGACCATAACTCATATTCTAACCGCAGATGTCGCGGTTCAGGCTTCCCTGTGAGAGTTAGTTGGCGGGTGAAGTTGCGGATTCGTAACTGTTCAGGAGTCGTCAGAGAATCACCCTGAAGCCAATAGCGACTCAGGCCGTACATCCCTCGCTCCCATCCGTGTCGGTAACTGTATTTGCCGTTTCCTTGCATGGTCATAACTACTCGATATGGGGAAATTTCTAACCACAGCAACCGCGGTTTTGTAGCGGTTGGTAATATAGAAATTTGCTCACAACAGTCATCAGAAAATGTGCGATCGACTATTGCTGGTTCATGCAGTAACAAGTGAAAGCGATCGCTATCTTTCTGATACAGTGTACCAGCAGTTTCAACGACTGACCACAGGGGTAAATCTGTGGATACCAGTGATAGACTTACAGGCTTACGTTGATGGGTTAGCATAATAGAAAATGTATGATTCCTAAAGTTAACAGGTTCTGGGTTTGAGTAGATACATGGTCATAAATTCTAAATCTATCGTAATATTTTTGTTTCTCTGCATATTACTGACTTGGGACTGAGAAGACGCTAGGATAAGTAACGCCATCTCATCCCAGTTTATCTTAATGCAACCAGCGATTATAACTACTACCCAAATTGGCGAAAGTCAAACTTTAACCATTCAAACACCAGCCTCTGGCTTGTCGCTACAAGGGAGGATTCGGATTCCGGGTGATAAGTCGATTTCTCACCGGGCTTTGATGTTGGGCGCGATCGCCCACGGTGAAACGACAATTGAGGGACTACTGTTGGGAGAAGACCCCCGCAGCACTGCTAAATGTTTCTCACTCCTGGGAGCCCAAGTTTCTGAACTCAACACGGAATTGGTCACAGTCTGGGGTGTCGGAATTGGCCAATTACAGGAGCCTGTGGAAGTCTTGGACGCGGGTAATTCCGGCACGACTATGCGGTTGATGTTGGGGATTTTAGCCTCTCATCCAGGCCGTTTTTTTGCGGTAACGGGAGATAGTTCCCTGCGATCGCGCCCCATGTCCCGTGTCATTAAACCGCTGCAACAAATGGGCGCACAAATTTGGGGGCGGCGAGATAGTTCTTTAGCACCTTTAGCGGTAATGGGACAGCAATTAAAAGGGATTCACTACCATTCCCCGATCGCCTCGGCTCAAGTTAAATCCTGCATTCTGCTAGCCGGTTTGATGGCGGAAGGAGAAACTACTGTTACAGAACCGGCGTTGTCGCGCGATCACAGCGAACGAATGCTGAGAGCTTTTGGAGCTCAATTGACCGTCGATCCCGAAACTTGTAGTGTGACAGTGACTGGTTCAGCCAAACTGCAAGGGCAGAAAGTAATTGTACCAGGAGATATCAGTTCGGCGGCTTTTTGGTTGGTTGCTGGCGCGATCGTTCCCGGTTCTGAATTAGTAGTAGAAAATGTCGGTGTCAACCCAACTCGTACAGGCATTTTGGAAGCCTTAGAAATGATGGGAGCTCACATTGAATTGCAAAATCAGCGGGTGGCTGCTGGGGAACCGGTAGCAGATATTTTGGTGAGGAATTCCGGTCAATTGCGGGGATGCACCATTGCTGGCGACTTAATTCCCCGACTGATTGACGAAATTCCGATTTTGGCCGTAGCTGCGACATTTGCATCCGGTAATACCATAATTCGAGATGCGGCGGAGTTGAGAGTCAAAGAGAGCGATCGGCTAGCTGTGACTGCTGCGGAACTCAATCGCATGGGTGCTCAAATTACCGAGTTACCCGACGGTTTGGAAATTACCGGGGGAACTCGTTTAACTGGTGCAGATGTTGACAGTTATACTGACCATAGAATAGCGATGAGTTTAGCGATCGCAGCGCTGAATGCCAGCGGTATTACTAATATTCATCGAGCCGAAGCTGCTGCTATTTCGTACCCAGATTTTACCGCAACTTTGCAACAAGTTTGTCATCCAAATTAAGATTGGGCATTGGGCATTGGGAATTGGGCATTGGGAATTGGGCATTGGTTAGTTGTTGTCCCTTCGACTCCGCTCAGGGTAAGGCAACTAACAATAACAACTAACAACTAACCAATAACTTCCTCTAAGAATCTTTACCAACAACTTGTTCTTTCAAAGCTTCAATTTCTGCCAACAATTCTTGGCGGTTAGAAGCTTTGAGTAAATAGCGGTAAACAAACCAACCCGCAGTTCCAATACCAATCAATTCAAAAGTTGGGGCTACCAAAGGAATCTCATTGAGGGTATTAAGTACAGCCAAAGTTACTTTGAGACTAATGGCACCTGTCAAAATTAAACCAACAGTGACAATCGGCTGTTGATATTCTGCGAAAAAATTGGATACATAGGCTGGGAGTTCTGACAAAATAGTCACAACTTGGTCTTTGATATCTTGGAATTGTCCTGTGGTTGTCTGTGGAGTTGTGATTGTCGCGATCGCACCTGGTTGTTCCATCACCATATCGATTTTGGCGACTTCAGTTATTGTTTCTGTTGCGTCATCAAATTGTTCTTGTGTCATTTTATACTTACCTCAATTGTTAAGTTAAATTGCAGCTTGAGAATTGCTGCTGGTCTAATTATCGGGTAATTAGTACAGCAAGTTAGCCGAAATTAGGACACAACAGTGCCGTTTCTTGTGCAATATTATTTTGGGTAGGGAAACGGCACTGGCGTGTCCTCTATATCTGGCGTGTCCTCTATATCTGCCGTGTTCTCTATATCTGAATTTTAAAGATTTGAGGTCTTATTTTTGGGTTCTATCGAGGCTGACTTGATTTGGACAAGGCTTTCCTTGTTCAAAGTCGGTGATATTGGCGATCGTAGTTGTAGCAATATTTCTCAAAGCGTCCTCGGTAAAGAAAGCTTGATGACCAGTAATCAAGACATTGGGGAAAGTCAACAGGCGCTGAAATACGTCATCTTGAATTACTTGATTAGACAAATCCTCAAAAAACAAGTCGCTCTCTTGCTCGTAAACATCTAAACCCAGGTATCCGATTTTACCAGACTTTAGTCCTTTAGTTACGGCTTTGGTGTCAATCAACTGACCGCGGCTGGTATTAATTAGCATCACGCCCACTTTCATCTGATTGATGGCTTCTGTATTAATCAGGTGGTAGGTTTCTGGCATTAAAGGACAGTGCAGACTGACAATATCCGAGGTAGCAAATAGTTCGGGAAGCGAGACATATTCCATTCCCATCTCTTGACAATCAGAGTTTTGGGAAACATCGTATCCCACCAGGCGACATCCGAATCCGTGCATAATTTTGGCGGTAAGTGCGCCAATTTTCCCTGTACCAACGATTCCGATAGTTCGTCCGTGGAGGTCAAAACCTAATAACCCTTCTAGGGAAAAATTATCCTCGCGGACGCGGTTGTAGGCGCGGTGGATTCCACGATTGAGGCATAAAATCATGGCGACGGCGTGTTCGGCGACGGCGTAGGGAGAATAGGCGGGAACTCGGACAAGAGTTAGTTCTAAGTCGCGGGCGGCTGCTAAATCGACGTGATTGAAGCCGGCGGATCTGAGGGCGATTAAGCGGACACCTTTTTGGGCGATCGCACTTAATACCTTAGCATCTAATTGGTCGTTGACAAAGGCACAGATGGCCGTCAATCCGGTAGCCAAAATGCTTGTTTCCAGGGTTAGACGCGGTTCAAAAAAAACTAAGTCGTGTTGGCTATCGACATTGGCTGCTTCCAAAAATGTGCGATCGTAGGATTTGGTACTGAAGACACCGACTTTCATGATTTTTACCTCGAAGCAGCAGAATGCCCCTATCATATTATACCAATGTACAAACCTTATTGAAAAAACAACTCCTCGCGCCTGTGTGACAAGCTATTTCACCAATCTGTTCTATTTTGAGCAGAATAGTATCGGCGTCGCAATCTTGACACTCCCTGACCTGAAGGTGCAGGGATTCTTGGTTCAATCAGTCAACTTGCTCGTTGATGTCACCACCAACGAGTAGAGGTCGGTCTGTCCCCAAGCGTTAATTT
>NZ_JAKJHX010000097.1 GCF_021648855.1 Tychonema litorale BBK16 | reverse complement strand
AATCAAGAAAAGCCGTCCTAAAAGGACGGGGCTTGTATCCCCTTTTTTTGGTCAATTAACCGTAGTCGATCGCGATCGACTACTTGCCAATACCGCCGCTATCATCGATACTTTTGATAAAAGCATAGATTGTTACCTTTGTTGCTACCCAAAAGCAACAAAATTTAACTTGCACGATCAGAGATTTTGCAGTAAAGCCACTTATATTGTAGAATGTCTGGTGGCTGTTGCCAGAAACGCGATCGCTTGAGATGAGATAGCTCTATCCCAGAAATTCGGTTTCTAACTCTCAAAGGCGATCGTCAAACACGCAAAATACGATTGATAAAATTAACAGGGAAACTATGGTTAAACAACAGACTTTTTCTATTTTACTAGCAGTTCTATTCCTATTACTCTTGACTGGCATAGGTGGAGCAAACTATGCATCGGGCGGCGATGAAGTTTGTCAGACAAACGATTGCCACGAACCCCAACGGAAATCCCATAAACCACACAAAAGGATTTTAAAACACGGATCAAAAGGTGAAGATGTCAGGAAGCTGC
The DNA here is from genome assembly GCF_021648855.1 of Tychonema litorale BBK16. GTDB lineage: Bacteria > Cyanobacteriota > Cyanobacteriia > Cyanobacteriales > Microcoleaceae > Microcoleus. Next base: position 19,900 of record NZ_JAKJHX010000097.1, on the reverse strand, counting down.
AAAAATTATTAAACGCGCGAGGTTTGTGCCCGGAACCGATCGCACTTGACGGCATTTTCGGCCGGACAACCCTCGATGCAGTGAAGAAGTTTCAGCGACAAGCTAAGCTTCCTGTAGACGGAATTGTGGGAGGCAAAACTTGGGACAGACTGTTTGCTGGCTTGTAACTTGCAGGACAGTGTAATGAAATTTACTAAGTTCGTGTTGCCAATCATGAATCCTTAGTTTGTAGTTGTGCAGACAGTAGATTTTGTGCAACTACAAACAGCGCCTCTCTGCTAGGAATTCGATCTTTTCGATGCTTTAACAAACATTTGACCTCCCAAAAATTGCCACAGAAAAGGCAATTTTAAGTAAAGCTTTAACAGTAACGGTGAGGCTGGTCTACCTTTCGTAGAAAATGGCAAAAATCTAGGTATCATTAGATCTATTTTAAAACCAACAGTTTGTAAAAGCTCTTGTAACGACAAATGTGTAATCGGTAATTGATGGTCGATAAAATCATAGTATTCCCTGTAAGAATATTTAAAGTTTGGCTGAATAATCAATAGGGAACCATTAGGCTTGAGAACATCAAAGCAGAATGAAATAATTTGGATAAGTTCTTCCTTATTGGTCAAATGTTCAAAAAAATTAGAGATAAAAATGCGGTCAAACTGTTCCGCAAACAAAAAATCACCCAAATTCAAAACATCAATATTCAGCACTTCAACATCAGGATTAGCAAATAATTTTGAATCAGGATTCAGGTCAATTAAATATTTTTTCTCTGCACGAATCTGGTTGATAAACTCGCAGTAGCCACCACCAATATCTAACACTGATGATTGGGAAGGAACATATTTTTGCAAAAAATCGTCTATTAAAACCTTCCAAAGCACAACCTTAGCTTGCATCTGGCTGGAATCAAATCGATTGGTATATAATTTTTTGAGATATGCGTCAGCTTTCATAGTAAAATAGCATTCAGTAAGTATGAGTTTATCACTTTCACAGCCAACTATGAACGTTATATCTACCGAAATACCGGAAGTTTTGATAATTGAGCCGAAAATTTTCGGAGACGATCGCGGTTTCTTTTTTGAGAGTTTTAATCACAAAGCTTTCACGGAAAAAACAGGCGTGACGGCAGAATTTGTTCAAGACAATCATTCCAAATCGTCCAAAAATGTGCTGCGTGGTTTGCATTACCAAATACAGCATCCTCAAGGCAAATTGCTGCGGGTAGTTAGTGGTGAAATATTTGATGTAGCTGTGGATATTAGAAAAACTTCACCAACTTTTGGAAAGTGGGTGGGCTGTATGCTAAGTGCCGAAAATAAACGACAATTCTGGGTGCCGGCGGGATTTGCTCACGGGTTTTTAGTGGTTTCAGAAACTGCTGAAGTTTTGTACAAAACTACAGAATACTATGCACCAAGTCACGAACGGTGTATCCTATGGAATGATACCGATTTGGCGATCGATTGGCCGCTGGATGGTGGTCAGCCAATTCTATCAGCTAAAGACCAAGCTGGACAAACATTAAAAAGAACTCAAGTGTTTTAGATAATGAAAATTTTACTCGCAGGTAGCAACGGACAACTAGCTCAAGAATTGCATTCAATTTTATTGTCTTCGGGAGAGGTAATTGCAGTCGATCGCACTCGCCTCGATTTGTCACAACCCGAAAGTATCCGTCAAGCAATGGCTGAAATTCAACCAGATTTAGTAGTAAATTCTGGTGCTTATACTGCTGTAGACAAAGCCGAAAGTGAACCCGAATTAGCATACGCAGTAAATGGTGTAGCCCCTGGAATTTTAGCAGAAGAATGCGAAAAACTGCGATCGACATTGATTCATGTTTCCACAGATTATGTATTTGATGGTAGTCAGGGTTCTCCTTATCAAGAAACTGATGTCACGAATCCATTGGGAATATATGGCAAGTCAAAATTAGCTGGTGAAGAAGCAATTAGACAAGCTGGAAATCAGCATATTATTATTAGAACAGCCTGGGTTTATGGCAACGGTGGCAAAGGCAATTTTGTCAAAACTATGCTGAGGTTGGGAAAAGATAGGGAAGAAATTCGAGTAGTAGCAGATCAAATCGGAAGTCCTACTTGGACTGGGGATTTGGCTGCGGCAATCTCTCAAATTATTCCTCAGATTAAACCAGAAATCTTTGGAACTTACCACTATACAAACAGCGGAGTTTGTAGTTGGTATGATTTTGCGATCGCAATTTTTGAAGAAGCCGAAAAACTTGGCTTTCCCCTAAAAGTTCGGCGGGTAATTCCTATCACCACCTCGGAATATCCAACACCTGCCAAACGTCCCGCTTTTTCCGTCCTTTCTACTGTGAAAATATCAGGTATTCTTGGTACTTATCCTCCCCATTGGCGGCAAGGGCTAAGGCAAATGCTGGCAATAGAAGCTAAGTAAAAATTGAGGGGTGAATTTTGTAGGGGTAGTGCCCCCGTGCCTACCCCACCAACGATCCCACAAGAGGGCAACCACGGGGGGATTGCCCCTACAGAGAATGAAATAAATAATCCTCCCCTAAATCAGCACCATTTGTCCTTGTAAATTAGATGAAAATCAATCCACAATATGTTTTAATTTCTGCATCAATCTTGGGGATTGTGATACCAGCCTCATATATTTTATACCTGATATCGCAAGCTGGAGACTTGTCTAATTTTGACTATTGGTGGATGACTTGGAACTTCTATTCAGTCGATGGCTTTTCTACTAATCCTTTTAATTGGATATTTCGGGCGAACGAGCATTTTGTGTTAATTCCGGCAATTATCTATGCCTTGAATATAGTTATTACCCAAGGTTCAAATATTGGCTTGTGTTTGGCTGGCTGGTTTTTTGGTTTGATTCAGTGCTATGTATTAATCGCTTTGCTACCATTGAAATTAAGGCATTTTCCTCTGCAATTTATATTGATTATAGTTGGTATTTCTATTTTTAATTTTACTCCGGCTGCGGCTCATAATTGGATGCGCGGATTTAGTGGTGTTCACTGGATAATTGCTAACTTATTTGTAATTTGTTCGATATTTTGTTTACAATCCTATGCAAAAAGTTTATCCGTAGGGGCGGTGGACGGTGCGTGCCCGCCCTCCTTCTCCTCCCCGTGCCCGCCCCAGCCCTCAACCTTACAAAATAAGTGGGTAATTGGCAGTATCATTTTTGGAATATTAGGTTGTATTAGTTACAGCACTCCTTTAGCTTTGTGGCCGATATTGTGTGCTGCTGCTATTGTTTTGCGCTTTCCCAGGCAAGTTACTTACTTATATTTTGCTGCTTCAATTGCAGTGATTGGTACTTATTTTTTAACTTATAAAACTCCAACTCATCACCCTTCTTTAACTAAAATTAACCCTCTGAAAACCATCGAATATATTCCCACTTATTTAGGTGGCATCTTTAGCGAAAATGTGATTGTTGCCTCAATTATTGGTATTATTGGTTTGATAGCAGTAATTGGTTTTGTAGGTTATTGGTTATTTGGCAAAAAGGGCGATCGCACCGAGTGGCTACCGTGGCTATCCATCCAGATTTACACGCTACAAACGGCGTTAATGGCCGCCGTTAGTCGATCGGGCTTTGGAGTCGAACAAGCCACAGCTTCGCGCTACGCCACTCTCCCAGCCCTGTTTTGGATGAGTACATTTGTGCTGACAGTATTGTGCGTGCGACAGTTACAACCAAGTCCCAGAATCCAAACACGTTGGCTGACACCACTCTTAGGAATTGTCACAGTTGCAGTCATTTTAATGTATGGTGTGGGAGGAGAGACCGCAAGTGCGATCGCGCGCAGAGCAACCTATCAACCCTTAGTTGCATTATCATTACAACTAGGCATCACTGATGTAACATTAATTAAAGAGAAAATAGGTAATAGGCCAGGTGCTTTCATCGGATTAATCGATGCCTTGAAAACTCACAATCTAGTACCATTTAACCGAGATGTCAAAAAGCACAACTTCTGTGCAGCATTAGATACGAAAATAGATGCAACTTTACTATCAGTCCCCAAAGATGGAGTACCAGGATACTTTGATATAGTCACAAAACTCGCACCCAACGCAGCCAGAGTAATTGGTTGGGTAGGAGACCCGCCAAATAATGTAAAATGTATTGCTATCCTCAATCAAGAAAATGTCGTTCGAGGTTTCGCCATGTCAGGATTTCCGCGTCCAGATTTAGTAAACTTGTTTGGGCCAGCCTACGCATCCGCAGCTTGGAGAGGATACATTCAGACATCACCAACCGACAAATTATTAACCGCATACGCATCATTTAAAAACCGCGAAGGTTGGGTAGCGATGCGAAATTCTCAACCTATTAATAACAACTAAAACAACTTAGATAAAATCCCCTTTCACATTTATTCGTGGAGTCAATCTAAAATCTAAAATCTAAAATCCTCAAGCCCTCTGCGGTTAAAAAAATCATGCAAAAAGACCTCAGTTTCGTCATCCCAGTTCATAACGAAGAAGCCACCCTAAAGATACTATTTGAAAATATCCAAATAGTCATGTCCCAAACAGAGATTGACAGTTACGAAGTAATTTTTATCGACGATGGTAGCCGCGATTATTCTTGGCGAGAAATCGTAGATTTAACCAGGAATAATCCCAAACTAATTAAAGCGATTAAACTGCGTCGAAACTTTGGCAAATCAGCCGCCCTTGCCGCCGGATTTCGCAATTCAGCAGGCAGAATCATCTTTACCCTCGATGCGGATCTTCAGGATGATCCGGCGGAAATACCGAGATTTTTAGACCACTTAGAATTAGGATTCGATTTGGTTTCCGGTTGGCGAAGAAAGCGGAATGATCCAATTTCTAAAACTTTACCTTCCAAGTTATTTAACGCCGTGGCGTGTTTGATGACTGGGGTACAAATGCACGACATGAATTGCGGTTTTAAAGCTTATCGCAGGGAAGTTTTAGCATCTATTAAGTTGTATGGGGAATTACACCGCTATATTCCTGCTTTGGCGAACAATTTGGGCTTTAAGATTGGGGAGGTGGTTGTCGAACACCATCCACGCAAGCATGGTAAATCTAATTATGGTTGGGAACGTTATGCGAGGGGTTTTATTGATTTGTTGACGGTGTTGGCGACAACGCATTATTTGCAGAAACCTGGTCATTTGTTTGGTGGTTTGGGCTTATCCTTTGGTTTGGTGGGCTTTGTTTCCCTTGGTTATTTGATTGTGATTTGGTTGTTGAATTTGGTGGGGATGAATTTTGGTCCGATCGGGAATCGACCTTTGCTATTTTTTGGGATTTTGTGTACAATCCTGTCGGTACAGTTGATTTCTTTGGGGATTTTGGCGGAGTTGATGGCGCGGAATGTTGATTCTGATTATGTGGATAAGCAGATTTGTGAAATTATTGATGATTCTGAATTTTGAAGGAATAAAGTTCGGCAACGGATTTTGTAACGGATTTAACGGATATAAAACTAATTCCCAATTCCCAATTCCCCATTCCCAATTCCCCATTCCCCATTACCTAATTTTATACAGTATCCATTTTCCTTGTTTGTCGGCGATTTCCCCTTGAATATCTGGATGCCAGTCAGTACGAGTTAGGATATAATCGGCACGATATTTTCTGGCTACTTGGACTAAATCGGCACTTTTGCGACGGCTGAATAAGTCATTTCCGCCCCAAATCATTTGCGGATTCAATGGGATTCCTAATACAGTTTCCATTCGATTCTGCCATTCTTTGATACCTTGTTCTGTTAAGGGAAAGTTTTTGAAATTGACTACAATTGCCCTTTGGGAAAAGTATTGAAAACTTGTGACAGATGGAGGAATTAAGATGAGTGCATCTTGATTGCTATTTTGTGAGAAACGTAAAGCTAATTGGTTTAAGTCGTCCTTGGGAACGGCATTAATATTGACTCTGGTTTCAAATATATCTAACATTGGTTTGGGAAGAATTCCGGCGATTCCTAAAACTAAGATACTGGTAGTTATCAAAGCTAATACATTAGATATAATTTGTTTAATTTCTGTAGAGATTGATGGTTTTTCTAAGATGAAAGGAAAGGCGATGATTGAGAAAAGAACTGGTACACTAATTATGCGTTCTATTATTTCTCCTGAATTGGTCAAGGGATATATCAAGCTAAAAGTTAATGTTGCTACTGTGAAAATCCACGGCAAAACAGTGTAACGTTTGGGGATTGTATATTTTTGGGTTTGGCAAATTGATAAAAATATGAATAAGGCTAAAAATAAAATACCTCGGTTGGGTAAAGTGAAAATAATTAATAGCAGCAGACTCAAAGCTAGCTGTTTTGCTTGGTAAAGTCTATCGACTAGCAAACTGACAGCAATAAAGATAATTATTTGGGCAAAAGGTACGGTTCTAGCTAACTGAAGTTTGGCAATCAAAGCCACTGGATAAACTTCGACAAATAGGTAATTTAGCAGCAGCGCCAAAATTGATGTGCCAATAATGATCGCAAAGTTAATTTTGTCTTCTTTTCGCAGTTCATTTGTATTGTTGATGCAAAGCAATCCGCCAATCATCAAAGATATAAAGTTTAACCAGTTATTGCCGACATTCCAATTTGATGGTAGGATATGGTGAGGGTTGCGGATTTTGGCGTGGATGTACACAAAATCGGCATTATTCATAGTATGAGTCCCCGTAGTACCGGTTAGTAACATGGGTAAATATACGATACTTGCTAATGTGGCTAAAATTGCGATCGCAAAAATTACATCTTTGAACCTTCGCTGTCTGACGGATTCGATGATTAACATCGGCATCATCATCAATCCTGGCAACAAACCAACTAAAAATTGTAACAAACAAGCTAGTCCAAACCAGAAATATCCTGTCAGCCATTTCTGTCGCAAACTAAAATATATTCCCCAGATTGCGAAACCCATTGCAAAGGTACTAGGTACTGATTTGGTGGAAAATATCAGCGTGTTACCAACATCTGTAAATGATGATGCTAAACATAGGAAAGTCATGGCTGCTGCGGGCAGTTTGGCATTAGTATATATGTTGAGAATGGCATGACAAGCTAGGATAACTGAACCAAAGGCTAGGAATTGATAAATAAAATGCACTAAAGGAATACTTAATCCTAGACTTGCCAGCAAATAAATGATATGATAATAGTAATATCTGGGATTAAATTTAACCATTTCCTGAACGTGATAGTCATTTTTGTATAGTTCAGGATTTAGGAGATGTTGGATTTGTGGTAATTCGGGAAAGTTGCCTCCTATGGGGAATTTATACCCTACTGCTATCAACGAACCGATGATGAGGAAGGTATAGATGGATAAGTTAAAATACCAGTCAGATTTGTGATGTTTCTGCATTGAAGGTTCAACTTTTTGGCGTTGATATCGATAAATTGTTGATTTTCAGTTGACATTGATTGCTTAAATCTTGTTTGTTGCTACTCAATACCTCAAGTAGCAGATAAGTTGGGCCGTTTCCCTCAACCAATAGATTTAATTTAGGGGAAGCTTTTGGATTATAGGCTGTTTCGGTGGAGTTGATTAATTTACCTTGGTTGTTCCACAAAGTCAAACCCAGGGAAACTCCCTCACATTGTTTATTAGGTAAATTAAGTGTGGCAGAAATTAGATTTTTTGCGGATAGGGAACCTAAATATAAAAAAGATGTATCTAGTTGCTTGGTATTTTTAATTGGATGAGTTACAATATTATATAGGTGATCCGATTCTTTGGTAACGGAATAATTAGCACTTGTGTGAACTGACTGATTTAAGCTGATCCAATCTAATTGAGTCCCAGGCTTTTCACCTATTTGCTGCTGCATTGCATAGAGAGTTTTGACGGTTGTTGCGATCGCACTTGGACGCATTCTCCGGTAAACTCTAACTATGACACCGTTTTCTAGCTGAAAGTTTTCTGGTAAAATCTGAAAATCCTGGGAAATTTCCCAATTTTGAGTAAAAGCGTCGTATACAACTTTAACAACATCTTGTTCGTGCGATCGCAAAACCTGTTCATCACTCGGCAAAACCTGCTGAAAAGGCGTAGCAACCACCACATATTCGGAAATCAACAACTCTGGTAACGGATAAGTATCGCGAGAGTCAATTAATGGCCTACCAAGAGTGTTTAATTTCCACCAGCCCTCCGGCGGATTCAACTTACGGTTAGCTTGTTTAAGAATATTAGCATTAAAACTATTGGAAGCACCTGCAATATAAATTGGTTCCTCATTCGGTGCGATTTTTCTCAGAAACTCAACTAATTTTATCACTTCGCCGTAGTCCGATCGCACTAACGGCGGAAAATTCCCCATAAATATCCCAGACAAACCGAATTTCAGTGGAATCAGCCCCAAAAATGCGTTGATACTCAGATACAAACCAGCAACACCCAGCGTCAAATACCGAACTTTACCCTGGAATGTCAGCCAAGTTGTCCAGAAAAATGCCGATAATCCTAAAAGTGCGATCGGTGTAATATGAATTGTATAGTGCAAATAGCCATAGCGCAAAACCAAAAGCCATTCAATCAGCGACAAAATCCCAAATATCGAAACAAAAATAGCTGTAGTCGGAACCAGCATCCGAGTGAGAATTCCCGCCGAAAAACCAATCGTTACCAGTAGCCAAGTTCCCAAACCATAAAAATTAGCATAACGAGTTACAATATCATTAACTGGCAAACTCCAAGCCGCATACAAATTGCGATAATTAACCGTCAGGGCACTGCGCGTAAAATCTCCCGCCACTAGCATTAAAACAGTAAAGCTAGTTATTGCAATCAAGCCCAATTTAACACCGGATTCAAACAAAAATTGGTAGGGAAACGGCACTGCCGTGTCCTTCTCTTTTGGAAACGGCAATGCCGTGTCCCTACCGGATTTTGGAGACGGCAATGCCGTGTCCCTACCGGATTTTGATATAATAATAAACTCTATGAAAACCTGTAAAATGGCGGCACCAAAAAATGCGATCGCACTATAAGCAAAATGTCGCCGAAACAAAATCGCCATCGCTAGCGAACAGCCAATCAACGGGATTTGCCACCAATATTTTAGCTTAACATCGTGCAGATAAACTAAAATTGCCAAAGCCACAAACACACAGCCACCAGTATCGAGATATCCCCGCAAAGTCGGAATCCAACTCATCGGAATTAGTAAACTAAACAACACCGTTGACCAAAACACCCTGTGCGGATAAACAGGAATTAGCTTTACCGAAATTGCTGCCAATAACAAACGAAATGGCACTACATAAATCAGGGATACGCTGAGAACATAACTCAACCTCGAATCGCCAAATAACAAAAGAAACGGCACTAAAGGCAATGAAATCAACAAATTTTTCTCATTAGAAAGAGATTCTATAACTCCACGTATCGCTTTGTCTGGCGACTCCCGAAATGAATTAGCAAGACCGACTGTAGCATTATTATAACCAGCATAATCCCACCAATAAAAAGTACGTTCGCTAGAAACGTAGATTGAGCTGACTGCGATTGTTATGAAAAATAGTAATACTAATAAAGTACCATTAATCGCAATTTTTGAAGATAACTTATTCTGAATAAGATTCATGAAATATTTTGTATTAATATCAATAAAGGACTCTCGCGTGGGGGGCAGGTTTACGAGATTGCGGGTTTTAGGCAATTACAGCGTATTCCAGGTTTATGAAGTTTAGGACACGGCGCAGTGCGGTGTCCCTACGGGGATATATCGATAGGCGGGTGTACTTTACTAAGGTGGAATCTGTTGTATTATCTGTGAAACCCGCCCCTTGTTCTTGTCGCAGTCGCGATCGCAACTTTCATCAAAAATTCTCCTTTGTGTCATCCTTTCTCAAAATTTAACATAACCTAAGTGAAGTGTGATCGCCTTTCTGACTTCTGAGTTAAAAAAAGAGCTACTTTACATGAAACCAGAATTTGATAAAAAAATTAACGATACTGGCTATTTTTTTATAGTATACTTGGTTGCATAACATTTAAAAACTTCACAGAGGTTTACCATGAAATCTTCAGAAGCGAAATCAGTACCATCTAGCTTCTTTGATGAAATCTACCGTCAAAGTTCAGATCCTTGGCGATACACGTCTAGCTTTTATGAAACCAGTAAATTCAGAACAACTATCAGGTCTTTGCCAAAAGTTAGATTTAAAAATGCCTTTGAAATCGGATGTGCAATCGGCGTTCTTACACAGAAATTAGCCAAAAAGTGTGACAGATTGCTGTCAGTAGATTATTCAGAAGTAGGATTAGAGGAAGCGCGGAAACGCTGCCACGATCTTCCACAAGTTCGCTTTCAGCAGATGCAAATACCCCAACAGTTTCCCTCTGAGAATTTCGATTTTATTTTATTCTCAGAAGTGGGCTATTATTTTACCAAAGAAGACCTCGATATAACCAAGGGAAAAATCATTAACCAATTACTTCCTGGCGGTTACTTGTTGATGGTTCATTTTCGGCATCCAGCAGAAAAATTCATCCTGAATGGTGATATAGTTCACGATGCTTTCGTCCAAGAGTCTGGAACATTTTTGAAACATCTGGGCGATCAGCGCCAAAAAAGTTTCCGATTAGATTTAATGGGCCATCATAAACGCTATCGGATGGATTTGTTTCAGCGATTATAAATGGTATAAGCTGATAAGTTTAAAGAGAGTGCATCTACACCCACATAGGCGCAGCCGACGATCGCAACTTTTATCAAAAATTCTCCCTTGTAGCATTCTCTCAAATTATTGCTGCTTTTTGCAATCATGATGAATCTGAGTTTTGTGGTAAAATGTAAATCGTCGCGATCGACTGGATTAGCATCATGTCTGAAACAAATATTTTTGCCACATCTTCAGAAAGTCAGCTTCTAGCTTTTTATGGCGCTTTATTTGCCATTGCCGCCGCCGATGGTTTCGTGGATATTGATGAACTAAATCTGCTGTTTAAAACCATAAATTTAGACAAGTTTTCTGACTCAGCCAAGACTCAAATTCAATCTTACACAGCCATTCCCCCTTCCCTCAGTGACTGTTTGCACACCCTCGCGTCATCTCCAGATACATTACGTTTGGGGATCATGTATTTTGCGATCAACATTGCTGGGGCAAATAAGACCATTCATCCCCAAGAAAGTGAAGCGATCGCACTTACCCAAAAACAGCTAGGAATTTCTGACAAGCAAATTCAAGCTATGCAGGAGTTTATCACAGATTTGCAAAAAATTCGGGAGGTAGCACCGAATCCAAGTCAAGTGTCAGCATCTTTTAATTCTGGTGTTTCCAAACTCAAAACTGCTGGCATTCCTTTCGATTTAATCGATCCCAAAGGAACTACCACCAACCTGAGTAATTCAAAAAGTAATTACTCAGATGAAACTTTTTGGGCGAAACTTAAAAACTTTGCTTTAACCGCAGGTAGAGAAGTAGTTGAAAAAGCTTTGACACTATACTACACTGCTCAGAATCCCAATGTTCCTGGTTGGGCAAAAGGTGTGGTAGTTGGAGCTTTGACTTATTTTATATCTCCTGTTGATGCAATTCCAGATGTATTAGTTGGCATCGGATTTACAGATGATTTGGGAGTGTTGTTGGCTGCAATAGCTACTGTTTCCGTATATATCAATGCTGAAACTAAGGAACAAGCTAAACAGAAAATGAAAGATTGGTTTGGTAAATAAGATTTGAATGGGGAAAGTTATTAGTTATTGGTTATTGGTTTATCGTCATGCCCAATTCCCAATTTCAATCTTTAATCGCCTTGCCATCTCGATTCACAATCCGGCTTTCACCATCCTTAGCTGTCACATTTTCATAAACCCCTTCATCTCGCTTCACGTACTTGCTGAAGCCTTGATTTTTATACTCGGTGTCGGAAGTGGGCTTCATCAACCTTGGGGCGCTCAGCAATCGACGTACAGTCGCATCTGCAGGAGTGTCTCCAAGTTCGCACTTGGCTAATTCGCACAGTTGGCCCCAAGTCAAGACTTCGAGGTTCATACTGTGTGAAACTTCGAGTTGCTGGTTGTTGCTGGAACAGAAATAATCGTATAAAGGCATAGCAAAAATCTCGATCGCAAATACTAAAATTATTAATCACACACTTGTTGACACTATTTTAGCTTAAAATCACTATAAATTCAAGTTAAATAAGCAAAATTTACTGTTTTTAATCGTCGTTGAAAAACGGCCATCAGCTATATAATAAACCCTGTGCAGTTGGTTGAGAGCGCGATCGAGACAATCCTCTTTAATTACGCTACCCCAATCGCCCTATCAGTTTGCACAAGTATAGCTTGATCGACGGCTAGCAAATTACCGCAAATCTCCCTTAATGCCGTCACAGGATCGATCATAACTTTCTGACAGCACAAAAATCACTGACCATAACTTTCAATTTTATTTATTTACTCACCACCGAGGATTTACTGATGAGCGACTTCAAAGTTACACCAGAAGTAGAGCTAAAAACAGCTCAAATGTTGGATCGATACCAACTGCAAGATGAGACAATTTTGCGGCGTTGGGCAAAACTCCACGGCATCAATAGCACTCGCGGTTACTTCTATCCTGGGGAAGTAGATTTGATGGATCATGCTCACCATCACATTTACAATTTGGGAATGAGTATTGCTGACTATCAAAGTCTCTTAGATGGCCGCCGCAATTACTCTCAAACCAATGGCGACCAGAATCAAACAGTGGAAAGTCAAGTTGCTGATGAAGCTTATGATGCGATAGAAATGTTGACTGAACAGTATTCTGAAGCTGTTGATTTAATGGGAGAACGCATCGCAGATCATTTTATTGATGAACTAGATTTGTCGGTGATGCGACACCTTTCTAAAAAAGTAAAAGATCGCCACATTCTTAATGGTCAAACCAAAAAGCCTAACCGTTTTCTGCAAGTGATTAAAGCAGTGCTACAACCTGGCAGCGGAAATACGCTTTTGGTTCCTAAAAAAAGTGACGATCCTAGTTTAGAATTAGAACATCACCACCGACTCGGTTAAGCGATGAGGACACGGCAGTGCCTTAGTCCCTACCCCGATTGATTGTAGGAACACGGCACTACCTTGTCCTGGCTGTTAGTAATATTAATTCCGATGCAACCGGATTTGATATTACCTAAAATAAAACACCCAGAACCCTGACTTATTCAAAAAGTCGGACAGCTAAAAAAAATCAATTAAAAATAAATTTATGACTAGAGACGGATTGATTGTTCGCAAAAATCAGAAATAATGTTTATTGAATTTAACACGTCAACCTCGCTCAAGGTCAAGGTAACAAAATGATGATTAAATCATGGATGGTAATTGGAATTGTTGTTTTTGTAGTAGGATTAGCCTCTAACTTGATTTTGCCCAGCGATATTCGATGGTTTAATCGACTGCAACGTCCGAGATGGTTAACGTTTGAAAAAGCAATTCCGGTAATTTGGACTGTAATTTTTATTTGTGCAGCTTGGTCAGCCGTGATTGTTTGGGAGAAATCGCCAGGGACTCAGGAGACTTGGTTGCGAATGAGTTTATACCTACTTTTAGAAATAGTAACTATGTCTTATACGTCGGTTATGTGTAAGGTTCGCAGTCTGAAAGTGGGGACAATTATTGGTGGAACGGGTGCTATTTTAAGTGTTATTTTGGCTTTGACTGTGTTGCAAGTTTCTGAACCGGCGGCGCTGTTATTACTACCTTATATTCTTTGGAGTCCGATCGGCACTTACACTACTTGGGCAATGATGCACTTGAATCCGGCGGATGTTTAATTAGGGAATTGGGAATGGCGGGCAGGATGCCCACCCCACAAGAAAACTCATTCTTTGTGGAACAGGCATCTTGCCTGTTCTTGAGAATGGCACAACAGATGATGAGTTATTGATTTGGAGGCCGAGACGGCTCACTTTCCGGGGGTATAGGAGGCTGAGATTCATCAGCCGGAGAATTCAGGGACTGTTGCCAAACTTGGATTTGCGATCGCGCTTCGTCGAAAGACCGAGTGCCCGCAGGAATTTTCTTCAAAATGGCGATCGCGCCTGTTAAATCCGACGACGACTCTTCCATACCGATCGCCAAAATCCGCTGACTCCACTCCTCAATTGCCTGACTAGCTTGCGATCGCAACGAACTCGAATCCGGCACCTGACGAGCCAGAGAAATCGCTGTTTCCAAGGCATCCGCAGTGCCAGATTGAGCCGCCAGACGAGCACTCTGCAAACCTTGCTCGCTTTGAGATTGGACATCCCAAGTCCGAATGCTCGATCGAGCCTGTTCATACAATACTCGTCCCGGTCGAATCCGCCTGGCCATATCAATCGCCCCCGGCAAATTCCCAGTAGCCGCTAGTTGCTGAGCTCTATCCAAAAATGGCTGGTCTTCAAGCCGCTGTCTCCTCTCAACCCAAGCTTGAATTTTGGTCTGTGCTTCCCCATAAAGAGCCCTACCTTGACCGATTCTCCTGGCTTGATCCACCGCAGCTTCCAGAGCATTTGGATCGCCAGTATTCGCCAAATCATTAGCTTTTTGCAGAAACGGACTGTCTTCGATCTGCTCGATTTGACGGCTAAAACGGCTAATTTGAGTGCGAACTTCGGTCGATCGAGGATTTGATTCCGGGACTGTTTGCAATTGGGCGATCGCAGCCCTCAAATCCTTGACCCCTCCCGGTGCGGCCAATTTACCCGCCAAATCCAAGGTTTTCACATCAGCAATTTCCTGTTGCCAACGTGCGATCAAATCTTGAGATTTTTTGTAGAAAGGGCGGTTAGAATTTAACTTTTGGGCGATCGCAACTGCCTTCGATAAACCATCAATTTGACCAGTCGAAGCTTGACCAGTCGCATTAGCCAACTCATTCAAATCTTTAACTTGTTCCTGCAACTTTCCACCGTCTGGAATCTTGTTTGCGATCGCGATTGACTGCTGCCAATCGCCTGATTCCAAACGCTTTTGAGCAATATCCAAAATCTTCTTACTCAACTCCCCAATCAGCTTATTTGCAGCTTGAAACAAATAACCTTTTGGATCAATTCCCTGAGCCAGCTTAATTCCCGTCACCAGATTATCAACTCCTCCATCCTCGGCTTTATTGCGGGCTTTGATCAACTTATTGCCCTCAGCCTTAGTCGCCTGAATTGCCTTAGTCAGTTCCTCATACTTAGTTGATTCCCAGAAAGTATTGCCCGTATCTAATAGCAAAGTAGCTTCACGGAAAGCCAGAACCCACTCTTCCTTTCGCAAGTGATCTTCTGCTGTACGGTAAATTTTCTCTGCATCCTTCCAACTCGACTGCCACTTTTCAATCTGCTTTTCCACGATTGAGTAAGCTGGAACATTTTGAGGAACTTTTTTCGCGATCGCGATCGCCTCCTGAAGCTTTCCCTCTTGGAAACTAGAATTTCCCAGCTTGAGAATATCCTGAGCCCACAGCTCGATTTGGCCATTAATTCTCGGCCGCATCGGGTGATCCTGCGGCAAAGCATTCACTAATTCGATCGCCCTGAGCAAATCATCCGCCGTCCGTTTGCTAGCCGCTTCTTGAGCGCAAAAAAAGCGATCGTTAGCCGAAGCAGTCGGCCAAAAAATCTTCGAGCAATTCGACTGAGAAGTCAGGTTGAGCAAAGACGAAATTGCCACAAATCCCATACCAACCGACAGCAATAAACTCACCAGCAGCCAAAACTGCCACTTTTTCGACCAACGCAGCCAGAACGGATTATGTTCAGACAGCGGGGAATTTTCCCCAGACGAACTCGGTGCTAGTGCCAGATTCTCTCCGGGCATTTTCCCCGAAATCAGCATATCGCGGAGTTCTTTTAGTCGCTGAGCGCGGTTTTTTCGCGCTGGAAGAGGCACCAACAATGAAGTATCTTTGTTTGGTTCCAATGATTCTGAGGCTGACCAATGGCCAGGTGTTTTGCGATCTTGACTCATAAATTCTGCTTACCACAAACAACAATCAGCCAGTCTTCAATATTGCAAAACTGCGATCGCTGCTATCCTAATTGCTATATAGAACCGAAGCGAAACCGTAACTTTCCTTGCACAGTTTGGAGTCTGCCGACTGCTTTATATTAGGCATACGACTGCGAAGAGTCAAGATTTGGCGATCATCGGTTATGTCAATTGCGGTAACACCGGAATGAGATAGAGGACACGGCACTGCCGTGTCCTAATTTTGGCTACTATTGTCTTAAGACCCGGAGTCCTTAAGAACCGGAGTCCGATCGCAAATCGCCAATCAATTCCGCAAGTTTATCGCTGTTAGCTGTATACACCTCGTTGCAGAAATGGCAAGTAGCCTCAGCACCGCCATCTTTCTCAATCATGTCTTGGAGTTCCGCCTCACCAAACATTTTTAAGGCACCCAAAACGCGATCGAACGAACAACCACAGTGAAAACGCACCATCTGAGTTTCTGGAAAAATTTCCAGCCCCATATCCCCCAGTAGCTGTTCGAGAATCTCGTGCAAACTTTTGCCCGATCGCAACAGAGGAGTAAAACCCGAAAGCTCTGCTACCCTAGATTCCAAGGTTTCAACCAATTCCTCATCCCTTGCCGCCTTCGGCAGAACTTGCAACAGCACACCCCCAGAAGCTTGCACACCATCAGCCCCCACAAACACCCCCAAAACCAAAGCAGAAGGAGTTTGCTCAGAAGTTGCCAAATAGTGAGTCAGATCCTCACCAATTTCGCCGGAAACCAATTCTACCGTACTTGAGTAAGGGTAGCCATAGCCAACGTCCCGCACCACATACAAATAGCCATTGCCGATCGCCCCACCGACATCCAGTTTACCCTTAGCATTGGGCGGTAGTTCCACCCCTGGATTGTCCACATAACCCCGAACCGTTCCATCCAGCCCCGCATCAACGAGAACTCCACCCAGTGGCCCATCTCCTTTGATCCGAATATTGACTCTCGATTCAGGTCGCTTCATGCTGGAAGCTAGCAACAGCCCTGCTGACATCGTGCGGCCCAGGGCTGCTGTTGCCACGTAGGAGAGCTTGTGTCGCCCTCTTGCTTCTTCAGTCAGGCGGGTGGTAATGACACCTACAGCGCGAATTCCGCCGTCTGCTGCTGTAGCGCGAATTAATTGATCTGCCATGAAAAACCTTACTTTTCCCTTTTAATATCTGCTTCAACCATTTTAGGAGTTCCTCAACTTTGGCGCAGCAAATATAACAGAAGGAAGGAAGAAGAAAGAAGGAAGAAGGAAGAAGGAAATTTTAACAGCCAATGCCCAATGCCCAATGCCCAATGCCCCATGCCCAATTCCCCATTCCAAAGCTTATCTTTTCCCTAACCTGACGATTACCAAGCCTTTACCTTCGTGAGTTAGAGTGACTCCCATAGGTCTCAAACCACTGTTTTTTAGCTGGAAAAAAGAGATATGCCACTGACTTCTAAGACACTTTTAGTAGAAAACCAGCATAGCACAGGGGCCAATCGGAATTTGCATTTTTATGCAAAGGGTGAAACGATTCCTTTGATCTCCCAAGGCCTTTGGCAAGTATGTCAAGGTCTAGTGCAATTGAGTACCCTTTATCCAAGTGGAGAAGAAGGACTTTTAGGTTGGGCGGGGCCTTCGATGTGCTTCGGTTTATGGTTGACAAGCTTGCAGACTTACCGGGCTACGGCGACATCAGATGTCTACTTAATCTGGTATTCTATGGTGGAAATCGAAGCTTCTCCTCAATTAGCTCAGGATTTGCTGCCTCAAATGGGCAGACGGCTGCGGCAAATGGAAGCAATTTTGGCGATCGCCGGACAGCGCCGAGTTGAAGACCGTTTGTATCAGCTACTATTATTATTGAAACAAGAATTCGGTCAGCCTGTCCTTGAGGGAACTCGCTTGAATATCCGTTTGACACATCAAGATATTGCTAATGCTATTTGCACTACTCGTGTGACAGTAACACGAATGCTAGGAAAATTGCAACAGCAAGAGTTGATCGGTCGAGACAAAGACCGTCATTTGATTCTCAAAAAAGATGCTTTTGCGATCGCCTCCGACTTATTTGGTTACAACCCTCAAGCATTTTAGACACAGCAGTAGTGTGCATCTATATTCAATTTCGCCAATAATAATTAGGTATCAAGAATTAACAGTTAACAGTTAATCAGCTACTCAATTTGTTAACTACCGTTACCCGATCGCAACTTAGGCTTTCCCATATTTTTTCTACGCCCATCCAGAGAAACCACCTCAGCCTCTGAACTCTCCCTAGCCACCCGAATCAGCAGCCCAGACAACAAAAAACTAGCCACCATCGAAGAACCCCCGTAACTAAAAAACGGCAGTGGTAAACCCGTCGTCGGAAAAACCCCCGTCGCCACCCCAATATTCAGCAGCGACTGTCCCACCATCACCACCATCGCCCCAATCGCCACCAACTGACTCTCAAGATTCCGGGCCTTCATCGCCACCCTCAAAGCCACAGTAGAGTAAGCCCCCAGCATCAGCAGCAGCGAGAAGCCGCCCACCAAACCAAACTCCTCAGCAAACACAGCAAAAATAAAATCGCTGTACTGAATCGGTAAATAAAATAACTTTTGCTGCGACATCCCCAAACCAACGCCCCAAATGCCGCCCGAACCCACAGCCAGCAAACTTTGAATCAACTGATAGCCATCTTGTAGAGGATCGGCCCAAGGATTCAGAAAAGACATAATCCGGCGGCGCTGATATTCCCGAAAACTAATACTCACAACCGCCAACAGCATTCCGCCGATCGCCGTTGCGCCCAACTGCAAATAAGGTAAGCCAGCAGCCAAAGCCACCAACCACAAAGTCATCCCGCACAAAGCCGTGGTACTCAAATTCGGCTGTAACAAAATTCCCAACAGCATCGCCCCAAAAATGCCCAGCCAAGTCAGCCGCACTTTATTCGTCAAGCGGGGCCAGTTGCCGAAAATGCGGGCGCTTTGGAGTACGAAAAACGGTTTAATCAACTCCGAAGGTTGAATAATCGGGACAGGGCCCAGAGATATCCAGCGAGTCGCCCCGTTGATAGTGGTTCCCACTCCCGGAACTAAGGTCAACCAGAGCACTCCCAGCAGCAACAGGATGCCCAACTGAGCTGATTTCAGCAGGTAGCGCAGGGGGGAGTGTACCATCAAGTTAAAACCGGCCAGCCCGATCGCCACTGCGATAAGCTGTCGTTTAAAATAATAAAGCCCGTCTCCAAATTCGGAATTGGCGATCGGATAGGAAGCCGAAAACAAAGCTGTCAGCCCCACAAACAGCCACAGGAAAGTCAGCCAGCGCAGCCAGCGGGCCTCAGCAGCCCATTCGGATACAGTGGGGTCTAAAAATGGAATGAAGCGTCGAATATCAGCAACCATAGGATTTTAGAATGATTTCAATAAACTCTAACAAAAATGGCTAAAGTACCAGATTGGTTGATTTACGCATTAATTTGTTCAATATTATATGGTTTCTGGGGGTTTTTCGGTAATTTAGCGACTAAATATATTGACTACCAAACCGCTTTTGTTTATGAAGCAATAGGTGCTACTTTAATGACTTTTTTTATCCTTTTTCAAACTAAGAATTTTAGTTTTCAGGGAGATGTGAGGGGAATTTTGTTCGCCATGTTAGTTGGGATTTGTGGCACCGTAGCGTCATTAGTTTTTTTTATTGCCCTTAGCAAAGGTGAAGTTGCTAATATAGTCAGTGTTACGTCTATCTATCCACTGATTACTATAGTATTATCGTCTATTTTCCTAAAAGAAGCTATTACTTTTCCACAAATGCTTGCTGTTTTGTTCGCAATCATCGCAGTGATACTTTCGGCTTATTGAAATACTCCGTTAATCCGTTACATCAGTTATATCAAATCCGGTAGCATCGGAATTATTAGTGGCGGAAATTAGGAGACGGCAGTGCCGTGTC
>NZ_JAKJHX010000096.1:19295-20585 GCF_021648855.1 Tychonema litorale BBK16 | reverse complement strand
ACTAATGACTAATTTAGCATCTTGAATCCATTTTTGGACGCGATCGACTGAAGGAGTCAAATCATTCCGCTGCATTGTCGCTACATGGAGTCTTAAAATTTGCTGGTGTAGTCTTTCCACGGGCATTTCGGCTAGTTGAGCCGGAGAAGCAACGCCTGCGTGAAGTAACAAACCGCAATACTCACACCCTACACTCGGAATTCGAGCCAAATTTGCCATCGCTACCCATTTGTTAATATACCGAATGTCAATTTGCAACTGATGTACTAACAATGCTTTTGCCGCCTGTGTTTTAGTCATACGAATGAGTTGGGCGGTGGTGCTAATTCCACATTCCTCTAGTTGAGATTGGTTCTCCTTGCTCAATCCGGGCAAATGTGCGATCGGCCAATCTCGTACTTGTACTGAACTATAATGGGTTTTGTGATAAGTTTTCATGGTTTTTAAGTGATTTTACTTAGATTTTAAAGTATAGAATATAAAACAGTCAATAGAGCCGATCGCCATGAATATTTTTCCTGATTACGAATTATTAAGAATTGCTTTGCGTCACCGCAGACAAAAACTGGCTAGTTTAATTGATTTTCCCACAATTCTCTGGTCTGGCAGCAGTGTTTCTCGAAATTATCCGGCTCTAAAGTTCCCCTTTCGTGCTAGCAGTCACTTTCTCTATTTTGCGGGTTTGCCCTTAGAAAATGCGGCTATTCGCTTAGAATCGGGCAGATTAGAACTATTTATGGATGACGCACTTCCTAGTAGCACACTTTGGCACGGGGAAATGCCAAAAAGAGCAGAAATTGCTGAACGAATTGGGGCTGATGCTGCTTTCCCAATGTCGGAGTTGAAATTGCGGGGAATTGGTGCAGCAACTATCACTGTTCAGGATAGCTTGATTCAGTCGCAACAGTCACAAATGCTCGATCGCCCTTTGACTCCATCTAAATCCCCCGCAGGCATTGATCTAGAACTAACTAAGGCAATTATATCACTTCGTCTCACCCAAGATACGGCAAGTTTGGCAGAACTGCGATCGGCGGCGGCTGTCACCGTGGAAGCTCATAAAGCGGGCATGGCTGCGACTGCCACAGCTCAAATTGAAGCGGGTGTTCGCGCTGCAATGGAAAGTGCGATTATATCACAAAATATGACCACTGCTTATCCCAGTATTGTCACCGTACACGGGGAAATTTTGCACAGCGAACATTATCATCATGCCCTACAAGCAGGAGATTTACTATTAGCTGATGTTGGTGCAGAAACATCAACGGGATGGGCGGCTGATGTGACTCG
>NZ_JAKJHX010000096.1:0-19195 GCF_021648855.1 Tychonema litorale BBK16 | reverse complement strand
ATTCATCTTTTAGCTGCTAGAATTATGGCTGCTGGATTGGTAGATTTGGGTATTTTGCGAGGTGATGTTGAAGACTTAGTAGCAATGGATGCTCATGCACTATTCTTTGTTCATGGTATCGGACATTTAATTGGTTTGGATGTTCATGATATGGAAGATTTAGGCGATTTGGCGGGTTATGCAGACGGGAGAGTTAGAAGTAGTCGTTTTGGTTTGGGATTTTTGCGGTTGAATCGAGTTTTACAGCAGGGAATGCTGGTCTCGATTGAGCCTGGTTTTTATCAGGTTCCGGCTATTTTGAATAATCCAGAAACTCGGACAAAGTATAAAGATTGTGTAAACTGGGACGAGTTGGCAAAATTTGCAGATGTCCGGGGAATCAGGATTGAAGATGATATACTTGTCACAGACAGGTGTAGAGAAGTGTTGACGGGAAAACTGCCAACTAATGTGTCGGAAATTGAGGAGTTAGTTAGGGTAAATGGGTAAGTAAAGATCTGGTTTAGTCTGTACTTATAGAGTTTCATCATTGGGCAAAAATTAAGAAATATGAATAAAGCTTGGAAAAGAGATTTTTTAAGGCTATTCGATTTGTTGGTGGTACAAGTTAAAAATTTATTTGTGCGTAGAGTCGATCGCACTTTTCCGAAAATCGCACCCTCTCCTCCACCACCGATGCAATCTGCACCCTTACCTAGCAATGAAGAAGAAAGACTGAAAGCACTTCATAGCTATAATATTCTCGACACAGATGCCGAAGGAGCTTTTGATGATTTAACGGCTTTGGCGTCCCATATTTGCGGTACTCCCATTGCCTTAGTTAGTTTAGTTGATTCTAATCGACAATGGTTTAAATCAAGAGTTGGTTTAGAAGCAACAGAAACCCCCAAAGAAATAGCATTTTGTGCTCACGCTATTTTAAACCCAAATGAATTGCTAGTTGTACCAGATGCTACAGAAGATCCTCGCTTTGCTGGGAATCCTTTAGTAACTTCTGATCCAAATATTCGATTTTATGCCGGAACTCCTTTAGTGACTCCTGATGGTTTTCCGATTGGCACTTTGTGTGCAATTGATACTGTTCCTCGCCAACTGAGTCCAGAACAATTAGAAGCACTCAGGGTTTTGGGAAGACAAGTAATCAGTCAAATGGAGTTGCGGATTAATTTAGTTAAGCTAAATCGAGCTATCAAAAGACATAAGCAAGTAGAAGAAAAGTTACACGCTTCTGATGAGCAAATTGTGAATTTCTTGGAAGGAATGAGCGATGCTTTTTTTGCTTTAGATCCCCAATGGCGATTTACTTATATCAATTATAAAGCTGCTAAATTTTTGCAGCGAAAACCCGAAGAGCTTTTTGGTAAAAATATCTGGGAAGAGTTTCCAGATATCTTAAATTCGGTATTTCACAAAGAGTGTCATGAAGCTGTAGCAAAACAAGTTGGGGTGACTTTTGAGAAATATTATCGTCATTTAAAACTCTGGTTAGAAGTCAGGGCTTTTCCTTCCCATGACGGCATTTCTGTGTTTTTTCATGACATTACTAAACGTAAACGGATTGAATCTGCTCTCAGAAAAGAACAGAAAAAAACTGAGGGTTTGTTGCTAAATATTCTACCAGAGGCGATCGCAGATCGGTTGAAGTCTCAACCAGGGGTGATTGCTGACAAGTTTGAAAAAGCAACGGTTCTGTTTGCTGATTTGGTGGATTTTACTCAAATTTCTACCACGATGTCGGCGACTAAATTGGTGTATTTGCTGAATGAGATTTTCTCGACTTTTGATCAATTAACAGAAAAGCATGGTTTAGAAAAAATTAAGACGATCGGGGATGCTTATATGGTAGCAGGTGGTATTCCGATTCAACGGCCAGATCACGCTGAGGCGATCGCGGAAATGGCACTGGATATGTTAATCGCAATTCAGGAATTAAATGTGAAGCTAGACTCGAACTTTGAGATCCGCATCGGGATTAATAGTGGCCCGGTGGTAGCGGGTGTAATTGGTACTAAAAAGTTTATTTACGATTTGTGGGGAAATGCGGTGAATACAGCCAGCCGCATGGAATCTCACGGCATACCTGGCCGCATTCAAGTCAGCCACTATACTTATGAATTACTGCGGGAGAAATATGAATTT
Organism: Tychonema litorale BBK16; assembly: GCF_021648855.1. GTDB lineage: Bacteria > Cyanobacteriota > Cyanobacteriia > Cyanobacteriales > Microcoleaceae > Microcoleus. The sequence continues at coordinate 17,056 of NZ_JAKJHX010000096.1, read as the reverse complement.
GAAGATCGCGGCGAGATCGAGATTAAAGGCAAGGGGGAAATGCGGACTTATCTGCTGACGGGGAGAAAAAAAATCAAGTTAGCGCAAAATCAGATTATGCTATAGGGAGAGATATCCGAGGCATAATATGCGCGGTACTTGACATACATAAAAATACTAAGTAGAAGTTCTCGGATCCTTTAATATGGTTCAATTTCATATTCAAACAGATAGTGATATTCCAGCATCCACGCAACTGTTTAATCAAATCAGATTTGCGATCGCCTCGCGACAATTTCCGCCTGGGCACCGCTTACCCAGTACCAGACAATTAGCGATGCAGACGGGTTTGCATCGCAACACGATTAGCAAGGTATACCGACAGCTAGAAAATACTGGATTGGTGGAAGCTCAAGCTGGATCGGGCATTTATGTGCGCGCGCAAGGCCACGAAGGCGGCAGTAAACTCAAATCTCCCATCCTGGATGAATATCCTCTGGCAAACAAGATAGTGCAGGAAAGTCTTGACCAACTGCTGGGACAGGGCTGTACGCTCAACCAAGCGAGGGAATTATTTTTGGCCGAAATTGACTGGAGACTTCGGTGCAGCGCACGAGTGGTTGTCACAGCCCCGACTGAGGACATCGGCGTGGGTGAGTTGATGGCGAAAGAACTCGAACAAGCTTTGCGTATCCCGATTCAGTTGGTGCCAATGGAAGAGTTGGCTGCTTTTATCGATCAAATTTCTTCTGGAACTGTGATCACTAGCCGCTATTTTATCGGGGAGGCTGAGTCGATCGCAGCACCTCGTTCTGTGCGTGTTATTCCGGTAGACATCTATGATTATGTTCAGGAGATTAAGTTGGTGGGGGATTTGCCGAAAGATAGTTATTTGGGTTTAGTTAGTCTGAGTCCTGGTATGCTGCGATCGACTGAAGTGATCATTCACAGTTTCCGGGGAGAGGATTTGTTGGTGATGACGGCGCTGATGTCCGATACCTACAAGATTAACTCGATCGTGCGATCGGCTAGAACCATCTTTTGCGACCAACCAAGTTTTGCTACAGTAAAAGCTGCCATCAATGCGGCCAGAGAGGATATTATTCGTCCCCCGCAACTGATATGCAGTGAAAATTACATCGGTTCTAAGTCGATTAATTTGCTCAAGCGCGAGTTGGGATTAGGATGATATAATTTTCGATTTTTGATTTTTGATTTTCGATTCAAGAATTGGGAATGACTTACTACATAATGGTTTGGATATTCTTTAGAGTATACCCAATTCCCGATTACCAATTACCAATTACCAATAAGGATTATGAAAGTAGCAGCACGACAAAGTAGAGCACAAATTCTCGAAGTAGATTTGCAGAAGCATTTGCAAGCAGCCGGCTTTAAAAATTTGCCACTTTATTTAAGTTGCGACTTTCAAGAAGGATCTTTAACGGTAGTTGGAGAACACCCTCGCAGTTTGGTTCTCAAAGCTCAACAAACTTTTACGGTTCTAGAGTCCGCAATTCTGGAGTTGGAACCCGAATCTATTCAACAGATTGGACTTTGCCTAAAAATTACTGGTCAAAAACAACCCTATGCGTTTCATTCTTTTACGATGAATTACCCTGTTTTGTCAAGGACAAGAACAGTGGAAGTTGGGAAAAGAACTGAAGAAATTCCAGCAGAAGTAACAGAAAGTCAGGCGTCAAATCTAGCAATTATACCGGATTCAATGCCTGAGTTGCCATTAGAAACAGATGCAACCGATCCAGGGTTTGAGGAAGCTTTTCCCGATGTGTGGGAGACTTCCAGCGATGCGGAACCGATCGCGTTTCAAGTCTCATCGATACCCACAGATATTGCTGAAAATCCCTTTGATCCGCTGGATATGGAACCAGTGACAGTTGCCCCGAAGCCGAAAAAGTCACCGTTTTTGGGCTTGGCTGTAGCGGGAATTGCTAGTTTGGCGATCGGAGTTTTCGGAGGCATTTATTACCTGCTGAGTCGCCCTTGTGTCATCGGTCAATGTACTGTACTTGCTGATGCTGAACAGTTGAGTGATAATTCGGCAAGGACGCTTAAGACCTCAAAAGTTGGTAGTAGTCCAGAAGCAGCACAAGTACAGTTAAAACAGGCGATCGCACTTTTAACACCTATTCCCTTTTGGTCAATTCATCATGGCAAAGCTCAAGATGATCTGAACAAATACCGCAGCCAAAGTCAGGATTTAACCTTTGCAGTGGATGCTGCGAGGCTGGCTGTATCAGCGACTGAAACAACCGAAAACCCGCCTCATGGTGCTGAGAATTGGCAGAGAGCGCAATCTCTGTGGCAAAGTGCGATCGCGAAACTCGAAGAAATTCCCAGAAAAAGTCCAGCCTATCCTTTTGCTCAGAAAAAATTAAAAGAATATCAGACAAAACTAGCCCGTGGAAATCGGCAGTTAACCACAGAAACGAAAGCTGAAAAGAAATTGCGATCGGCAAAAAGTATAGCCGAAGTAGCAGAAGCTCGTGCTATAATTGCTCAGAAAGCTGAAAGCTGGGATAAAGTAGAAGCAAACTTACAAAAATCCCTAGAAACGCTATCAGAAATTCCCAGTAGTACGGAATCTTATCAACAAGCTAAACTGCTGGTTCCTAAATATGAAAGCAAACTTTCACAAGCGCGCGATCGCAAAACTCTCGAAGGAACTGCCGAAGAAGCCTATACTCAAGCAGTAACAATAGCCGCTCAAGCGAGAATTTTTGAGGAGCGAAATGCTTGGTTTCAAGCATCAGAACACTGGCGTAGAGCCTTGAGTTCCGCCGAAAAAGTTCCTACCACAACTACTTATTACTCAAAAACCAAGTCGTTGATGCCTTCCTATCGAACTTATTTGCAGCAAGCAGAAGTTAAGTTGGAGGAACAAAGAACTCAGCAAAAAGCCCGCACTGATTTAGATAAAACTTGCAAGGGAAATCCCAAGATTTGCGACTATACTGTTAGCAAAGATTTGATTGCGGTGCAGATGACTCCAGATTATATGCAGAAACTGCAAAAAACTGTGATCCAAGCGGACAATAACAATGCTACCAAGACTCGCCAAGCTGTAGAAAAGCACGTTGGAACTCTGCAAAAGGCTTTGGAGGCGATCGCGGATAACGCCAAAATTCCCATGCAGGTTTATGATAGTGAAGGGAAGCGAATTGCCACTCAAACGCCAAACTAGCCGGGATTTCAACATATTGTAGGGTGGGTTTGATGCGGCGATTAATTTAAGCCACTAATCGGTAAATATTTAACCGCAGCTAACCGACCAACCGCCACAGAAAGTCAAAATATGCGATCGCAAATCCTGTAAATAACGCTATAAAAGGATGTTATAAGTTAAATGCTAGAAAAAGTCAAACTTCATAACTTCAAAAGTCATAATAATACAGAACTAAATTTTGATAATTCAGGCCTACACGCCCTCGTAGGACAAAATAGTTCTGGTAAAACATCCGTTTTGCAAGCATTGCATTATCTCAGCCAGCTTACTAATTCACCATTTGCAAATATTTTTCAGTATGAAAGATCGCCTGAATTTCTTACAACAATTGGGCAAAATAATATGTCTGTTACTGCAAGTGGTTTTTTGGGATACAAATCTCGGACTGATTGGGAAGCTTCCTATAACTGGACACAAAGAGTTAACCCTCCTTGGTTTCCGAGAGCATCATGGAAAGTCGATCGAGAACCCGGAAATGTACAAGGATGGTCAAGTTCGCTGAGCAATGCTAAATATCCAATTCCTGAATCTTTGAGATACTCAGTTCATCTTAAGCTAGTAGCTACTAATCTTGCTAAAGCAGCTTATAGCGATGCAATCATTCCGCGAGTTGAGTTCGACGGTTCAGGCTTAGCACCTACCTTAGACTATCTTCGTGACGAAGCTCCAGATAAGTTTCAATCTTTACAAGAAATGTTGAAACGGATTGTACCAGGTGTACGCGAGGTAGGGGTAAGGCGAGCTAAGGTTATGGTAAATCGCCAACGCTTAATCGAAGTCGATGGCAAATCTATCTCCTACGAAGAAAGTCAGGAAATGGCAGGGCAAGAAGTTGTCCTAGATATGAATACCGGTAAGCGTATTCCAGCCCATGCCATTAGCGAAGGAACAATGCTCGCCCTCGGATTATTGACTGTTTTGATGGATCCCAATCAACCTAATTTAGTGTTACTGGATGATGTTGAACAGGGACTCCATCCCCAAGCGCAACGAGACTTAATCGCTGTTTTCAAGGAAATTCTTCAAGAGAATAGGAATCTGCAAATTATTTTTTCAACCCATTCTCCCTATATTGTGGATGAACTGACACATTCTCAAGTTCACGTCCTAAGTAATACGAATTCAGGTTTGACTCGTTCCAAACGATTAGATGAACATCCTGATGTAGAATGGGCAAAACAAACTTTGACCACCGGAGAATTCTGGGATGCGGAGGGAGAAGATTGGGTGGTTGCAGGAGAAATTAATGATTGAGTTTGTGGTGATTGTCGAAAGCAGTGCAGACGCACGAACCGCTACTAAATTAGCCGATCGCGTTTTAGTGCAAAAAATTGATTGGTTAGACCCTGAGATGCTGCAACATCTATATCAATGGAGTGGTTTAGAAGCTGGTACAGAGAATTCTTGCTGGAAAAATATCGATGATATAACTAAACGTCTTTCCGATAAATTCAAGTTTCCTACTATCAGATCAAATGGGAAATTTAAAAGTGATGGTCAATCAGCTAATAAAATCATGAAGTTAATCAGCTTTCTACAATACAAACAAAAGAGAGATATTAAAGCAGTTATTTTGATGCGTGATTTAGACAATCAACCTCAGCGAAAAGAACATATCGAGCAAGTACGTTTAGAGAACATCGATCGACAACCTAAATTAGCAATTATTATTGGTACAGCCGACAGAATGCGGGAAGCCTGGGTTTTGAATGGGTTTGTTCCATCAAATCAAGAGGAAGCACAAATCCTTAAAGATATCACCACCGAATTGACTTTTAATCCTTGCGAAGAATCACACAGATTACGCTCTAACTCATTGACAGAACCCGATCGCATTAGAAACCCTAAAATTGTTGTGGAAAAGCTCACAGGTGGCAAGATGGCACGCGAACAACAGTGCTGGGAAGACACGGATCTGGAAATTCTGCGAATAAAAGGTGTTCAGACAGGGTTAACAGCCTATATTATTGAAATCGAAGAACGATTAATTCCCATCATTGAATCTCCTAAATAAAAGTAGAACCTAAACACCTTACAGCTATAAGTAGCGCGTAAAACCACTTTTTGAATAAGTCCTGTTCATTCAAAACTAATCGGTATCCCCAGGAATCTCATCCGCAATCAATCCAGCTTGAAAAACCTGTTGCGCCGTCAAATTCAACTCTGGGAAAGTTGGCGACTCAACCCGATCATCTCCCCGAAATTGACTAACTTCATACTCGCCATCAATCAACCGATAAATCGAAATAGTCGGTTGCTTGGGATTCCCGATAAATCTGCGGCCGCCCAAACCAAGATAATCCACAATCCAGTATTCAGGAATCCCAATTAGTTCGTATTCGCCTACTTTTTTGATGTAGTCATCTTGCCAATTCGTGCTAACGACTTCAACAATCAGCCGAATTGATTCCCCTTGAGTCACAGTTGAGAACTTTTTCCACAGAGGTTCTGATGCTAAACTTGGGCTATTTAATATCAAAATATCTGGAGAATAAGCAGAGTTGTTTTCGATGTTTTTAACTAATGCTTCTTTGGGGATGAAGTATGGCAGGTTTAGGCGATCGAATTGCACGGTCAATTTTCTGGCTGAAAAACCGATAACTTCTTCATGATCTCCTAATGGCTGTGACATTTCAACAATCTCTCCATTGTGCAGTTCATAACGTCCGGTTTCTGGCTTCCATTCCGCAAATTCTTCAAAAGTTAGCGTTTTAGTTGCTATTTGAATCATGGCTATTCTCCTTAGTGATGGCTAGGGCGGGCTTAAAGCCCATCCCACAAGATAACTCACTCTGTGTCAAACAGGCCGGAAAGCCTGTTCAATAAAATAAGGCTAAATGCAAGTTCCTACCTACATTATATTACCAATGCCCAATGCCCAATGCCCAATGCCCAATTACCATTTGATCAATTGTGCATCTTGATTGAAAAACCTGCGACACAATCCTTCAGTTAATAGCAAAGTTGCGATTAAAGTTGCCAACGCTAACACAAACATAATCAAAATCTGGTAAGATGCTGCATCAAGAGGAGCAACGCCGCTGAGCATTTGACCTGTCATCATACCGGGCAAAGTCACGATTCCCACAACAGTCATTGTATTTAAAGTCGGGATTAATCCAGCTTTAATTGCATCTTTGCGGTACTGCTTGACTGCTTGTTGCGGCGTTGAACCCAAACTCAAATGGGTTTCTATTTCTAACTGACTACTATTAATTGTACTGACAAGTCTTTCGCCCGCGATCGCACTTGCATTCATCGCATTGCCCAAAATCATCCCCGCCAAAGGAATCAGGTATTGGGGCTCGTACCAAGGCTGAGGTTGCAAAATTAGCAAATTTGTATAGGCCAAAGTCAAAGCTGTACTGACCAAAATTGCACCCGAAACTAAGGGTAGTAAGTTCTTGATTTTTTTGCTAATCCGGTTACTGGCAACTACGCTAGCTGTTGTCACCATGATTGCTAACACTGCTGAAACCAGCCAAGGATTTTTGGCTTCGGGATCAAACACGATCGCCAGCACGTAACCGACTAAGATTAACTGGATTAGGGTGCGCCCTGCCCCGATCGCGATCGACCCCTCCAATCCTAATCCCTGCCACGCCGAAAGCCCGATCGCGATCGCCACCATCCCCAAAGCCCAACCCAAATCCGTAAAATCTAGCAGAATTAACATAGGCGCTCCCTTTCGATAAAGTGATTATTTGCCTGTCCAACTATAAAATATTGCAATAAATGTTTCCGAAAAACAGTTTTGCTGCAAGAATCTGCTTCTATGATGATTGAAATTTGTGGTGTCAAGAGTGAATAATGTTCCCCCCCTCGACTTAAGCCGTCAATACGCCCAGATTGGCGACGAGATGGCCGCTGCGGTGCAAAAAGTGCTCGCCTCTGGCGCTTACATCGGCGGCCCCGCTGTCAAAACTTTTGAACAAGAGTTCGCCAACTACATCGGCGTTTCCGATTGCGTTGGTTGCAACTCCGGCACCGATGCCCTAATTTTGGCCTTGCGAGCCCTCAAAATTGGCCCCGGCGATGAAGTGATCACCACGCCTTTTACTTTTTTTGCTTCCGCTGAAACCATCAGCGCCGTCGGTGCAACTCCAGTATTTGTCGATATTGATGCTGCGACATTTAACATGGATCTCGATCGCCTCGAAACAGCCATTACCGAAAAAACCAAAGCAATTATGCCCGTCCACATCTTCGGCCAACCGATGGATATGACTCGCTTAATGGACATAGCCAACCGCCACAACTTAGCCGTAATCGAAGATTGCGCCCAATCTGTAGGCGCCGAATGGCAATCACAAAAAGTCGGTAGCATCGGCCATATCGGCTGTTTCAGCTTTTATCCCACCAAAAACTTAGGCGCTTGCGGTGACGGCGGGGCGGCAACCACCAACGATCAGGCCCTCGCTGCGGCCATGAGAATGCTCAAAGAACACGGCCAGTCTTCTAGGTACTTTTACGAGGAAATCGGCTACAACAGCCGTTTAGATGCTCTGCAAGCAGTGATTCTCAGCATTAAATTGCGCTATCTCGACACTTGGAATGACCAAAGGGGCGATCGGGCAAAACTCTACAGCGAATTTCTCGATCGCGTCCCTGGAATTGCCGTACCCACAGAATTGCCCGCAGCAAAAGGAGTCTGGAATCAATACACAATCAGGATCACAAGTCCAGCAAACCAGCCAACTTCCTCTGGCAATTACCGCGACTCAGTGCGAACTAAATTGCAAGAATCTGGCATCGGTTCAATGGTTTACTATCCCTTAGCCCTGCACCTGCAACCAGTTTACAAATCCCTAGGTTATCAACTCGGTCAATTACCCATAGCCGAGCAAGTTTGCCACCAAGTCTTATCCTTACCCATGTTTCCCGAACTATCCAGGGATCAACAAGAGCGCACGATTTATGCACTTAAAGATTCCCTAGCTGTGGTGGCTCAAATCCAGTAGCCTTGCTCTAGCGTCTAGATTCAGCGAAACCTATGACCAAAGTGCGATCGCAGGATTTGCCGTGCAATTGCGAAATCAGGCTCAGCGAAATTAGTTAAGTTTTTTAACTGAGCCCTTGTACTTTTGTGTACTATATTGAATGAAAAGAAACAAATTTTGATGTAAATTTCATAAAATAAGAGGAAAATAAACGAGTGCGTCAGTATCAATTCACTCAAGCTAGACGCTACGATCCACAAGCGATCGCTCAGTATTACCGCAACCGCCCCTGGAAAGCAATCTGGCGAGCCATTTCCGTCGTTTGGTCTTTCGCAGGCTTCGTCATCGGAATGCTGTGGGACAGTTGGCAACACGAAGTCGCAGCACACCAGCCCGAACGAGCCACACACCTGCGACAAATACTCACCCGCTTAGGCCCCACTTTCATCAAAGTCGGACAAGCGCTTTCCACCAGACCAGACTTAATCCGCAAAGACTTTCTGATAGAACTAATCAAACTTCAGGATCAACTGCCGCCCTTTGACTCAGCCCTGGCTTTTGAGATTATTAAAGTAGAACTCGATCGCGAAATTAGCGAAACCTACAGCGAAATCTCCCCAGAACCAGTCGCAGCAGCCAGTCTCGGCCAAGTGTATAAAGCGCGCCTGATCACCGGAGAAGAAGTCGCAGTCAAAGTTCAGCGACCAAATTTGCTCCCAATCTTGAGTCTTGACCTCTACCTAATGCGCTGGGCTGCCGGATTATTAGGCCCATTATTGCCACTAAATCTCGGCCACGACCTCAGTTTAATCGTCGATGAATTCGGCATCAAATTATTCGAGGAAATCGACTACATCAACGAAGGTCGCAACGCCGAAAAATTTGCCACCAATTTTGCCGATGACCCCACAGTAAAAGTGCCCAGCATCTACTGGCGACACACCTCAAAATGTGTTCTCACTCTTGAGTGGATTAACGGCATAAAATTAACAGACATGGACAGCGTTAAAGCCGCAGGTTTAGATACCAATAGCTTAATTGAAGTAGGAGTCCGTAGCGGTTTACGCCAATTATTAGAACACGGATTTTTTCACGCAGACCCCCATCCAGGAAATCTGTTTGCCCTAGCCGATGGCCGCATGGCTTACATTGATTTTGGGATGATGGATCAAATGGAAGAAACAACCAAAGAAAACTTAGTTGATTCTGTCGTTCATTTAATCAACAAAGATTACTTCCAGTTAGCCAAGGATTTTGTAAAACTGGGCTTTTTGACTCCAGATGCAGATATTATGCCGATCGTCCCGGCCCTAGAATCTGTACTAGGAGATATCATCGGCGAAAAAGTAGGAGATTTTAACTTCAAAACGATTACAGACCAGTTTTCGGAATTGATGTACGATTATCCTTTCCGAGTCCCGGCGAAATTCGCCCTAATTATTCGCTCTCTCGTGACAGAAGAAGGTTTAGCCCTGACACTGAATCCAGATTTCAAGATCGTTGAGGTGGCGTATCCTTATGTAGCGCGACGTCTGTTAAACGGAGAATCTCCCGCACTGCGACGACGCTTAATTGAGGTATTATTCAAGGATGGCAAATTTCAGTGGAATAGATTAGAAGAGATGATCGCGATCGCACGATCCGATAGTAGTTTCGACCTACTCCCCACTGCACAAATGGGTTTACAATTCTTGCTATCAGAAGAAGGCTCCTTTTTGCGACGCCAATTAATGTTAGCTTTGATTGAGGACGATCGCATCCACACCGCAGAAGTTGGCAGTCTGTGGAACTTAGTCAAGAAAGACCTGCAACCAAGTCGCCTATTCAACGTTGCTCTAGGCGCATTAGCAGAATTTTCCACAGAAGGAGCCACCGCCCTAACTCGATTTTAGTCATTAGTCATTAGTCATTAGTCATTAGTCATTGGTTAGTTGTTAGTTGTTAGTTGTTAATTTCAATAACCAATAACTCATAACCAATGCCCAATGCCCAATTCCCAATTCCCAATTACCCCAAAAGAATTATTCGTGTATTACTTTCCAGAACCTCCCTATTTTTTTATGACTGCTGGACTCCTAGCAGGAATGGCCTCCGGCTTAGCCTTTGAAGCAACCCTCAAAGAAGCAGTAAAACTGTGGTCAAAAAATCGTGCTACCCGCACCTTAGCCAACCTCCAAGGATTGCAATTATTCATACCTTTCCTCGGAATGGCCGGAGGAATTTGCATATTTTTAGCTTCCGGTGTAGAGATTTTCGGACTTCCAAAATTGTTCGCTTACGCTTTATCCTTACCACTAACCATACTCACCGGCTGGCTAATTTGGAGACAGCTAGGTAAGCTTTTATTAGAATTAGAACGTGGAGGTTCCAAAGCCCTAGATTTAGATTCTTTTGAAGAATAAAAACCCAACACCTGATTTTAAATAAAGTAGGTTGGGTAGAGCGCTTCGCAAAACCCAACACCTGATTTTAAATAAAAAGTTGGGTTTCGTTACCTCAACCCAACCTACACATTTAGGATTCCCGTCAACTGTCAACTGTCAACTGCTATCTATTTATCAAATTCCGCAACTTAAATTTAACATTATCAACTTTTTGAATTACCCAAATATTCAAACTTCTCCCAACTCGCACCAGTAAATTTGGAGAAATCAATTTCGGCCGCATTTCAGGCGAATTCAAATAGCGATAGTGTAAAAATACATCTCGGTAGGGAATCTCAACATCCTCGCCAGCACACAACAGACTAATTTTAGCCGCTGAAATACTCATATAATGCAAATAAGTAAGCCGCCGTCCTTTGTCATACAAAACATCATCTATCACATCAAATTGAGAAGACCAATGATTCCCCGTCACCTCTTCTGGTTGAGCATATGCAAAGTTGTAAAAAGAGATTTTGCTGCGGGCGACTAAATAGTTAAGCAAAGATTGGTCAGCCCCACGCAAAGACATAATTTCCGCTTCTCCTGAAGTTAATTTTTCTAAAATTTGAGAGCAATTATTTCGATTAAAAATACCTTGTTTTGACGCAAACCAACCCGCACAGAAAATATGAGATTGTAATTTATCACTATTTAAAATTTGGGGCAATTTTGGAGACAACAAATCAAATATATAATTGAGGTCTGATTTGTATTGAAAATCATTTACTACCCATTCAAATTCATCAAGTTTTTGATAGATGTAATCCAGAGAACCCATTAACAAAGTATCCGCATCAAAATAGATAAACTTATCAAAATGGCCATCGAAACAACATAGTTTTCGGTGCATTTCCAAACATTGAACTGGTTTCCAACCTTTAGCTTGCCAAACTCTTTGAGCTTTTGCATGAGTTTTCCAAACTTGAGTTGCAAAATCCTCCCAGAAAATGATTGAATCGGTATTTTCAAACAGAGTGACATTATGGCGAGTTGCAATTTCTACTCGTACTTTTTTCATCCTATCATCATAGGGAATAATGCAAACTGGAATATCTTTTGCCCCATTCACTTCGAGACTGTTTAATAAAGCGACTAAATGGTCGAAAACAACATCGTTTGCCAGAATATAAATGCCATTTGTCATAATTTTAAAATAAATTAAACCAGTTACCAAATATTCCCTACAATATCGAATATCATAACAGCGCTCAACGCACCCTGCAAATATTGAAATATTTTTTGCACTAAATTTGGTTTTTCCTCATTCAGATAACGATAATGTTTCCACAGTTTCCAGTAGGGACTATCAGATTTAATCGGTATTCCAGCCCAATGAATATATTTTAACTTTTTACCTTTGTCATAAAGCACATTATCTATTTCCTGAAAATGCTTGGAACCAGCCCAGCTTCCTGGTTCGGTTGCGGTGGTTTTGACAAGGTTACAGCGTTTGGGAATCAGTTTAAGAATGATATAATTTAGTATAGGTTGATCGGTGACATTTTGAGTGAAATCAAAATATTCTCGATGCTGCGAACATTCGCGTAATATTTCATACATTTTTGATTCTGAAATAGTGCTTTTTCGGGAAGCCCAAAAGCCGCTGTTGAAGACATCTTGAAGTTCTGAATCTGTGAAAATATGCTCTTCTTTGACAACCCGTGAAAATACATTTCGCAGTTTTTCGCTAAGGTGATGGTAGTCGCAGCAGAAAAAGTCTACTTCTGATAGTTTGTCGAGGTTGGCTGCGATGTCTTCAAAGACGATGATATCGGTGTCGATGTACAGAAATTCGTCGAGGGGACCAAACCAGGCGGCGAGTTTTCGCATTTTGTTGGGAAGGGCCAAAAAGTTGCGATCGAACATTTGGCCAATTTCCCTGGTAAACTGTTCGACAAACTCCAGATTTGGGAACAATTTCACCCCGTGAAGACGGCTGAGTGTGTCTGCTACTTGCTGATAATTGTCGTCGAAGGGAATCAAAAAAATTGGTACTTGACAATTGTACAAACGTATGCTGTTCAGAAGGGCGATCGCACTTTCGATCACTTTATCATTCGCCACAATATAAATACCGCGATTCATACATTGATCCTCAACCTTCTCAACACTCTTTTTAACAAATTCGGCGTAGAAATCTCAGTATAAGACTTAGGCGGTTCCTTAAAAATCGGACGCTTCGACGGTTCCCGGAGATAGCGATAATGCAGAAACAAATTGCGATAGGGAAACTCAATATTTTCACCCGCACAAACTCTCCGAATCAAATCCGGCGGCACACCAATATAATGAATGTAAGTAAGTCGGTTTCCCTTATCGTACAAAATCTGATCCCGTTCTTCAAAATGTTTAGAACTGACACAACACCCAGTTTTCTCACCATCCGGTAGACTATAAGCAAAATTATAACTATTCATCCCCGTTTTCATCACCATATAATTGAGCAAAGGCTGTTCTCCCGCACCTTCATACAGAATTGACCCATCGCCAGATTGCAATTGGGCTAACAACCATTCTCTAGTATTTTGGTCAAAAAATCCTTGCTTGCTACCGTAAAATCCCGAACAAAATATTTCCGAGTTAATCCGATTTTGCTCAAAAACTTCGAGCAGTTTCGGAGATTGAATATTGTAGACTTTAGTTGCGTCGCGAAATTGAAAATCACCAACCACAAAATCTGATAAATCTAACTGCTGAAAAACCGCATCAAGGGAATTCATCACCAAAGTATCCGCATCCATATAGATAAACTTGGCAAACGGGCCGTCGAAAGCACAAAAGCGCCGATGAGCGCCATAAAGCCGGAATTTTTTGCGGTTCAAACGCTCTGGTGCGGCTGCTTCCATGAATTTGTCCCATCGCTGAATTGAGGCACTATCTTCATAAATAAAGACGTTGGGACGGTTAACAATTTCTGTTTTAATTTGCTGTATTTGGTCGTCGAAGGGATAAATGCAGACGGGAATATTGGAGCATAAGATAATTTCAATACTGTTGAGCAAGGCAATTAGTTGATCGCATACTGTATCGTTGGCTAGTGTGCAAATCCCATTCATAAAGCATTTTTTAGGTATGCGAGGTAATATTGTAGGGACAGGGTTATTTTAGGGACACGGCAGTGCCGTGTCCTGATTTAGAGTAATATTTATTCCAAAACTAAAGAACCAGAAGAACTTCTGAGAAAACTCAGTAATTCTCGATTCACAGTTTGCGGCACTTCTTGCTGAATCCAGTGACCACAATTTGGAACTAACTTTAGCTTAAATGGAGCGCTAATTAATCTATCTAAACCTTCCACAAGTTTGTGACTCAAAAATGCATCTTCTTCTCCCCAAAGCACCAAAGTAGGAACATTCACAGTTTCCCATTTCTGCCCCAAATTCCAAAGCCGCTGGGGATGAAATATCTGTCGGTAATAATTCACCGCTGCCCCCAATACTCCCGGCTTTTCCAAGGCTGTCTGATAAATCTTAGCTTCTTCCGCGCTAAAAGCTCCTTTGCGAACAGCTTGTCCTTGGAAAACATTGTGCACAAAATTTTTCAAATTTTGCTGAATTAGCCATTCAGGAATACCGGGAACTTGAAAGGCAAAAACGTACCAACTTCGGCGTAGTTGATCTAAGTTACTCGCCATTTCTTGCACAAATCGCTGGGGGTGCGGAGCGTTTAAAACCGCCAAACGGTTGATTCTTTCAGGAAATTTTTGAGCTAAGTGCCACGCGATAACGCCTCCCCAATCGTGACCGACTATGTGTGCTTTTGTATAGCCGAGGCGATCGATCAAACCGCGAATATCTGCACTCAGCGTATCTAAATCGTAGCCACCTTCCGGCTTGTCCGAATCATTGTAGCCACGCAAATCCGGCACTACAACCTTGAAATGACGAGCTAAGGCAGGAATTTGGTGCCGCCAAGAGTACCAAAACTCTGGAAACCCGTGCAAAAGTAAAACGAGTTCGCCCTCGCCTTGGGAAACGCAATGCAAACGGATTTTGTTGGTTTCGACAAAGATATGTTGCTGTTCGGAATTTAAAGATTTCATATTTTGAAAATTCGACTTAGCTTCTGGTGATACAGAAACCACAAAGTAGCAGCAGACTGAAGCTGCCCAATGGTGTTAATTTCTATTCTTTAATTGTAGCCGATCGCAGATACTAATACTAATTCTCAAAATTTATGCAAAAATAGCTGGTAGATACCAATTCCGATTGCACCGGAATGATATAGAGGAGACGGCAGTGCCGTGTCCCTACCGAAAATAATAACGCACCTTCCTTCTTCTTAACAGCGGCTAAGCCGATTTAACAACAGCACAATTTCGTCGATCGCCGATCGCACTTTTGGAGCAGACAGATCCGATTGATTCACCATAATACTAAACACCAGTGGCTCATAATTCGGCACTTCCACATATCCCGACAGCGCCGCAACCCCGCTCAAAGTTCCAGTTTTGGCTTGCAAAATGACTCGATTTGGTGTAATAAAACGATTTTTCAAAGTACCGCTCTCCCCAGCTACAGGCAAAGACGCACGGTAAATAGATGCAGCGGGTGAATTCGTCATTAATCTTAAAGTTTGCACCAAGGCTTCTGGACTAATTAAATTGTGGCGAGACAATCCTGAACCATCAGCTAATATATAGCTATTCGGATTTACACCTAATTGAGTTAAAGTTGTTTTTAACTCTTTCAAACCAACTTCCATTGTACCTTGTTGTTGTGAAATCGGCATCTTGCCTGTATTTTTCCCCAACAATCTCAATAAAACTTCTGCATAAACATTGTTGCTCTCCCGATTAGTTTCTTTCACTAATTCTGCCAGCGGTGGAGATTCAACTGTTGCTAATTCCTGAGTAAAATTGGGAGACTTAGATGCAACTAAAGATTGTTTCACAGCAATTCCCTCTCCTGCGAGAGCTTGCTGAAAATGCTGCAAAAAATGATTGGCGGGATTGACAACTGCCACGTAAGCTGATTCAGACTGAGCGCCAACTCTCAATTGTCCATTAACTTGCAAAAGAGGTTGCGCGAAATCTCTACCAACTTCAACAAATTCCGATTCATTTTGTCCGACTGTCACCGAATTATTCTGAATTTGCCATGGATTTATGGGCTTTGGTTGGGCAAAAGTCACTTTCAGTGATTGCCCGATCGCCTGGGGTGATAAAATTAGCTCGATCGCATTTTGATTAAAAATTAAACTATTGATAGGTGCGCCATAGCCAGCTTGAGCATCTTCCCATTCCCAATTCGGATTGACTGCATCTCCTTGAAAATAGCTGTCATCTCCAATTAACTCGTTAACTCGACTAATTCCACGCTGTTTTAACTGCTGAGCCAAAGATTTTAACTGAGTCTCAGCCATACTCGGATCGCCCCTACCGACAATGTGTAAATTCCCATTTTCGCCACTATAAACCGATGTCTTAATCCGAAAATCAGCACCGAGTTTTTGTAAAGCAGCGGCGGTGGTTAATAGCTTGACATTTGATGCCGGAATAAAGTATTTTTGGGAGTCGCGACTGTAGAGAGTTATGGGAGAAGATAGGGGTTGAATCAAAATGCCCCAGCGCGATCGGCTAAATTCAGCACGATTCGCGATCGCATCTATTTTTGAACCTAAGTCTACCGCACAAATATTCCCAGAAACTGCTGGCATTTGCGCGAAAACCGCCGATGAATTACTCAGCAGCATTAACAAACTAATCGCAATTCCTGGGATTTTCATAAAAGTAATACGGGATGCGAGAAACTCAGAGTCTTTAGACCTGAGAGGGAAGCGACTCGTGCGGTTTTAACCGCCGTGGTATTAAAAATGTACTATAATCTAGATAAAGTAGTTAGTAACTATCGCTTGACGATTGGTGACTAAGTAGACGGCGTTTGACGGTCGTAGCGAGAGTTTTACACACGTCAGCAGAATCGAGGGTGTCTTTAGACCTGAGAGTGTCAAGAGTAATAAAGATGAATTCTCGGATTAAACAGCGCCCTTACAGGCTTTCCCCCCTGGAGGTGCTGTTCCACAATTAGGGGCACATCGCTGGGTTTAACTCGACAATACCAGATTTCGTCGGGTGTTACTCGCACTGTCGGGCCTGTATTACACTGTCCCTGACAACCGCTAGCCTCCACTTTCACTCCTGAAACTGGATGGGCTTCAAAAGCAGCTAAGACTGCTGCTGAACTATTTCTCAGACAAGATTGGTGCTGACAAACTAATACACAGCGAAATTCTGGCTGGGATTCTGGTTTTTTCGCTTCTGATTCTAGCATTGGTCAGGATTTGTGCAGCTTTTAATATATCTTAACAATTTTGAGAGCGATCGACCGATTTTAGATTTTAGATTTTAGATTTTAAATTGGCTATATGATCTATGGAGAGAAACAATTAAATTAAACGCCAATCATGTCCAAAACAGTAGCCGATTTAATGACTCGCGAACCCCTGACGGCGCGATCGGAAAT
>NZ_JAKJHX010000095.1:19129-20597 GCF_021648855.1 Tychonema litorale BBK16 | reverse complement strand
CAACGACTTCATCTACCGGTACAACGACTTCATCTACTGGTACAACGACTTCATCGCCTGGTACAACGACTTCATCGCCTGGTACAACAACAACGACTTCATCGCCTGGTACAACAGCGATTTCGATCACGCCTGTATCACGGTCAACTCCGATCGCACCTCCTACTCCACCACCACCGATATTTGTCGATGGCATAGTGGTAGGAAGAAGCATTACTGATTATTTCATCGGTAGCTTGTTCAATGACACGATTTCCACCCGTGAAGGCGATGACACGATTCTCGGTCGCGATGGGGATGATTTACTGAGAGGGGAGGATGGTAACGATTCTCTGAATGGTGGTGCCGGCAAGGATATTGTTGATGGTGGCCCTGGTAATGATACCACACGCGGTGGTAAAGACGATGACTTGGTGATTGGCGATCGGGGTAACGATCAAGTTTTCGGCGATCAAGGCAACGATACAGTCTTGGGTACTGAAGGTAATGACACGCTTTTTGGCGGTAAGGGCAATGATTCTGTGCGCGGAGGTGCCGAGGATGACCTCATTTTTGGCGATAAGGGCAATGACACTGTTTTTGGCGATACGGGCAACGATTGCTTACAAGGCGGTGCTGGTATTGACTTGCTGTTCGGTGAAGAGGGCGGGGATATCATCAGCAGTGGCCTTGGTAATGATACTGCTGACGGTGGCGAGGGAGACGATCGACTCTTTGGCGGCGATGGCAATGATGCTGTGATTGGTGGCGCTGGTGATGATTTTCTGGCGGGCGATCGCGGTATCGATACTCTAACAGGAGGCGATGGTGCAGATATCTTTGTTCTTGGTAGGGTTGGTACATCCGCCGGTGGCGGTTTTCAGACTACTGGTGGCCCGGAAATCGGGGATGCTGATTTAATTAGAGATTTTAGGGCCGGAGATGCGATCGGTCTAGCTGGAGGTTTGAGTTTTACAGACTTAGAAATATCCCAGGGTCAAGGCTCAAATTCTAGCAACACCATCATCAAGGACAAACGTACTGGTGAATTTTTGGCCGTCTTAATTGATGTTAGGACTAATGCCCTAGATGAATCTAGGTTCACGACAGCTAGAATACCGTCTGTAGACAGCAATCCCTTCATAATTCAGGGGACAAACCCTTCTACAACCGGAACAACGACTTCCACAACTGGGACAAGACCTTCTACCACCGGGACAACAAGTTCGACAACTGGGACAACAAGTTCGACAACTGGGACAACAAGTTCGACAACTGGGACAACTACTTCGACAACTGGGACAAGGCCTTCTACAACCGGGACAACTACGAGTTCGACAACTGGAACAACTACCAGTCCCACACCAACTGGGACAACTACCAGTCCGACACCAGCGGTGACGACTCCCACACCAGCGACGACTCCCACGCCAGCGGTGACGACTCCCACACCAGCGACGACTCCCACACCAGCGGGGACAACTACAAG
>NZ_JAKJHX010000095.1:0-19029 GCF_021648855.1 Tychonema litorale BBK16 | reverse complement strand
TCCGACAACGGGGACAACTACAAGTCCGACAACGGGGACAACTACAAGTCCGACAACGGGGACAACTACAAGTCCGACAGCAGGATTACCAACACTGATTACGACTCCGACTCCAAGTACGGGGACAAATCCGAGTGGTTCCATCGTCCCGACTCCAACTATACCGAATCCAACCCCGCCGGCTTTTCCATCAGCCACTCCTAATCAGCCACCGATCGTCGAAAGTGGCAAAACAATCACCGGTTTCCAGAATTTGCCTCTATCTTTGAGCATTTCAGCGCCTAGCGATCCAGAAGGCCAGACTCTCTCAGCCATTGTCAATTTACTTCCCAATCCTATTTTTGGTTTAGTTGTGACCGGTACAATCCCGATCGCGATTAACCAAAAATTGACTGTTCAGGAATTAGTTGGACTGAATTTTAAACCGGCAACTGATGCGATCGGGCAAGCTGGATCTTTCAGTTATAGTGTCAGTGATGAACAAGGCGGCAGCGCCACAGCAGCAGTCGCCATTAACATCAATTCTTTCAATACTTCAGTAACTACTCCGACTACCCTAGGCCCGATCGCAGGTGATGACGGCATCGTATTCACAAATACCAACAATTTGCTACCCACATTCATCAATGTGCTAGCCAATGATGTCAGCCCACAAAATGGGAAACTCAACATCATCAATGTCGGCACACCAAAAATAGGAATATCTGTCAATCTCGTTTCTCAGGTGCAATACATCCCCGGTAATGTACCCGGTAGCACTACTTTTAGTTACAACATCAGCGACGGATTCGGCACAACTCCAGGCACCGGTGTTGTCAGCGTTCAGGTATTACCAGCAGATAGTGGGCCAAACAATCTAATTGGGGGATCTTTGGCTGACAATTTCAACGGTTTGGCCGGCAGTGATACAGTCGATGGTCGAGGTGGTAATGATACGATTAACGGCGGTTTAGATAACGATGTGCTGGTAGGAGGCTTTGGGGCCGACACCATGACTGGTGGTGGCGGTAGCAATCAATTCCGCTATACCAGCCCTGCGGAGGGAGGCCCAACCTTTGATGCTGCTTCTTCCGCGGCGATCAATGCTGCGATCGCGGCCGGCGGATACGATTTAATTACTGACTTTACTGGTCTGGGAGTGCCGATCGCCGATCAGTTTAATTTTGCCCCCGGATTCGGGAATGTTACCAGCATTAACCAAGTTTTATTGCCAGTGCAAACAACCGTTTCATCTAATATTTTAGGAGGAACTGCATTCTTGTTTTCCTATGATACTGGTGGCAATACTTACATCATTTATGATGGTAATGGCAATAATCTCAACGGCGCTGATTCTCGGATTTTAGCTAAGTTGAATGGCGTAACTGGTGTTTCTGTTCAGTCCGCATTTGACTTTACTTTCATCTAGAAACGAAGTAACTGAGGACACGGCACTGCCGTGTCCCTACCCAGATTAATTGTAGGAAAACGGCACTGCCTTGGACTCTATCAACTGTCAACTGTCAACAAACTAAATCTCATTATCTTCAGAAAAAAGTCCCAACAAAGGGCCAAGAATAGCACCAAAAACAAAGCCACCAGCATGAGCCCAGTAAGCAACTCCCCCCGATTCCATGCCAACATTTGCCGGCGCATTCAACGAAGCGAGACCATTAAATGCCTGCTGTACAAACCAAAATCCTAGAAAAAAGAAAGCAGGTATTCTAACTGTAGTAATAAAGATCCCTAATGGAAGTAATGTCAGAACCTTAGCTTGGGGATATTTGAGAATATAAGCCCCCATCACGCCTGCGATTGCGCCACTAGCGCCCAGAGAAGGAATGGCAGATGCTGAGGCGAAAAACCACTGAGTTAGTGATGCTAAAACCCCACAAGTAAGGTAAAATATGGTAAATTTTACGTGTCCTAAACGGTCTTCTACATTGTTCCCAAAAATCCAGAGAAATAACATATTGCCGGCGACGTGGAGAAAGCCTGCGTGTAGGAATTGGGACGAAATTAGTGTTGTCCATTCAGGAAATGGCGAAACAGGTAGGGAAACTCGACAGATATTAGTTAGTTGACACGGAACTACAGCCCAAGAATAGAAAAATTGCGTTAATTCGCGATCGGCCAAACTGAGTTCATATAAAAAAACTAACACATTTGCAGCAATCAGTCCATAGGTAACATAGGGAGTGATCCGCGTTGGGTTGTCATCGCGTAAGGGAACCATAAGATTTTTTTCTCATCAAAATATTGAACATACGATATCGTATTTGCACGCCAAAAGTCTTCTGTCGGAAGGAAGAATTTATTAGGATTAGTCAGCAGTCATTAGTTATTAGTTATTAGTCATTTGCTGATTTTCTGTCGAATTTATCTATTGTCAGGATTGCCGTAAATCATTTGGGAAACTTTGGGGGGGGTGTCTCCGATGTGAAAAGCACGGGCTGTTTCTTCGATCGCGCGATCGGCATTTGTGACTCGCTCGAATTGGCGTTTGTGCTCTGCCCAAGATTCGACAATTATCGTTTCTACAAATCGGCTGGGATGGGATAAATCTTGATACAATCCCCACTGAATCGCCCCGTCGCGCCGCCTGGTGCGACTTAGTGCTTGCATTACTTGTTTAAAACTATTTGCATCAGCCGGATCGATGCAGTATTCTAAAGTAATTAATACCGGGCCGTCGTTGGGAGATGGTTCAAAAGAGTGGGCTGGTTGCTGCCAGTGCAGGGAAGATGTTAAATCCATTTTTTCCGCACATCGGAGACGGTAGCGAGTGGCGAGGGCTGTAGTCGCGATCGCTCCAACTGCTGCAATCTGTAAACTAACAGAAAGTCCTGCTTGCTGGGCAATGATTCCCCACAGTAAACTACCTAAAGTCATGCTTCCCTGAAACACTAACAAATATGTCGCTAAAGCTCTCGCCCGCACCCATGTAGGAACGGCTGTTTGAGCAGCTACATTCAAACTTACCATCACTGTCAAAGACGACAATCCCACTACCAGCATCGCTGCACAAACTGCGTAGAAATTGCGCGTATAACTCAATACCAGCATCATTGTGCCAAACACCGCTGATGCCGCAGCTACCGACAAATCAGTGGAAATTCGCTGCCGGATTTTGGGCAAAATAAATGCTCCGGCTAACCCACCGATTCCCCAAAAACCGAGAATTATCCCGTATTTAAAAGCATCTAAACCTAATTCTCGGCGACCCAAAAGTGGCAGCATGGCAAACAAAGCGCTGGCAAAGAAAATATATGCCCCAGCGCGGATCAGGACTGCTTGAAAAGGTGGAGAATAGCGCACGTAGCGGATTCCGGCTTGCATTGCGCCGATAAATCTTTCTGCGGGTAAAGCTGTTTCTTGGGGCTTTCTCTGCCACGTATAAATGACTAGAATGACTCCGATAAAGGAAGCTGCATTTAGCAAAAATACGAAGCCTGTTCCGGCGGATGCGATGATAATTCCTGCTAAAGCGGGGCCTACTGATCGCGATAAATTGATGACAATTCCGGTCAATGTTACGGCTGACGGCAGTTGTTCTTTGGCAACTAATTCGGGGGTAATTGCTTGCCAGACTGGCATATTTACGGCGCTGCCGATGCTCATCACAAAGGTTAATGTTAGGAGTATCCAGGGAGTTATGAGGTTGGTAACGGTGAGAATTCCTAGGAGTGCGGCGGCGGCAAGCATCCAACCTTGGGTGAATAATAGCAGGCGGCGTCGATCGACTACATCGGCTAGCGCACCGGCGGGTAGCGCTAGCATGAAAAAAGGCAAGCTGGATGCTGCTTGCATCATGGCGATTAGCAGCGGCGAGGGGGAAAGGGATGTCATCAGCCAGGATGCCCCTACGTCGTGCATCCAGGTGCCGATACTGGAAACTGCGGATGCTAGCCAGAGGGCGCGAAATACTGGCTGGGCGAGGGGACTCCACATTGAGGCGGGCTTTGCTGCGGTGACACTCATGTTTGGGAAGGGAGAGTTTGCGATCGAACTTTATCTTACATCACTTGAAATTATTGTTTTTTTAATACCATGACTAAAGCCCCTCCTTCTTGACAAAATCACACAAATTAGGCTAATCTCAAAACGTCGAGCGAGACGACTGGTCTAGTAACATTGTTTATGAGTGGAAAAGTTGCAATCAAAGAAGATACGAAACTTGCTCTGATTAAAGCAGGGCGACGAATTATTGTGGAAAAAGGATACAACCACGCCGGGATTCAGGAAGTTTTGCAAGCAGTTGGGGTTCCGAAAGGCTCTTTCTATCACTTCTTCAGTAGCAAAGAAGAATTCGGTTTGGCGATTATCGAGTACGATTCCCAAATGCACGATCGCATTGTCGAACAGTATTTAGGCGATATCAATCTCACTCCTCTGAATCGGCTGAAGCGGTACTTTACTTTTAAGTTAGAGGAATTTGAAACTCTGCAATACCGAGAAGGCTGTTTGTTTGGCAATCTCAGCCAAGAAATGGCTGACCAAAACGATCGCTTTCGCCTGCGTTTGCAAGAAGCTACAGATCGCTGGCGAGATCAGTTTGCTGAGTGCATTCAATCTGCCCAAACTGCGGGTGAAATCTCCAAAAATCAAAAGGCTCAAGACTTAGCAGAGTTTTGTTTAAATAGTTGGGAAGGTGCTTTGTTGCAAATGAAAGTGAGCAAAAGTGATGCTCCTTTGAAAAACTATATTCAGTTTATGTTTGGCATGATTTTAAAGTAGCTCGAAAAGTTGGGATCTCTGAATTTGTCTCAATTTAAATCGTCCGCACTGATTTCCAGCCCGCATGATGGGCGCAGCGCTGAATGCTCGATCGACAAACAATTACAGATTCATCCAATTTTGGTTATTGACATTTGGAATAGACTGGTCTAATCTGGCTATAAGCGGGTTAGGACAAGCCTTTGGCGACTGGTCTCAAACCTGAATCCACCCACAGTTTTTCGGTAGATTGGAGCATCTCAAAATGAAATGGACATCAAAATCAAAGTTAATGCCGATCGCCTTGTTCGCGCTTACTCTGACTGCGGCCGCCTGTACTTCCGCCACCACCAATCCTGTGCCACCAGCCGACACATCCCAAACTCAGGCTACTCAAATAGCAGATACTCGCGACTCTGCCACTACACCCAAAGTTGGTCAACTGGAACTCGTGGCGAATCTGAACATTACTCCAGGTAATATTACGGTGTCTCGCACGGGACGCATCTTTGCCAGCGTCCACGGAATGCGACGCGGGACTGCCCAATTAATTGAAATCATGCCTGGGGAAAATAAATGGAAACCTTTTCCCGATGTGGCTTGGAATTCTGCCCCAGGTAGTGGTAGGGATGTGTTGAATACAGCGCACGGAGTGGCGATCGACAATCAAGACCGCCTCTGGGTCATCGATCACGGTAATTGGATGCCCAACAACCAGCCTGCGGCACAGCCGAAGCTGGTGGCTTTTGACATTAACACCGGTAAACTCGCCTTCCGCCTGGATCTTGACTCATCGGCGGCTCCGAATGGTCAAATTTTGCAGGATCTGGCTGTGGATACAGAGCGAGGCTTTGTCTATATTGCTGACAGTGGCGATCGAGCAGGCATTTTAGTCGTTGACACGAAAAATCGCCGCACTTGGCGCTGGGAGGGACATCAATCGCTTCAGGCTGAGAATATTGACATGGTTGTGGAAGGCAAAAAACTCTCCTTCCGTCGTCCCGATGGATCGCAAAATCCAGCACGGATTGCGGTGAATCCGATTACCCTTTCTGCCGATCGCGAAACCGTATTTTATGGGGCAATGACTGGTACTAAATGGTACAGCGTCCCGGCTAAGTTACTCCGCGAGCAAGCTTCATCCCAGCAACTGGATCAAGCAGTTAAATTAGTCGGAAATAAGCCGATTTCCGATGGCATCAGCACCGATGCAGAGGGCAATCATTTCATCACGAATTTGCCGGAAGATGCGATCGATGTTCTCAGCAAAGACGGCAAATTAACACGCCTCGTGCAAGACAAACGCTTTCTTTTTGCGGATAACGTTCGCTTTGGTGCAGATTCTTGGCTTTACATCAACATCAACCAACTCCATCGCGCTTCGATTTTCACAGGTAAACCAACCGACGCAGGAACGCCACCTTATCAAATCTTCCGCGTTTGGACAGGCACGAAAGGGCAGCCCGGACGATAGAAAATAGCTGTTTGATGATGAGAGAAATGTGGAATACAACCCAATACGATTCACTTAACACTATTTATGGGCCGGAGATCCCCCTAAATCCCCCTTAAGAAGGGGGACTTTGAGAGCATTCTTGTCCCCCCCTTTTTCAAGGGGGGTTAGGGGGGATCTGTCTTCAGTGAACCGTATTGGAATACAACTAGCCAGTCTTTCGGATATTGAGATACTAAATTGCAACAAAAGGCAAGCAGTATGCTGACAGTAAAACAAAAAATATCACGAATCAAATCACTGTTTTTCGCTGGCTTATTTCTGGTTGGCTTGGCCTGTATCGGTTCGATCGCTACGGCTTTCTGGGTAATTCAACCGTCTCCGGCGATCGCCAGATCGCCCAATGTTTCAGCCAACAATCCCATCGGAATTGCCCTCGAAGGATTGCCCTATCCTCATCCGGTTCAGTTTTTGAATTTAACAATCGAAGGGCAACCCGTCCGCATGGGATACATGGATATCCGGGCTGAAACTAACGCCAACGGACGAACGGTTTTGTTACTTCACGGGCGGAACTTTTCGGGTAACTATTGGCAACCGACGATTCAAGCACTTACTACCGCAGGTTATCGCGCGATCGTCCCCGATCAAATTGGATTTGGCAAATCTAGCAAGCCGGATGTTGATTACAGCTTCGATATGTTGGCGATGAATACTGTGCAGCTTCTGGATGCGCTGAATATTCAAACTGTCGATGTTTTGGGGCACTCAATGGGCGGAATGCTGGCGGTGCGGTTAGCGCGGCTTTATCCAAACCGCATTCAGCGAGTGGTATTGGAAACACCCGTCGGATTGGAAGATTACCGCTTGAAAGTGCCGCCTCAAACGATCGAACAATTGCAGCAAGATGAGTCTTTGAGCGATCCAGTGGCGATCGAGCGATTCCTCAGAAACTTTGTCAAAACCTGGGTTCCCGAACGCGATTTGCCCTTTGTTGAAACTCGGATTCGTCTGAGTCAAAGTGCCGAATACAGCCGTTGGACGCGGGTAATGGCGCGAACTTGGCAGATGATTTTCCGAGAACCGATTCGCTACGAGTTGTCTGCGCTGACTCAACCGACACTATTGGCGATCGGCTTGGAAGACCGAATTGCTCTGGGGCGCGCCTACGTCAGCCCAGATGTGGCTGCTACGATGGGAAATTTTTCCGAACTCGCTCGCTTTGCAGCAAAAGCGATTTCTCGCAGCACTTTGGTAGAGCTTTCAGGCATTGGTCATATGCCTCACCATGAAGCGCCAGACCAATTTAATCAAGAGTTACTGCGGTTTTTGTCAAAGTAATGCACGGCAAATTAGGTTAATGCGATCGCCATCAACTAATAAAACAAGAGGTTTCAATATGCAAATTCAAACTAAGGTGCGGGTGGGATATATTCGGATCGTCAACTGTTCGGCCATTTTTATTGCCCAGGATAATGGCTACTTTAGAGAAAAAGGTATTGAAGTTGAATTGATTCCCCTAATTGGTGGTGAGAAAATTATGACCGCCTTGAAAGAAGGTGAACTTGAGATCGGCTTCTCTAATGTAGCTTCCACTATTTTTGGGTTGGATGACGGTGCAAAATTTGTCTCAATTGTGGGAGGTGCGGCTCAAGATGCCACCTGTCCAGTACATGGGATTTTTGTAAGAGCCAATGGTGCAATTCAAACCGTTGCTGATTTGGCAAATACTACAATTGCCGTCAATACCAATCATGCGATCGATGAAGTTATGGTTCCACCTCTAATTGTGAAGTATGGAGCAGATCCAAGTGAGATTCGATTTGTGCCGATCGCATTTCCAGAAATGTTTGCTGCACTCAAGCGAGGTGATATAGATGCCGTAGTGCAGATCGAACCATTCGTGACCATTGGTAATAACGATCCAGATTTGCGGCGCATTTCTTACAACTATATCGAACTGCAACCGATTACCGAGATTTCTAGTATGGTAGCAATGCAGCCTTGGATAGAGCAATATCCTGAAGCAGTGAGAGCTTTTCGCCAAGCAATTATCAAAGCCGCAGAATTTGCTAACACCCATCCTCAAGAAACCCGAAGTATTCTAGGACGTTATGTTTCTTTAGAGCAGAATATCTTAGATACGGTGGTGCTACCACGATTTATCACAGGCTCTTTGGATGAAATGTTGTTGGATGAAATGATCTCGCGGATGCGCCAAGCAGGTTGGCTGAAGTCCCAATTTTCTGCTGTTGAGTTGATTGCTAAATTCTAGTTTTAGCCATAATATCAAATCCGGTAGCATCGGAATTATATTACCCACAATCAGGATACGGCAGTGCCGTTTCCCTGCAATTAATCGGGTAGGGAAACGGCACTGCCGTATCCTCCGTTTATATCATCCCGATGTAACCGGAATTGATATCAGGCATATTTTTATTTTTTATTTTCAGATTTCGATGAAAACTCCTACACTTTCCACAGCCATTTTACTTACAGCACACAAAGCATAAGTTCCCGGTTGTATCGCTACTTCTACTGTCTCCCCATTCAGAATTTTAATCAGTTTCCAGCTATTGCCATTCTTTTGATAAAGTGTCCAAGAAACAATGTTATTATTGGCGGGATTTTTCCACTCCAAAACCGTACTATTTCCTACTTTTTTGATTGCGATTCCTGTCGGAATAGGTGGCGGAGTTCCCTTTAGCCAAGGCATCGTGGGAACGAGTGCAAGGTTTGCGTAGGTAGTCGATTTCAAAACATCATAAATTTGCTGGCGGTTTTCAGTGAAAGATTTCATGCTGAAAAATATATTGCCTAAAGCCAATTTTTTATCTAAGTTTCGCGTGATTTCAACTTGTTGATTGATTTCCGCAGCCGTCCACTTTTTACCATCGAGTAAACTTAAGTTATTTCCAGCATAAATGTGTTTCTGTTTGGGATTATTTTCGACCCACCAATTCAGCAGCATGGGATAACTTTGGGCGGTTTCATCTATGCGCCAATAAAGTTGGGGAGTTAGGTAATCTACCCAACCTGATTCTAACCATTTTTTGGAGTCAGCATAAAGTGTTTCGTAGGTGTCTAAACCGCGACTTTCGGGTGGTTGTCCAGGGCGATAAATGCCGAAGGGACTGATGCCGAATTTAACGTGGGATTTAGTTGATTTAATTCCTTCTGCTACTCTTTTAATTAAGATATTGACATTTTCCCTACGCCAGTCTCCTAAACTTAGTTTACCTCCTTGCGATCGATAATTATTGTATGTCTTGCTGTCTGGAAATTCTTTGCCTTGAATCGGATAAGGATAGAAATAATCGTCGAAGTGAATCCCATCTATATCGTAGCGTTTCACTACATCTAAAATGACGTTGTAAGTTCGGTCTTGAACTGTTGAAATTCCTGGATTCATCCATAGTTTGTCGCCCCAAGCACAGACTGATTCGGGATTAGTTACTGAGATATGTGGGCTGACATTGGGAGAGGTTTTGGTAGAAACTTTGGCGCGGTAGGGATTGAACCAAGCGTGAACTTCAATATTGCGTTTGTGGCTTTCTGAAATGGCAAATTCTAAGGGGTCATAATATGGTTCTGGTGGCTTTCCTTGGGTTCCTGTTAGCCAAGCACTCCAAGGTTCCAATTCTGATGCGTAAAGGGCATCGCCTTCTGGTCTAATTTGAAGGATAACAGCATTAAAATTCATTGCTTCTAATCTGTCAAGAATTTTTAGCAGTTCATTTTTTTGTTCTTCTGTTGAAAGTTTTGGGCTGGATGGCCAGTCAATATTCCACACGGCTGTTACCCAAGCTGCCCGAAATTCTCGCTGATGGCTAACTTTAACTGTTGATGGTGGCTGTTGTGAATTGTTGCCACTGGTTACTATGTATTGAGATGGAATCTTTGGCGCTCTTTTTAGATAAACTAAAGCTTGATAAACCCAGGCTGCAACATCGGCACGGGTTGCATTTGCAGCGGGATTTAATAATTTTAAGTTTGGATAATTAACGACTATTTCGGCTTGTGTAGCTTTGGCGATCGCATTTCTGGCAAAATTCGGTATTTCTGTGCTATCTTGATAGACATTGGATAAGATAATATCGGTTGGTGGTGCAACACTTGCATCGAACAGACCGCTGACTAAGGCGAGTAATGCCTCGACTCTGGTAATCCTATTTTCTGGTCTGAATAGGTTCTTAGGATAGCCAGATATAAAGCCTCTTTTAAATGCTGTTTGAATGGCTGCTGCGGCCCAATGGGTAGCAGGAACATCGGTAAATGGAATGTAGGTTCGCTTGTCTGGTATGGGGAATGCTTTGCTGACGATGGTGGCAAATTGGGCGCGGGTTAGGTTGATGTTGGGGCCGAAAGTGCGATTTGGAAAACCGCTGATAATTGCTCTCTCGGTTAAGCCTTCAATGAATTGTCTAGCCCAATGATTCTGAATGTCGGAGAAACTGATATTGTTGGAAACCATAATTATAAAACATCGCGATTGGTATCGACCATTTGAGCTACATCCGTCGGATTTGGCAGACGAATTGTAGCATATTCTTGGCGAATAATCTCAAAGAATTCCTTGACTTTTTCTTCAAAACGTGATACATTAAAGTAATAACTTCGCTGCTCAGCAAACCCTTGACATTCTGCTAACAACTTAGGATTAACCATGAGTTGATATGAATGCTGACAAAGTTCCTCAACTGTGTTGAACAAAAAGCCCGATCGCCCATTTTCGACAATTTCAGGTTGGCCACCACCATTAAACACAATCGGAACACAACGGTTTTGCATCGCTTCCACCGTCGCCATCCCAAAATGTTCAAACCTTTGGGGATTGACTTCCCCTAAACCGCAGCCGTGCCAAAATATACTAGCTTTAGCATAAAGCGATTTTACCTCATCCAAGTCAGCATTCACCTTAAGTTCGATCGCCCTTGAATCTTGCTTCAATAAATTCTGAACAGTCTTTAAATAAGGATTGTTCTTCACACTACTTCCTACTAAAACTAACCGCCATTCTTGAAGTTTTTCTGGATAATCCCCTCGTAAAGTGCGAAAAGCTTTAATCAATTCAATTTGCTTTTTTGTTCCCCCAGCTTCAAATTGTCCCACAGCTAAAATTATCTTTTCTTTGGGGACTTCAGCAGTTTCCATTCCCACAGGCGGATAAAGTAAAAAAGTAGGTTTTAGGTTCCAGCGTTTGTCCAACCACTTAACAGTAAATTGACTATTAGCAATAATGAAAGTGTAATCATCAACAGCAAAATGACGGTTACGAAAAGTATTCGGGAAGTGGCAGAAAAATACTGAAATCGGCGACAAAGGTGTCACTTTTTCCAGTTGATTCGCATTGACAAAAATATCATAATTCTTGCTTTCTCTAGCAATTTCATCAAAAGGATTTTCCAATTCATCCGTAATCATGCTGGAATCAATACACTGCATTCCCCGCTTCTCATAAAACTGCAACGGAATCACTTTTATTTGACATTCTGAAAGATTCAAACCATACCAAGATTCCAAGTCAGAAATAGCAACGGGTTTGTTAGCAATAAAAGTAATATCAAATTGATTTTGCAGCAACGAAGCCATCGTAGCCACGTATTTTTGCCCGCCACCAATGAAATGTAGTCCGTGATCGTAAATTGCGATCGACATTTGGCGATCGCCTCGCACCACCTGTAACCGTGACAAAATGCGATCGACTTTCAGCCGACTGTAAATCACCGCCAACTTTTCCGACAATTGCGACAGTACAGTTTCCACTATTTCCGGCTTCTGATAATCTAGCAATTTTTTAGTCGCTATAAATATGCTCTCGAACAACAAATCGTACTGTTTATTAGTGAAAAAATCGGAAGTATGAATTGCCGAAACTAATTGCAAAGGTTCATGTTTTGCCAAATACAAAAAACGATTCCGATTGCAAAAATACTCCGTGAGTTTGCTTCCCCGACTCGAACCCCGGTATTCATGATGTGCGATTGCTGTCGGAATATAAAGCATTTCCCAACCCCGTTTTTGACAGCGTTTGGCAAACTCAACATCCTCAAAATACATCACAAAATCTTCATCTATCGGCCCCACATCTGCGAGACATTCCCTCCGAAAAAGTACCGTAGCCCAACAAAGACCTTCTACTGTGCGTTCTGTATCATATTGTCCAGAATCTTTCTCACCAAAGCCGACATCTCGCCAATAAAAATTAGGTAATTGCTGAATTCCTACACTATTAATTCGCCCGTCTTTGAACAGCAATTTGCCACTAGCAGCACCTACTTTCGGGTTTGTTTCTAGCCGTTTAACCAAAATTTCTAACCAGTTACTATCAAGGGTCGCATCGTTATTCAGAAATGCAATATATTGTCCTGTAGATTGGCTGATACCCAGGTTAAGAGCTTTCGCAAAGTTGTTGACGGAATTCACAAAAATGCGAACCTTCGGAAAGAGTTCGCGCAAACCTTGAACCGAATCATCTTGAGAGCAGTTATCAATTAAAATTAAATCTAGTTGTGCTTCTGGATAGGCAAGTTTTTGTAGAGATTTTAAGCAATCTTTCGTTTGCCGAAAACCATTATAGTTGACTATAATTAGTGAGCATATTGGTAGTGTGGTCATCTTGGATTTTTCACTTTTGTCGATCGAGCAATTGAGCAGTAATTTCCTCTAACATAGCAGTATGCTGCTGCTGTACAGCTTTTATTTGCTCTATTTCACATTGCAGCGCTGTTATAGCTTCTTGTTGAACCATAATTTTGGCTGTCACTTCAGGAAACTGGTTGCTAAACTCAGATGTAATCTTTTTCTCTAGGATTTGCTGATTATGCTGCAATTTTTGCAACTGGTTGCTCAATGTTTGAACAACGCGGGTATTGGCAAAATTGTAAATTACCTGTCTTTCCAATACTGGCTTGAGCAATTTTCGGACTATTTTTCTAACTGCGATAACTACGGAACCAAGTCGTCTTTGATAAGAGGTAATTGGGACATTATAAATATCAAAACCAGTTTTTAGCAACGTGATATCTTCGTCTTCTTCATCAAAGGCGATCGCACTTTTCTCACTTCCAGATAAAGGCGGCTTAGCAATACCAATTCGCGGCTCCAAAGCTTGTCGCAATTTATCGATTATTTCTTGAGTTGGTATTTCTTCGGACTGCAAACTTTCATCTCCTTTAAATCATGTAGAACATGCATCTTGCCTGTTTGAATAATTGTGACTGATTGTGGAACAGGCATCTTGCCTGTTCAAGGGCGGGCAAGATGCCCACCCCACAAAAACATTTATCTCTTATAAAACATGATTATGGCTTCCAATATTAGCAAGCAATATCAGAATTTAAACCAACTCGATTTGACTGTCATCACCAATCATAAACCTGAGTGCTTTAGGACGAATAGGAGCATTCGTTAATTGAGCTCGCTGCCCGATTACACTGTCCACAATTCGCTGCTGAATCCCAGCTATTTTAGCAGATTCCAATATCACACTGTGTTCGATATCCGCATCAATCATCGTGACTCGATCGGCAATACTGCTGTAAGGCCCAATAAAGCAATTTTCAATGTAGCAATTTTTACCGATTATTACTGGCCCGCGAACTGTAGAATTAATTATCTCACTTCCTTCGCCAATTTGCACTCGCCCGATAATTTGACTTTTGGTATCTACTTTTAATTCTGTTGAAGCTACAAGACGGCTATCGAGAATAATTTGGTTTGCACTCAGCAAATCATCTTTTTTTCCCGTATCCAACCACCAACCCTCTAAATTAGAGGCTTCAACTTTTTTGTTTTGATTGATTAACTGTTGAATAGCATCGGTAATTTCCAGTTCGCCACGGGCCGATGGTTGAATTTGATCGATCGCCTCGTGAATCGTAGGAGCAAAAAAGTAAATCCCAACCATTGCCAAATTAGAAGGGGGAACTTTCGGTTTTTCCACTAGCTGCAATACTCGCCCTTGTTCATCAACTGTCGCGACACCGAAAGCACTAGGATTGCTAACTTCCCGCAGCATAATCAAAGCATCGAGTTGATTCTTCTTGAAAGTCTCTAAAAACGGATGTAATTGACTTTCAATTAAGTTGTCTCCCAAATACATGATAAACGGAGAATCGCCCAAAAATGGTTTGGCAATTTTCACCGCATGAGCCAATCCCGCCGGCTTATCTTGTAAGATATAAGTAATTTGTGCACCAAAGCGATCGCCATTTCCGGTTTTCGCCTTCACCTCTTCCCCCGTTTCGGGACTAATCACAATCCCAATATCGGTAATCCCAGCCGCCACAATTAGCTCAATTCCGTACCACAGTATGGGCTTATTTGCCACAGGAACCAACTGCTTCGCACCTGTATAGGTGAGGGGACGCAAACGTGTTCCTTTGCCGCCAGAGAGGATTAATGCTTTCATTTGGTGAACTCTAAGTTATCCTTTAGGGTTTGCGGTGCTGACTGGATTTGCCTGCACTTGTTCGCTCTCGTTAATCTTAAAGCACCATTCCTCTGCTGGCAAGAGCTTAGGTCTATTCTGATACAATTGATAGTTGACTGTTGACTGTTGACTGTTGACTGTTCGCTGTTGACTTCCTTCTTCCCGGTTCAGCCAGCGTAGTCGAAAGGTCGAAGGGTCTTCTTCCTTCTTTCAATAGCGGCCATATCGAGCTACAAATTGATTGTCACCTGGGTGTTGACTCATCGACCAAGCCCACATCTGATCGCCCAAGGAAAAATGCCACCACTCGTTAGGATGCTGTCGAAAACCAGCACCAACCATCGCATCTTTTAATATTTGCCTGCGACACTGAAATTCTTGTTCTGCTGGTTCATTACTGTTGGCAAAATAATCGGGATAAGAACGTTCTGAGATTTCATCTATCGGAGAACCCATATCAATTTTTCCGTTTTGGCGATCGGCTAAAGTCACATCTAATGCCCCACCTGTGCTGTGAGGAGGCGGTGTAGTGCGATCGAGACTCGGTACCGCCCAGAACTGATATACTTGCTCTATAATTAATTGTCTTTTCTCTTCGGAAACTGGCAATTCACAACCTTGAGCCTTGGCAATTTCAGCAAAAGTGAAATCTACCATAAACTGCTGCACTTCCACTGGTCTATAAGCATCAAATATTAGAATTTGCCAATCTGGATAATATTGCTGCAACTGCTTCTGAGCCACAATCAAACTATCTATAACTCCTTGGCGTAGATAGTAAGGAGAATCAGATTTGCTCCTCTGGTAAGGAGCACCCAATTTTTGATAAGGGTGTGGGAATTCAAAAGCAAATATTTCAACAGGAATTTTAACCAAAGGTTCACCACATTCATAAATAGTTATTTGTTGATAGGCTTTCATAAGCTGAGGTACATCTAATTTTTACGGTTCTTTCCCTTCGACGCTTCGACCCTTCGACTTCGCTCAGGGTAATGCTTCACGGTTCTTGAGCATAGTCGAAGGGCAGGGTAATGCTTCACTCAGGAAGTGCGGAGCGGTTGAATCCTTCGAGGGAGTTTACTCTTTTTTGGGAGCTAACTTAGGCATACTAGACGGCACAGGTGAAAAATTTAAATATTCACTTTTATCTTCCACTACAGGTGCTTTTGATGGCTGATATTTTTTGTTTTTACCCAGATGATTTGCAACTGTTCCCAAGCACGGAATGCCAAAAGTTTCTAGTTGAGCGAAAATTTTCTTGACTACAGAATGCTTAACCTTGAGAATTGATACCACCATCAGTATTCCATCTGTGCGTGCTGCCAAAAAATTAGCATCTTTATTATCAACCAGTGGCGGCGTATCGTAGATTACTAAGTCAAATATGGCATTAAATTCTGCCATTAAATACTGCATCTGAGATGAAGCCAGCCGTCTAGAAGTACCAGCTAGAGGAATGCCAGCAGTTAGTACAAACAGATTATCCTCTACAGGCGATCTTTGGATCGCTTCCTTGAATTCAATTTTGTTTTCAAGCAAGTCACTCAACCCCTTGGAATTCGGCAATTCCAACAGCAAATCAAGACTTGGCGAATGCAAATTCGCGTCTACTAGCAGCACTCGTTGACCTGCCAGTGCTGCAATGTGAGCTAAGTTTAAAGCAATCATAGATTTGCCTTCCCCTGGTGTAGCCGAACCGATGACCAAAGAGGCGATCGGTTTATGGGAAGAAAGAAAGCGGATGTTAGTATAAAGAGAGTCAAAAGCTTCTATAAATTGCGAAGCATTTTTTTTGTACTTATTTTCTTTGCTTTCAAGTACCTCATAGGCATTCGCAATAGAAGGATAGAATTTTTGAGCCTTCTTGTTGACAGGAATTGCACCCAACAAGGGCGGATCGACTGCATCTTTAACATCATCAGCGCAGTAAAAGGTATTCCGTAACTTTTCGATGATTATAGACAATCCCAGACCCGCAACTAGCCCCCCCATCACCCCCATAATTAATTTGTTTGTGTTTTTAGATGCAACAGGAATCTCCTTACCATCAGGGTCTTTTGGTATTTGAGGCTCAGAAATTATTTCCCAAGGTATTTGACTTTGAGCAGCTTGTACCCGCAGCGTTTCTCGCTGAGTCAAAAGTTGATCCCGCGTGCGGGCTGCTATATCTAGCTGCTGTTGCAATTCGTTGTACCGTCGTGCTACCGTAGGAAATTCTCTTGCTTGTCGATTCAAATTATTCTTACTCTTGGTGATTGCTTCATTGCGAGCCTCTAAAACTTGAACTTGGTTAGCAGTATCAACCAACTGTTTAATCAAGCCGATCCGAATCGAGTTTTGAAAATTCTTAACCTTAGAATTCGCTTCTGCACCTACTAAATTTTGACCTAAAATGCGATCTGTTTGCTTATTTAGTAACCCGATTAAATTAGCCCGCTTCCTTTCTAAAGCTTCCACTATCGGGTTTGCAGATTTAAACCGAGCAGTTTCTACGGCAATTTGACCTTCTACTTCCTTAACCTTAGTCAGCAATTCTTTGTATTGAGGTTCTTCACTTAAAGCCGATGCAGCAATAGCTTCATTTGGCGTAAAATCTAATTGTTTTTGCAAGTTAGCATAAAGGGTTTTCTGTTCCTCTAAAAGCCTTTGAGTGTCAGACTCTAAATTTTCCATAGTGCGAGCTTGCAGGATTAATTGCGTGCCTTGTTCTTTAGGGTCGGCAATCCTCTGTTGCTGTTGTATCACCTGCAACTCTGACTTCAAATCATTGACGCGCTTATTGAGTCCGGGAAGCTGGTCTTCAATAAAATTAACACCTTCACCGATGCGACTTTTGCGTTCATCAAGGCTATACTTCAAATATTTCTTTTTAGTTTCTTGTAAAACAAACTCAACCAGTTTAGGGTCTTGACCCAAAAATCTAACTTCCAAAATTTTAGTTCTACTTTGTTCAGTTTCTCCAAGGCGCAACACCAGTAATCCTTTTTTTAGAATCTCCTCAGTAAATTTTGGATCTCGCTTTTGGACTTGTTTTGTAATTGCTAATAGCATCTGAGGACTCTGGAGAATTTCCAGTTGAGTTGCATAATCAAGACTGAAAAAATCTCGACTAGGCACTCCGCCTTCGCGATTAGTGAGAGAAGAGGGATCGGCAATCCTGGCTTCAGTTGTCACCGGTTCCACTAACATCCGAAAATCACCTTGATAGGTTTTCTTGCCACCTTTGATCTGATAGACTATCCCACCGCCCGCCATGCTTACAATCGCAATAATAATTAGGGCTTGTCGCTGAAAAGTCCTAATTAGCGGGGCTATATTCAATGCTTTCTGAGGTTTTTCGCCTGACTCTTCTCCTTCTTCGGCGGAGAATTGCTGTACCTGTCTGCTTTGGCTACTAACTGCTACGAGATTAGGGTCTTGTTCTGTTTCCATGTTGACCTCTGTATAATTTTCTGCTAAAGTTTAATCTTTTTTATGTCTCTTCTGATTGACGCTTTTACCCTTGACCTAACGATATCACAGGAAATTATTGATTTGCCAATGTAGCTTGGGCATTTTAGGGAGACTGATGGGGATAATGTCAAGTTATATTGCTTTTTTTAGAGCAGGTATTTGGCCTGCCCCTTTCACAGTTTAGTTTGGTCGCAAGAGTGCAAAAGCTCAAGACTCAAGGGTCTAACTTTGGCGGTAAGCAATTACAGCATAAAACGGATCGCCACTTCCGATTCCCAGCATTTGCATAAAACTCGGCAAGCTGGATTGCTTAGAAATTATTTCCGGCTTGCTAAATCCGGGTATATTTTCTCCTTTGACAGAGTCAAAGTAACGCTTGACCAATTCTACCCGATCGCCCTCTGAGCCTTCTCGCCAAGCAGCTATTGCTTTTTGAGCAAACATCCGGTTGGAAAAGCTGATAATTGCTAGGCCACCAGGTTTCAAAATGCGGTGTATTTCGGAAAAAATGCGATCGGGATGTTGCAAATACTGTACCGAAACGCAGTTAATCACCGCATCAAACTGGGCATCTGGTAGCGGCAATTTGGGATTTGCGTTCAAATTCTGCAAAAAATAATGGTTCAGTCTCGAATTTTTTGCTAACTCTTCTTGATTCATGCCGTGCCCCTCGACATGGGCAAACTGCATTTCATCCGGCAAATGAGAAACCCAACTACTCATCATATCGAAGATCCGAGTATCCGGTTTCAGTCGTTCCCGATACAAATCGGTTAATTGCTGAATGAATCCCTCGTCTACATGAGTTACAAACCGGGGATAAGCATAGAATAAGTTGTCGTCGGTGTCGTCTAGCTTGGTGCGTCGATCGGCTGGAAGTAACATAAATTCAGATAGCAGAGTAGATTTACACTTCTAGTTTAAGAAAAATTAAGAAATTTGAAATACTCCCCGGCGTAAACGCACGGGGATTCTTTACGCTTCACAGACTGAT
>NZ_JAKJHX010000094.1:19764-21109 GCF_021648855.1 Tychonema litorale BBK16 | reverse complement strand
ATTTTTTCTACGGCAGATTTCACTCTTCTCTCCACACCAGTAACAATTTTGAGCTTGGACTGTAGCCGATCGAACTATTTGTCCGCGCTAGTTATGTCAATATCGATTTTACTGGGATGCGTTGTGCGATCGATCAAGTAAAATTCACAGTACAAAACTGTTGTACGATCAAAAATTTGAGTCCGAGACTAATGAAATTGTTGACAACAAATACCATTAGGCAGAATAGTGTATAGTGTTTACGATCGCCTAAATCTTCGGGATAGGCGATCGATTCAATGTGGTGTGAGGTAAAAATGTCCAGAATTTTGTGGAAAGGACTCTTAGTCAGTCCCGCTGTATTAGCAGCAAGTTTAGTTTTATCTTCTGCTTCCCTAGCAGCAGAACAATCTGTGGAAATTGCGGCAACTCAAGCTAATAATTTGCAATTGACAGGTACTCCAACTGAGGCAGTAAAGCCTGAGACAGAAGCATTGAGAGCCGAGCCAGTCTCATTAGCCAGCAATAAGACTATTGAAACTATTGAGAATAACCATGCTAGCGCACCAGTTGTCGAACCAGCGACAGCACCAGCAAACACGTTAGCAGCAGATTTAGGCGCAACAGAGCCTGCCGCGCCACAAGCAGTAGTAGAAACCAGCAGCACAGTCCTATCGGCAAACTCCCGCGAAGCCAAACCAGCCACCGACTCAACCAGCACAGTTGTACCACAAGCACAACCGGAGCAAATTTCCCAATCCGCCGCTCCCAATGCTACCTCTCAAGCACTGCCAAATGCTTTAGAGCAAATCAATCAGTACAGCGCTGAAGGCACTGACAGTGAAAATGCAGCCGCTCAAGTAACCTCAGTTTCACAACTATCTGATGTCCGCCCCACAGATTGGGCATTCCAAGCCTTGCAGTCCTTAGTAGAACGCTACGGTTGTATAGCTGGCTATCCCGACGGCACCTTCCGTGGGAACCGTGCGATGACTCGCTACGAATTTGCGGCCGGTTTAAACGCCTGTTTGGACAAAGTAAACGAGCTGATTAAAGGCGGTGCCAGAGGTTTGGCAACCAAAGAAGATTTAGCTTCTGTGCAAAAATTGCAAGAAGAATTTGCCGCCGAATTAGCAACTTTGCGCGGGCGCGTAGATGCTTTGGAAGCACGGACGGCTGAATTAGAAGCAAATCAGTTTTCGACTACCACTAAACTCAACGGCGAAGTGATATTCGCTTTGACAGGCATCGCCAGAGGAGAAGATGCTAATGGTCGTGATGCAGATAAAACAACAGCTTTTGGTAGCAGAGTTCGTCTCAATTTCGACACGAGTTTCACCGGCAAAGATTTGCTGAGAACTCGACT
>NZ_JAKJHX010000094.1:11525-19664 GCF_021648855.1 Tychonema litorale BBK16 | reverse complement strand
AACTTCGGTACTCGCAATCCGATTTACTATTTGACTGCCGGCACAGGTATCGCCGTCAGACACCAGTTTGGGCCAAAACTTGAACTGAGTTTGGGATATTTGGCAGGAAATGCTGCGAATCCGACACGGGGAAATGGTTTGTTTAACGGCTCCTACGGCGGTTTGGCTCAGTTGACTTTTAAACCGAGTGACAAGATTGCTTTAGGTTTAACTTACCTTAATTCCTACAACACGGTCACCGGTACAGGCAGCAATGCTTCTAATTTTCCGGGCCGTCTCGATTCTTTCGGACTCGGTAATGGCACTCTTCCGGTTTCTAGCAATTCTTACGGCGCACAAGCTTCGTGGAGAGTCAACCGCGGCATTGCTGTCGGCGGTTGGGCTGGTTATACCAACCAGCGCATTTTATCCAACTTGGGAACTCCTACAGGTTCTGTCCAGCGGGGAGACCAAAAAATATGGAACTGGGCTGTTACTTTGGCTTTTCCCGATTTGTTGAAAGAGGGAAATGTCGCTGGCTTCCTAGTTGGTATGGAACCGAGAGTGACGAGTTCTACTAATCGAACCTTGCCGGAAGATAAGGATACTTCGTTGCACATTGAAGGTTTCTATCAGTTCAAGTTGAGTGACAATATTTCCATTACTCCTGGCTTAATTTGGTTGACTGCTCCCGACCACAATAACAGGAATTCTGATTTGTTGATTGGTGTAGTTAGAACGACTTTCACTTTCTAGATGAGTTGGGATTTTTAACCGCAGATTAACGCAGATTCATGGTCAGCGTTAATCTGTGTAGTGCTGTTTATATCCCCTCTGCCTTATCTAGCGATAGTTTAATTAGCATTTGGATAGGCATCAGAATCGATACATTTTCCCTGTTGATTGGGGTTTAAGACTGGGTTATAAACTACCTTGAGGACAGTATCTTTTTCTTGAATCCATCCGGTTTCCCCCGCTTGCAACTTAGCTGTTTCTACTGGAAGATTTGCTTTGACTGAGGGAGAAGGCGAGGGAGAAGAAGTAGTAGTAGGAACAGCGGGAGATTGATTGGTTTCTGGTTTGAAAACTCCTGAAAAATCTTTATTTGGCTTGGGCTTGGAAGAAGGAGATGCCACTATTTGAGGAATCGAGCAAACTTTCAATTCCAACCAATTACCTGTCGATTCAACCTGTTTTTTTGTTACCTGCAAAACGCTACCTCCGGGGATTGTTACTTTTACATCCTCACCGATTTTTTTGAGCAAGTAAAAGCGATCGCTCTCTTGTCCAGATTCCCCAACGGCAGAACTTTTAATTTCTACAAATGAGCCTGTTTCTAAAGATTGAATCGGAGAAGGTAGGGTTTTTTCAGTTGTCTTTGGACTGCTTGGAGTATCTATTACGCCGCGTTTACCGAAAATCGAGTCCCCGGCAGTATCGATCGCTCGACCTACCGGAGGGATGAAAAAATAAGCAAATACTCCCCCCAAACCCAATAAAAATACTATTTTCAGGAACAGCGAAAATGGACTTTTGCTTTGGTCTGGTAGCTGTAAAATCTCGGTTTTTGGTTCAGAATTACCATCATCAGCAGTATTGCGATCGTTCAAATCCGTTACTACATCCTCGCTGTCACCAATTGTCTCGATCGGCTCTAAAGCTGCAATGGACAATTCTGTAAAAGTATTGCCTTCCTCTCTCAAATGTGCTTGACAGTGAATTAAACCAATAGTGACGTTATCGTGGCCATTTCTAGTATTGGCAATATCGATCAATCGATCGCGTGCAGCAGCAACACCAATGCTACCGTCCAGAATCGGCAAAATTTCCGTTTCCCAGCATTCTTCAACCCGGTCTTTATCGCTCAAACCGTCGGAACATAACAGCAAAACGCAGTCCTCATCCACCGGAAAACGTTGCACGGTCGGGTGCAGAGTGGTGGAAGAAGTAATTCCCAAGGCTTGAATCAGGGCACCAGCAGCCACCTGTTCCAAGGCATCCCGATAAAGCGCGTAGCCCAAACGCACCTCGCGACAAGCCACATCGTCATCCAGAGTTACTTGATAGCAACCAGTGCGAGTAATCCAATAAGCCCGACTGTCTCCGACATGGGCAACATAGAGTTCGTGGAGGTGGGCTAAAGCCATTACCAGGGTAGTTCCCATCCGCTGGCGACCTTGGCGGTGTTCGCTGTCGTTACGATCGGCAATTTCGTCATTAGCAGCACAAGCCGCTCGTTCCAGCTTGGAGATCAGACTCAGCGGCTCGTAAATATCCTTGTGGAGCACTACTTGTTGCAACTTTTTTCGGAGCACAGAAATTGCCAATTCCGAAGCAACTTCTCCGCCGTCTTGTCCGCCGATACCATCGCAGACGAT
Source organism: Tychonema litorale BBK16 (assembly GCF_021648855.1). Classification (GTDB taxonomy): domain Bacteria; phylum Cyanobacteriota; class Cyanobacteriia; order Cyanobacteriales; family Microcoleaceae; genus Microcoleus. Next base: position 17,307 of record NZ_JAKJHX010000094.1, on the reverse strand, counting down.
CGCGCAAGCTTCCGCTCCTGGAATCCCTTCGAGTACGGTGCCACTGGGGGGGTAACAGGCATCTTCGTTGTGGGCTCGCGATCGACCTACATCTGTGCCCGTGGCAATCTCAACAGTGCGATCGTACCATCGGCCACACTTTACCAAAGCTTTATCCAATTGACCAATCAGTTGTTCGCCATTGCGGACTTGACGGGCGATCATTTGTTGGCAGAGTTGACCCAAAAAATTGACGATCGCCGGGTGAGCATCATCCAGCCACTGCTGCCACAACTTGCCCAACTCGGACAAATTAGGTGGTTTGCGATCGGGCTGCAACTCCAGAAACCGCACCACAGGCCCTTCCACCCGCAGCAATTCCCGAGTCAGCAGCGTTGAAGCCACGCCATAGGTGATACAGGGCTGCCAAAGTTGGGCAATTTGCCACAACCAGTTAAGCTGGCGCATCGCCGAAGATTCCTTCCACGAGCTCGCCAATTCGGGCATTAATGATTCGCTGACCTGCACAATAGGCCCATTTTCTAGAAGCCAGATATCCCCTGAAAGCTTACTCGCTTTGGACGATACCAGCCCGTATACTTGAGGTACGTGTAATTGATGGGAAAACAGTCTGAGATAAGGAGTTACAAAGTTCGGAATCTCTTCGGGCAGTTCCGGCAAAAGTTCGGGTTGAGTATCGATCAGAATCCGATCGCGCTTGAGCAAATAGCGACCAGCGATCAGATCGCCCGGCCGACAGGTTTTTATCCCTTCACCTAAAGCCCATAAGTAGTGTTTTGGCACAGAGTTTTGCATAAGGGTTCCTAGACGCCTTTCAGCCCAGTGCTGATCCGAACTATTTTAGCGCGTAAATTACCCACCACTGACCTGAGTACAGGTACAGTGTGTGCTTTCAATAGCCCTGAAATGATCTTGCACATTGCAAAACAATCTCGAACCTTCGGGCTTATTTACGAAAGCCCCAATAGCAGCAATATTCTTACTGCCGTTTAAGTCGGCATCACCTTTCCATCCACAATGACCACAAGCAAACTTTTTACCGTTTCTATAAAATTCACCCTGTACAGGGTGAATATGATTGCATTTGTGGCACATTTGGCTAGTGTATCTAGGCTCAACAAACAAAATCTTTACGCTATGCTTTATAGCTTTGTAGATTAGGAATTGGCGCAACTGAAAGAATGCCCAGCTATTGCTAAGTCTCCGCTCTTTTTTTGAGCGTGGCTGCTGATTTGTTTGTTCCCTGATTCCAGTCAAATCTTCCAAAACGACAACTTGGTTTTTGCTTTTAGCACTGGTTACGATACGGTGACTGATGGTGTGATTTACCAAAGTCTGAAAGCGTTTCTCCTTGCCCGACAACCGTTTCAACAGTTCTCGACATCTGCGCCGACAACTACGTGTGCCTTTCGTGGCTTTTCGCTGGATATTTGCTCTCAACTTGGCATAATGATTTCTAACTTTGGTAATCTCTTTGCCGCTAAATGTATCTCCATCAGAAGTAACTGCAATATCAGTCCTACCCAAGTCACAACCCAAAACTCGATCGCAAGGTGGCGGCTCGGCGGGCATAGATTCAAGCTGAATATTAAGATAGTAACTACCATCTTTGCGTTTGCACAAAGTAGCAGTCTTGGGATTTTGACCTTTCAGTAATCCAAGTTGGTAGTTACCGATAGCCAATACAAACCGTTCCCTACCACCAGTAGTAGTCAGACTTACTGTCCAATCTTTTTCCCTGAAAGAGAAAATACGGGTATCGTAAGTGACGCTAGTAGGAGCAAAGCTGCTGACTGCCTTCCCATCTTTTTTAGCTGTTTTTCTGTTGCCAGAAACCCGTCTAATAGCATGGATTGCCAACTGCGCCGAAAGTCCAAACATATCTCTGACATTCTGATATACCAAGGATTGCATCGCCAATTCATTTGTCAGAGTTGGCAACACAGTTTTATTCACGTATTCACAAGCATTAGCGAACGCCTGAAGGGTTGCATCAATTTTGATGGACTGTTCAGGTGTTACTTGGAGCTTGCAAGATACTGTCAGGACTTGTTTCATGACAAGATTGTATCACGTATTGAAGAAATTCTGTTGCGTTTATAGATAATTTGTTCAGGGGGTAAGCCTCACGCGCATTCCTCCCGTCACTCAAGGTCGTACCGTTAGACTGCGGGACTCCTGCTGTTAGGGTTTCCGGGCGCAATCCTTGTGCCAAAAATGGCGGTCTGCTATCCTAGTCTTGCAACTAAGCTCCTCGGTCGTAACTTTCCCTTAGTCCGGGGGTTTTAATGTCTTGTACTGACAAGTGGTATTTTACCACGCTAAAACACAGTGCATCGTGCCCCAATTTCCCAAGTAAAGTTTTATGTCACCCGCCTCTCCAAGCTGTTGAGTATTTAGCCATGCCCCCACAGGAATCCAGCGCCTTTCCAGAAAATTTTCCCGACCCAAAACTTCCTGCCGCAGTTGAGGTAGACGAAATGCTGACCAGGATTAAGCATTCTCACGGTCATTACTACAAAGTAATGAATCTTGAGGTTTGGGCGCTGGTAGAAACACTCGATCGCGTATTTCCGGGCGCTTGGGGCCAGTTTATGGCCAACCGCCAAATTGCCGTGAAACAGTTTTTAGAGCGCGATCGCGATCCCAATTGTTCAGTTGATGCTGAGGATGCGGAGGACAAGGAAGAAGAACCCCCCCTACCCAAGGGGGGAAGGAAGAAGGAAGAAGAATAAAAGCAGATCCTCCCCATCTCCCCATCTCCCATCGCCCTTAGAGGTGAATTTTGGCATCCACTTGAGGCAATCCCATGCTGTAGTTGACAGCGCGGCTGTTGAGGTTATAGCTGACTTGGCCTTTCTGTAAGAACGATCGCACCAAATGCTCCAATTCCGAACCAATGCGGCGGAGATTGTACTCCGTCAAGTCTTCACCCTCGTAGGAGTCTACCAGTTGGTCGAACTTGGCATACACCTGTTTGACTGACTCGTCATTCCAGTTGAGTTCGTTATCTGGGTCAATGTCCAGTGTCAAAAGATCGTTACTGGGTACGAGTTCGTTGTCTTCGAGGATGGCGGTATATATGCGAATATGGCGGGTTGTGGACTTGAGCTGCATAAGTTCTTGATCTGTAAAGATTTTTTGCTGAACTTATTGTAAGGGCTGGGAGAGGCGCAGGGATGAAGAGATTAAGGGCGATCGTCAATTTCTCGGAATCCCGAAACATTTTAGTTGTTCGGCCGTCCAATTTTTGTAATATTCAGTTTTCTCTAAAGCATCGGAAGCAGGCTTCAGCGTAGAATTTACTTGAACAGTGAAACCCGGATACGGTGCCCTCCTAGTATGAAGCCCGTCAATATTAAAATCTTCATCGGGATGAACGTGAAAAGCCAGCAAACCCAGCTCTGAAATATTATTATTGAGTTTTTCTATTAATGCTTGAGTTTGCGGCGCACTGATTGCTGTTTTTTCAGGATTAATAACTAACATTATTTCAAAATCGGAATTGTAAAATTCATGAATCGATTGGATTATGGCAGAATCGCGATCGAACTCAGTCAGCGCTGAAAACCGCTCTACTTTAAATAAAATTTGATTTGCCAACCGTGCCTTTTTAGCGAAGGGACAAACTGGTAAATCGCCGAAAACAGAATGGGGTAATTCGACAAACTCCGTCATCCATCTGAGGGTAGATTCTATAATTTCCGTGTTAGATTCATTCATCAAAAATCTATGTATTTGACATTTCACACTAATCATAATCTATTTCTAGGGCGAGGCACATCTGACCATTGGTGTCAACTTAAGACTGAAACCCATAATAAATGTCGCTTATAGTCGAGTCTCGATCCCCCTAAATCCCCCTTAAGAAGGGGGACTTTGAGAATACTCTTGTCCCCCCCTTCTTAAGGGGGGTTAGGGGGGATCTCCGGGTTTAAAAGCACACCCTATTCCTTCCATTGCTGAGGACGAGAGCCCTTACTACAAACTTTAATTTATTCGTGAATTGTGCCATCTGGCATAATTGCGCCTGCGAGTTTTGCATTTGCCATATTTGCTCCAACCCAGTTAGCATCTTTCAGGTTAGCTTTTTCTAGATTTGCATAACTCAAATTTGCTCCGCACAGGTTTGCTGAAGTTAAGTTTGCTCCACTCAAGTTAGCATTGTAAAAGCTAACTCCAGACAGGTTTAAGCCACTCAAGTTTTGACCGCTGAGATTAGCTTGAGCAAGACTAGATCCGATCAAACTTACCACTTTCAAATTTACATTTTTTAGGTTAGCTCCATCAAGGTTTACTGCAACTAAACTTACCCCATTAAGCTTAACCCCCCTTAGATCAGCATAAGATAGGTTAACTTTAGTTACTTTGGCTTGACTTAAATCTGCTCCTATCAAATTAGCGCTATTTAAGATTGCCTGAGTGAGGTTGGCACTACTTAAATTGGCTGTAGTCAGGTTCGCACTATTCAATTGTGTCTCGCTCAATTTTGCTTGACTTAAATTCGCTTGAATCAGTCTTGCATAATTCAAATTTGCCTTAGTTAAGTTAGCGCCACTCAAGTTAGCTTGAATTAAATCGGCTTGTTGCAGATTTGTGGATTTCAAATTTGCTCCTTGCAGGTTAGCCCCTATCAAGTTTACCTTAACTAGGTTGGCATTACTCAGGTTGGCATTACTCAGGTTGGCTTGACTTAAACTAATAGGATATTCCAGAGTTTTTCCGCTCAAGTCTACTCCTGCTAAGTTAATCCCTGTAAAATCTCGTTCTCCCTGATTATACCGTTGCAAAAATTCCTCAGAACTCATAGCTGCTTCCAGATTTTCTAGTGCAGAATCATCTATTTTTGCCTCTTCCTCAGATTGTACTTTATCCCCATTCACAGGAGTAGCGATCGGCTGTTCTACCGATTCTTCCCGCAATTGCTGATCCACCCGATCGCTAAACCGCCTCACAACCTCAGCATCATCAACCTTCCCACCAACATTCGCGCCCTTCTCAACCGCATTCTCAACATGATACTTATCCACAAAACTTTGCAGCCCAGCATTATATCCCTGTCCCACCGCCTGAAACCTCCAGTCCCCATTCTTCCGATACAAACGTCCAAATTCCAAAGCCGTTTCTTGCGAAAATATCTGATTCAAATTATACCGAATCAACTCATTTCTAGTCTCTGAATTGTAAAGCCGGATAAAAGCATTTGTCACTTGACTAAAACTTTGATTCTTTTCCTGTCCCTCGTGAAGGGTAACAACAAACACAATTTGCTGAATCGCCGAATTGATTTTACTCAAATCCACATAAACCGTCTCATCATCTCCCTCAACTTGTCCATTCCTACTGTCTCCTGAATGCCGCACCGCACCGTCCGGCGATGTCAGATTGTTGTAAAATACAAAATACTTTTCATCGGGAATCCGACCCCCAGCAGTTAACATAAAAACAGATGCGTCAATGTCGCAGTTTTGTGCTGTCTGGCTGACTTGCCAACCTAGCGCGATCGCAATTTTACTGAAATTAGGAACTTCCTGAGAAAGATTAAATCTCTCACCCTTAGTTAATTCGATGCTCATTCCCTTACCTCAGAAATGCTATTAATTATCTCATCTATGTTAACCCGATCGCAAATAGGATTTTATCTCGAAGACATCGAAACCCCAATTGGCAGAACCGTCAATTTAACCATTACCGGACTCATTCTCCTATCTTCCGCCAGCTTCATCGCCGAAACTTACCCGCTTTCGGAACCTGTGAAAATTAATTTGCAAACTCTCGATAC
>NZ_JAKJHX010000094.1:0-11425 GCF_021648855.1 Tychonema litorale BBK16 | reverse complement strand
CCGAAACTTACCCGCTTTCGGAACCTGTGAAAATTAATTTGCAAACTCTCGATACAGCGCTTTTAGTTGTTTTTGCGATCGAGTATTTATTGCGGCTGTGGTGTGCCGAAAATCGAGTTAAATTTATTTAATGCTAGATTTTGTAAAATGTGCGGCACTCAATTAGATAATGGTTGACTGTTGACTGTTGACTGTTACAGCAGTTTTCAGGTAGGGACACAGCATTGCCGCGTCCTATACTTCATAAATCTGGAATCCGTTAAATCTCGTACATTGCTCGTTGCCGAACTTCTTTAAGCCAAAGGCAGCCAAATTTCAAACTCAGTCCCAATTCCCAACTCCGATCGCATTCTGAAGGCCCCGCCATGTTTTCCAGTCACAATTTGATAACTAACTGCCAAACTTGTTTCTTTCAAAGCACGTTTTTCGGCAGAAAATGAATCCAATATTTTTTTGTACTTCGTTGCAGACATTCCAGGCCCGTTATCAGCAATCCGAATCGAAACCCAGCGCACATGGGGTTTTTCGGGGTCGATGACTGGTTGGGGACAACAAACTTCAGTGACGATTTCAATTTGAGGTTTACGCTCTAAATTTTTCCATCCCTTACCTTTGAATTCTTCCGCCACTTCTTGACTAACTGCTTGGTCAATCAAAGAATTTATCGAATTACTCAAAATATTCATAAACACTTGGTTTAGCTCTCCTGCATAGCACGGTACTGGCGGTAAGTGTCCGTAGTTTTTCACTACTTTAATTTCGCTAGTCAATCGACTTTTGAGCAGCAAAAAAATGCTGTCAATATTCGAGTGCAAATCGGCCGGTTTCGGATAAACATCATCTATGTGGCAGAAGTTTTGCAAACTGGTTGCTAACTTACTCAACCTTTCCGCTCCGGCTTTGATGCTACCAACTGTTTTCAAGAAATCATCTTGCAAAAAATCATAGTCTATCTCTTCTTTGAGTTTCACTATTTCTGGTGAGGCTGTGCTATTTTGCGCGTCGTAAGCTGATAGCAACTCAATCAAGTTTTTGCTGTAGTCGCTGACATAAGTTAAATTGCCCCAAATAAAGCCTACCGGATCTAAAATTTCGTGTGCTACTCCGTTGACTAAACGCCCCAAACTAGCCATTTTTTCACTTTGAATCATTTGTGCTTGGGCTCTTTCGTAGCGGGCTTGAGTTTCTATGCCACGAATTTGCCAGTAGGCGATGTTTAGTGTGTGTGACTCTAATAGCCGATAGGATTGGGAGTCGATTTGGACGACGATGGGTTCAGATTGCAATTCGGGCGATCGACGCAGAGCTTGCGGAGCTGCGGTTAAAATGGTTGTACTTCCTTTCATCACTGACATCTCGACGCGAGCATAACTGTAGAGAGTTTTTAATGGGAGGCGCAAAAATAGCTCAGCACCTTGGGGTTTTAGCAGGTACTCCAGCAGCAGCCTGCGCGATATCATGCCCACAAACTCTCCTGCTTCTACCAAAACTACTCCCGGTAACAGGGGGTGCTTTTCAAACATTTCGGCAACCGGAGCGCCCAAGCAGTTAGATTTCACCTGAAAATGATAAAGAGGCAAGTCCTGGAGGGTAGACTCTAGCGAAAGGTCTTGATGATTGCCCTCGGAGAGTAAAGGGCAAAGTAGTTTAGATCTGAATGTATTTGGCACGATCGCTTTGAGTTATCGGAACACCCCGATTGCGGAAATTATTAGGTGCTACTAACATAGCCTATTATTTTATGACCCTGTAAAAAAGCCGGGAATTCTTTTGAGTACGTCATGTTGTCTAAACTATGGGTAGTAGGATCTCGAATTCGGTGTTGGGGGCTGGTTGCGATCGCAAATTTAGTTTACCACCGTGCTTTTCTGTGACGATTTGATTGCAGATAGCCAACCCCATCCCTGTTCCTTTGCCTACTGGTTTGGTAGTAAAAAAAGTCTCAAATATTTGCTCCTGAATTTCTGGTGGAATGCCAGCCCCGTTATCGGTAATACTAATTGCTGCCCATTTCCTGTCCTCGATTTGTATGACTTTGGTAGTAATTTCTATTCTGGGATGCCAATTCTGCTGGTATTGTCCGTTCGTTTCTTGCTCGGCTGTGTACTCTGCCAGCGCATCTAGAGCGTTGACTAGCAAATTCAAAAACACCTGACTTAACTGACCAGAGTAGCATCTAACTAGCGGCAATTCACCGTAATTTTTCACTACTTCTGTACCCTGTTTTAATCGGTTTTTTAGAATTAACAGCGTATTTTCCAAGCATTCATGGATGTCTGTATTCAATGGCTTGCTTTCGTCCATGTGTGAGAAGTTGTGCAGACCATTGACTATTTTCAGCAATTGTTCTGCTCCAAATTTCATCCCTTCTAAAGTGGCAGGCAAATCCTCTCGTAAAAAATCAAACTCTATTCTTTCTTTTATGGCATTAATTATGGAAGATGGTTCGGGAAGTTCTTCTTCGTAAGCCGACATTAGTACAAGTAAATCTTCAAAATAAGACAGCAGAAAATTTAAGTTTCCCCAAATACAGTTGAGTGGATTCCTAATTTCGTGAGCTACCCCTGCGATAATATTTCCCAAACTTGCCATTTTTTCTGTTTGAATCAACTTGGCTTCAGTTTGCTTTTGGAGCAACTTATTGGTTAATTGGTGAATCTTGGACTGAGCCACCATTAACTGTTGTACATCTAACAGCCAGTAAGTATCAGGAATAACTTCCACGACTATTGGATCGTAAACTAATTCTGCTGGTCGGTAAAGCGATTCTTCGGCTGCTTCTAATATTAATTTATTGCCTGAAAGAATGAGGATTTCTTTCCTGGAGAATCGATATAAAACCTCTATTGGTCGTTTGAAAAACATTTCTAGCCCATAGCGCCGATTGACTCTTTCAAAAAATAGCCTCCGGGAAATTATCCCGACAAAATTTCCCTTATCCGTCAAAATGACGCCTGGAAGCAATGGTTTTTTTTCAAATGTGTGAGCCACTTCTTTTGCCTGTTGAGTTAATTCAATTTGGCAGTCGTAGAGGGGCAAGTCGAGGAGGGTTGATTCTAAAGAGAGGTTCCAAGTACAAATCTCAGGTATATACAACTCTGATAACTCCGAGCTAAACTCATGCAAGGCAAACATAGATGAAACCTCTGTTAAATATTGTATTCATAGATAACAACAGCACCAGATCGGAAAGCCCGATCGGGTCAGCATTGTCTGCTAAAAATATTGTTTCTAAATCAATGTTAAGGGATAAAAGCTGTTGTGGAACTTACAGATGTTTAATATAAACTTTTTACCATACAATACCCTGCGATCGCCTGTTTTCCTGAAATCTTAAAAATTTATAAACGGCTTGCTGTTATTTTTTATACAATTTGTGCTGTCCTGGTAGAGCATTGGAGAAAAGTTCGCCCTGCTATAAATCAATATACTTACCAGGGATTGAGAGGTCGATCGCCCGGATATCAAATTGATTTAAGGTAGCCAGCGGGGGTGATAGCCAGCAAAAGGTAGTTCTTCGGGCTGGACTTTTGGTTGAGAACCATCTGCGGTTGTTTCTACTAAGGGTAGCAGCCAAAGGCGACTGGTGGCGATGGACTGTCCGCTGTCATTACGGGGACTGACTGCTGTTGAGGGTGTTGCTGCTGTGACTGATTGGTCGAAAATTAATGCCAGTCCATCGGGAGATAAACTCATTTGGGTATCTAATTGGTTGGGCAAAATTAGCAGCGGTTTGATGGTTCCTACTAAACGAGTACCATCTTTTTTGAGATCGATGGTGGCGATAAAAGGCTGTTCTTTGTAGTTTTCTGTTTTGAGGCGTTCGGCTAAGAGGCAGTAGAGACGGCCCAATTGGTTGTCCTTGTGCTTGCGGGGATCGAAATAGACGGCGATAATGCTGCCGGGAATGCGTAATATTTCTTGTTCTACGCCTTGGTTATCTAAGATGAAAAGCGATCGAGTAAAATCGCCATTATATTTAACATAGGCGGCGGCGGAGTTGTCGCGGGCCATGCCTAATACTTGTTCATATTTTGGCAATAATTCTACTGGATCAGCTTCGGGTGTCAGTGGGACGATCGCTAATCCTTGTTTTTGAGATATTACCATCGACTTGTTGTCGGGTCGAATCATAAAATCCCCTCCTTGTTGATTTTCTAGGGGTCGGGGGGGCATTTTTTCTTCAATAATCCAAGGACTGAAATCTCCGGGATTGCGACGGTTAACGCGCTGAATAACTATGGTTTTGCCGTCGGCTGAGAGGTCAAATTTGAGGTTTTGATAATCTTTGGAGTCTAATAGTTTGTCGATTCTACCTGCTGGTTGCGGTGGCTGGGATTCTGCTCCCGGAGATTGGGGATTGATGCCGGTGGTGACTGTAAATAGTTCTTGGCTTAGGGTAGCGCCTGCTTGGACTTGTGATCTGTCTGTTGCTGAGAATAAAATGCGATCGCCATTAGGATATGGTTTAAAATCACTAACGACTAAATCTTTGGGAGTTAGCGAGATCGGTTTCGGGTCGCTGCTGGATAGATTAACTAACATTAATCTGCTTTTTGTTTCGCCTTTGATGCCAATGTAAGCAAAAGCCTGATCGCGACTGCGAAAAGAAGCACTAAATGGTTGAATTGGGGTTCCTTTATTTTGGTTCTTTTCTCCTCCATATTGGTCTGTGGCACCTTCAAGTTTTAGCGTGTAGGTAACGCCATAGGGTGCTGGATTTTCGAGTGTGTAAGCCATGCGCCGTCCGGCCCAACTAAATTTGCCGGGTAGATCAGGTTCTATTTTTAAGTTTGCTTCGACGGTTGAGTGATTCATCGGGCGAAAGAATGTGAGGATAAATCCCGTATCTTCCGCGCCGATTTGTTGGTTTTGCCAGGTAAATTCTCGTACTCGCGGTGCGGTGCGATCGCCCGAAAGCAGCAACAGTCCAATTAACAGACTCAGCACTAGCATCAGGCTGATTGCTATGCGGTCGATCGGCTGTTTTAATTGTTCTCCAGTCAAGGGTGAAAGATTAATTTTTTGCTTAAAAATACTCACAAATTTATCTCTCCTAATTCCTGCCCAAAAATCACGGTCAAATTTCAAGTATTCACTTTAAAATGAATCTTTTTTGGCAGAACTATCAACCGCTGATAATGTATATGACGATTCTGGTTCTGGGTATAGCTGAGAATATTTGCTGTCGTAGTGTCTCACTTCAAAATAATTTAAATTTGACGGGTGAGGCTTATATATTGAGAAACATTCCAACAAACAAAAAGTTGCAGCACTTTCTAAAGGACCTACATTTATAACTTGATTTTTCCAAGTCCGGCCTGATTTTATCCATTGTTTCATTTGCTTTCTCGACAAGCAGTAAAAGGCTGCATGAGGATTACTAAATTCAGCAAATTTTACTTCTTCTATCTCTATACTAGATAGTTTATTCCATACGAAGTCTTTCTCGACTGTCAAATCAATATATCTTTTTGTTCCTTCATACATTTCATAACGATTTGGGTAAAGGATTGCATTCTCAAATCCGCTTTGTTGATTGAATTTTTCTAATTTTTCTATAGTAAAAGCATCATACAAGATAATATCATCTTCTATGAATAAAAACCATTCAAATTCATCTACTTTGTTGACAAATTCTTCCTGAAGTCTAAATTCCACAAACATCGGATCGCATTCAGGCCCTTCTTGTACCTGAATGCAATTAATTTGATATTCAGGCAAATACGCTGTAATGTGACGGTTGGGTAGAGTATGAACGACAATACTGAGGTCGCAATGAGCAAAGCTCGTCAACAGTCCATCAATTGTGTGCCTGAGTCTCTCTATTTTTGCTGTGGCTTTTTCTTGGTTGTTAGATTCTTCAACCGATGTAATATGTGCAATAGCCACCAAGATTTTTGGGCGTTTATTTTTTGGTTGCTCGTCATCTTTAAACAAATTTATGACAACACCTCTTTGATGGTACAACATCATTTTTATCTGCCTAGTCGCAACTAGGAATATTTGTTGCATCAAAGCAATTTGTAAAAAAATAAAGTTAATTAGTTTGGTCTTTTTGCTTGGCAATGACATATACACTAGCTCCTTTTTGTTTACTGAAATAGTGGATTTATAGGTGATAAATCGATAGGTGATAATTTATCGATCGGCAAACCACCACCAAAGTAGTATCTAGAAAAAAGTATAATCGCTAGTACCACTACAAACAGTGCTGTCAACTTAAAATCCTCCCAAAAACAGGGTATGCCTTCTTTCCAAAGACCATAGCTAGTTACTAAATAAGTAGGAATGTCGCCGACAGCTACAGCAATTACAGCACCTAAATTACCCAGGAAATGATATCCAATTGGTATGCCAATACTGACACTCAAGAAAGTCACAAAATTGCCCATAGCTCCATACTGAGATTTTCCTAAAGCTAACAGACAAGAACCCATCAGACAGTGGAGGGTAGTGTGCCAAATTCCTAATGCCAAAATTGGCATCATCCAAGATGCTGGCTCATACTCTTTTCTGTACAGAGTTAAAATTAACTGATCTCCAACAGTGACAAAAATTGCTAAACCTATTGCTAAGGGTATAAGAATCAGTCTCCGATTCTTAATAATCTTGGCGCGCAATTCCTGGCGAGGCAATTCTGCCAGCATGGAAATAGAGGGGAAAATGACCTTGCCAGCGATGGCGGTGATGACTTGACGTGGCATATCACCAAGGGTGAAAGCTATGCCATAAATTCCCAACATTGTGAGATCAAATATTTTTGCTAGAACTAGGCGATCGGCTTGAGAACACAGAAAAGATAAAAGTGTAGACAAAAATATCCATTTCCCATAAGAAAATATTTCTTTAACTGCTGTTTTATCCCAAGCGAAGCGGTGTGACTGCTCCTTAATCAAAAAATGACCCCATATTAACTCGACTATAGAGTTAATAAAACTGCCTGCGACGATCGCCCAGATGCTGGGACTTAAACAAGCCCAGATAATCATGACTGTAACAGAAATTACTTGGATGCCAAACTCAAAAATCACTACTTCCTTGACTGACATTCTGCGGTTGAGGCTGAATATTGCAGTGGAGTTGAATCCTCCTATTAGGGTGTTGATACTGATCGCTGGAATCAACCATAGCAGACGGGGTTCTTGATAGAAATTAGCTACAGGCCAAGTGATTAAAATTACACACAACCAAATAAATAAGCTGCGAATAATTTGCATTGTCCAAGCGGTGTTGATAAATTCTGGATCTTCGCCCCGCTTGTTTTGGATGATACTTTGCCCCAGACCTATATCTGAGAATAGGTGCACACCTACGATGAAAATATAGGCGAGACCGAGAAGACCAAATAGTTCTGGTAACAGCAGACGTGTCAGGATTAGGTTACTGCCAAATCGGATAATTTGACTGCCTCCATAGCTGACTATCGTCCAGGCTGCACCTTTGATAGCTAATTTTTTTTCGGATGACATAAACTGAGGACTTATTTTATAATTATGAGTTTAGTTGCTGGATCTGCCGTTGGCAACTGCTACAGAATTTTCCTGCCACTTTTGTAGCTAGGTGTACTCTATCTTAATAATCATAGGGGTTTTTGGGTTCGGGAATTGATTTGAGGGAAGAAGCCTGAATTGTTAGTTTGCGTTTGCCTTGGAGTTCTTCTGTGCTCGCCTCTCCTTCTATTTCTAACCAACTGTCGGGAGGAAATGCGACTCGGCTTTGACCGATCAGTAATTTTACTGGCAAACCTACTGGATAGGCATCTGCTGCACAGCAGGTAATAATAAAACGCCCAATCCACAGATATTGTTCTGCTATGTTCGGCGGGTGAATTACAAATCCTTGAACCTTGACTTTTTGACCTTTATATGTATCTGGCTCTGGATTGAAATTTAACAGGCGCACCCACTCGACGAGCGATCGGTTTTCGGGCTTTGTAGTATTGCGAAATTCTTGGGGTTCCAGTCGGGTGATGGGTAGGGATTCGGTAAGACCTCGTTCTAATGCTGTCTGGCTGGTAAATGTGCGTGGTGTTGTTAGTAAACCAATTAGTGCCACGCTCAACATTAAGGTACTACCAAATGTGGGAGGGAATAAAGTAATGTGTTCAACTTCTGCTATTCTCGGAGAGTCTATTACTGGTGATGTCCGGGATTGCTGTTTGGCGCGATCGAGCTTTATGAGTTCCCAAATTTTCAAGCCACCAATAAATATTAAGGCGATTCCTCCGGCGATAGTCAAGCCAAAGTAATTGGGGTGAATCAGAATGCTTAATTTGCCGGTAATCCAATATTTGAGGAGTAGTATACCCCAGCCTAAGATAGCTAGTGCATCCAGCCAAGGGCTGAGTTTTTTAAGAGTCATTTGTTATTTGTTATTTGTTATTCGTTATTTGTTATTCGTTATTACAGTAACCTGAGCGGAGTCGAAGGGTCGAAGGGTTATTTGTCCAGCAAATTCCTTAACCTAGATATAAGTTCACGGCGAGGGTCATTAAAAAGGTTAACTGAGCAGCCAGAACCATTAAGTAAATGATCGCTCTACCCCGAAAGATTGATAGCATTAAACCAATGCCTTTGAGGTCAAACATCGGGCCGAACACGAGAAATGCTAATAGCGAACCGCTGGTAAATGTGGCCGCAAAAGATAGGGCAAAAAAGGCATCTACCGTAGAACAAATCGATACGAGTGCGGCTAGTAGCAGCATGGCGAGAATTGAAGAAACGGGGCCTTGGCCGAGGTTGAGAATTAGTTCGCGGGGGGTGCCAACTTGAATGATTGCCGCGATCGCACTACCAATGACTAACACACCTCCCAATTCCCGCAACTCCTGTACCACGCTATCCAAAAGCAGGTGCAGACGCTCTTTGGAAACGCGGTGGAACATGGACGAAGGTTTCGAGGATTTTGCGGTTTTGTCTGTTTGTAAGGGCTTCCAGTCGTTTTGTAGTAGAGATTCGATCGGCACCGCACCCCCCGGCATACCGAGCATAAACGTCCCCGACTGCAACAGCGACGGAGTTTCAGCTTTTAGTAGTAGCTCTTTTTGGGAGAGTTCCGGTTTAGGTAGAGGAATGGCGCGGGCTACAGACGGTTGTAGCAGAGGTCGCAAGTCTTTCTGGGCGCTGAATACCCAGCCGATGATTGTTGCTGTCACTAGAGAAAATACGACTCGTAAAACTACGATTTCTGGCTGATCCCGAAATGCTGTCCAAGTCGCCCAAATCACGACGGGATTGATTGTCGGGGCCGCGAGTAAAAAGCCGATCGCCACAGGTGGCGGCACTCCCTGCATCAGCAACCTGCGGGCCACGGGCACGTTTCCGCACTCACACACGGGAAACAGAAAACCGATCAAACTGCCAGCTAAAGCCCCCAGCAGTGGGTTTCGGGGAATGCGGGCGATCAGTTTGCGATCGTCTATAAACCCTAGTAGCAAGCCGGAAAATAAAACTCCCAGCAGCAAAAAAGGTATTGCCTCTACTAACAAACTGAGAAACAGGGTAAAAGCATTGTTTAACTGATTTGTTAGGGCGGGTTGCATCTATCACCTACTTGTAAATTGCTGTCTTGGGCACACCATTGTAACAAATCATAGCCGATCGCAGCGGCAAGTTAAGATTAAGTTAAAGAATTAGTTGCTGTCCAGTTATTGCTTGAACTAAATAATTGTACAAACCATACCAAATCAATGCAAGTTTCCATTAGTGTTAACAATAGGTTAAAATTTTAAAATTAGGTTAACTGGTCGCAGATTTCTGAAACTAATCGTTAATACCCCAAAAGTCAATATAGAATAAAGTCAGGCATAATTGCCAGGGCGCATCTATTTTACTTCTATATTGCTTATAGTCCGATCGGTAAAATCTCATTTATTGAGATATTCCACCATTTTCAATTAAATATAACCTCAATCTTCATGGTGATCAATTTATGTTGAATACGTCCTGCATAGAAATACCAGTCCCGACCATGCCAGAGGCCTCTAGATCCGAATTCCGTTTGGATTCTATAATCCAAGAATTATCGCTTTACGATTTTCAGGTAGAAGCGACAGATGTGGGAAGTAAAATAGCTCAGATGTTGGAGGCTTATCCGCTACTTCCAGGAGTTATTTTGACTGATATGGGTGAATTTGCCGGAATGATTTCCCGCCGGAGATTTTTGGAATTTATCAGTCGTCCCTTTGGGCGAGAATTATTTCTAAGACGACCTGTCAGGGCTTTGTATCGCTTTGCCCAAACAGAAATTTTAATTTTTCCTAGCGATACTTTAATAGTGGATGCAGCCAAAAAGTCGCTGGTGCGATCGAGAGAACTGCTTTACGAACCCATTGTAGTTCAATTGTCAACCCAAACTTATTGTTTGCTAGACGCGCACGAACTGCTAGTAGCCCAATCAAATATTCACGAACTAGCGACAAAATTGCTGCGCCAGCAAACACAATCCCAACTCATTCAAACCGAAAAACTGGCCAGTTTGGGACAAATGGTAGCTGGAGTCGCCCACGAAATCAGAAATCCTGTTACCTGCATCACCGGAAATCTCGACTTTTTGTCGAACTACTCCAAAGACTTAATGGAGTTGTTGTCGGCTTACGAAAAAATTGTCGGTGAAAACGAAGAAATTGAGGAACTAAAAGAACGCATAGAATTTGATTTTTTACAAGAAGATTGGGCAGAAATTCTCAAAAGTATGAAAGTTTCAGCCGAGAGATTGACCGAACTCGTTACCAGCCTGCACACCTTCTCTCACATGGACGAAACCCATCGGAAAGAAGCGAACATTCATGAATGTATCGACAGCACACTGCTGATTATGAAAAACCGTCTAAAGTACAACATCAAAGTAGCTAAAAGTTATGGCGATTTGCCTTTGGTCAAGTGTTACTCTGGTCAGTTGAGCCAGGTATTCATGAACATCATCAGCAATGCGGCCGATGCTTTGGAAGAACTAAAAGGAAAAAAAGGTTTTGTGCCTGCTATTACTATTGAGACTGAGCTGATAGATGTGGCTGACGGAGATTGCGTGAGTTCAGAATTGATGCAAAACTATGTCAGAGACGATTGGGATAATTCAAAACAGCTATCTTTATTCAATCAAAAAGGTCAACTAAACTCGGAAGTAGCGGAAAAAAGTCAAAGTCATGGTTGGATAGCGATTAGAATTGCTGATAATGGGCCTGGTATTCCGCCAGAAATTCAGCGACGGATTTTCGAGACATTTTTTACCACCAAACCGGCGGGGAAGGGTACGGGATTGGGATTGGCAATTACTCATCAAATTGTGACGGAGAAGCACAAAGGTAAGTTGAATTTGCATTCTACACCCGGTACTGGTACGGAATTTGAGATTTTGTTGCCAATGATTTGAAGGAAGAAGGAAGAAGGAAGAAGGAAGAAGGAAGAAGGAAGAAGGAAGAAGG
>NZ_JAKJHX010000093.1:1120-21579 GCF_021648855.1 Tychonema litorale BBK16 | reverse complement strand
ATCCGACTTCCGTGTCCCTACAATATTATTGTCGGTAGGGACACGGCACTGCCGTCTCCTCTATATCATTCTGGTTACACCATAATTGATATCACTTCTTCCTTCTTCCTTCTTCCTTCTTCCTTCTAAAAAATGACTACTGAAAAACCTTTAGGCTCTGTTATTCAAGGTTCCCTCAGCAAGGGATTAGAAGTGCGACTGCACGCCGACGTTTCCGTAGAAGATATGAGAGTAGGGAAATTTTTAGTAGTCCGAGGAGTCCGATCGCACTTTTTCTGTATGCTTACCGATGTGTCTCTCGGAACATCCAGCGATCGCATTTTATCCAATCCCCCCAACCCCAACGACGACTTTCTGATTGCAGTGCTGGCCGGTAGCAGCACCTACGGTACAATCCAACTAGCACCGATGCTAATGTTGACTGCGGAACGAGAAAAATCTCAAGTAGTCTTCGATGTGAACCAAGGCAAAACTAACGGTAAAAAAACTGGCATCCAAAACTTAGGATCTTTGCAAGTACAAAGCAGTGCTGACATGGAACTATTACCAGTTAAAACTATTCCCAGCCACTTTTCCCAGGTGTTTGATGCCAAAGAAACCGATTTTCGGGCGGTTTTTGGCTGGGAAGATGACCCGTATCGGCGTAATTTTGCGATCGGTAAACCGATTGACATGGATGTTCCTGTATGCTTAGATTTAGATAGATTTGTCGAACGGAGTAACGGAATTTTTGGCAAATCTGGAACCGGAAAATCTTTTCTAGCGCGCTTGCTATTGTCGGGAATTATTCGCAAACAAGCTGCGGTTAATCTAATTTTTGATATGCACTCGGAGTACGGCTGGGAAGCGGTTTCGGAAGGGAAACAATTTAGCACTGTCAAAGGTTTGCGCCAGTTATTTCCGAGTCAAATTCAGATTTACACCCTCGATCCAGAATCGACAAAACGCCGTGGAGTCCGCGATGCTCAAGAGTTGTATTTGAGTTTCGATCAAATAGAAGTGGAAGATATCTCTTTGGTACAGCGGGAGTTGAATCTGTCCGAAGCTAGTATTGAAAATGCGATTATTTTGCGAAACGAGTTGGGAGCTGGTTGGATCAATAAGTTGCTGGAAATGAGCAATGAAGATATTTCCATGTTTTGTGATGAGAAGCGGGGAAATAAGTCTTCGATTATGGCTTTGCAGCGGAAGTTAGAGAGATTGAATGATTTAAAATATATTCGCAAACGCTGTCCAAAAAATTATGTAAGTGAAGTTTTGCAGTGTTTGGATGGTGGCAAAAATGTGGTAATTGAGTTTGGTTCCCACTCAGATTTGCTGTCTTATATGTTAGCAGCAAATGTGATTACTCGCCGCATTCACCAAGCTTATGTGCGAAAAGCTGAGAAGTTTTTGCAGAGTAAGAATCCGTGCGATCGCCCACAACCTTTAGTGATTACCATTGAGGAAGCGCACCGTTTTCTCGATCCGGCGATCGTGCGATCGACTATTTTCGGTACGATCGCCCGTGAAATGCGAAAATACTTCGTAACTCTGTTAATTGTAGATCAGCGTCCGTCCGGCATTGATGGGGAAGTCATGTCGCAAGTCGGAACGCGGATTACAGCGTTGTTAAACGACGATAAGGACATTGATGCTATCTTTACGGGTGTTTCGGGAGGGCAAAGTTTGCGATCGGTTTTGTCGAAACTGGACTCGAAGCAGCAAGCATTAGTTTTGGGGCACGCTGTACCGATGCCGGTGGTTGTACAAACTCGTCCTTATGATGAGCAATTTTATCGGGAAATTGGTGATATTGATTGGCAAGAAATGCCTGACGCAGAGGTGTTTGCAGAGGCTGAAGCTGCTAAGATGGATCTGGGGTTTTAAGCCCGATAAAGATGTTTAACCACTAACGACAGAGCTGGGGACTAGCTACGCATCCGCAGGGTGTCATGACTCAAAAAACGTAGACAGGCACAACGGCTGGTCAACTATCACCCTCAGTGAGGCACGAAGCCCCGTCGCTTCAGCGCGAGCTTTCATTACCAGACTTGTACAGATGTGCATAGCTTTTATGACGCAGCTATAAACCGCTTCTAAAAATCTACAGAAATCTGTAGGTCAAACTTAATTGATGCACCATTTGACTACGTCAGTGATCGGGGTCACAATGACACAATTTATTTACGATCGCTTTGCCAAAGAATATCTAACAACGTTGCTATCTACCATCGGCACAGTTCATGTTCATCAATGCACCAATTCAAATGATGGGGAAATAAATCAAGAAAAACCAGCCACAGAAGTGATTCACGATCGGTTTTAGCTAAACTGGACTCGAAGCAGCAAGCATTAGTTTTGGGGCACGCTTCAATGTTCGCACTCTAACTTCCGACATTAATATAGCTGCGCGCTCTATTCTCCGGCTTAGATTTGACACTGACTTCTACGTCGAGATCGAAAGCATTTAAGAACCTAAACAACCTTTCTAACGAATACCCTCGAAATTGACCTCTTACTAAAGCCGATACCTTGGGCTGATCGATTCCCAACATTTCAGCAGCTTGATATTGATTTAAACCTTTGGCTTTGATCGCTTGACTCAACAACCGCACTAATTGTGCTTTGAGCAGCATTTCTTCTGGATTATCATAGCCTAAATCAGCATAAACATTGCCACTGCCAGTAGTTACAGTGTTTTCTAAATCTTCAGTCAAATCGTGGTTAGTTTTCATAATTAGTCTGATGATGCTCTTGAGCAACTTTGAGCCTGTTCTCAATCAATTCGATATCTTGTTTAGGTGTCGCTATGCCGCTTTTAGACTTTTTTTGGAAGACGTGGAGGACGTAAACGGCGGATTCAAACCGGACAGTGTAGATAGCACGATAAGTATCTCCATCAAAATTATCGACAATTTCCAGTATCCCAGCACCTTTAAAACCTTTCAGTGGCTTAGTATCATCATGCTTTTCACCTAGTTGAGCTAGTAGTAGAGCATAACCCACATCATCTTGTACCTCATCAGGCATTGCTTTGAGGTCTTTTTTGGAACTGGCTATCCATTCGAGTGGCTTCATTCTTAATTTTACATCTTGATGCTTGTTTTGGCATTACAAATTAATCATCATTATCACATAAGCATTTGCCTCACTACCAATCATATAGTTTTGTTAGTTGACTCGATCGAATGGCTGTTGTAACACACAATACATAATCACTCGATCGCCTACTGGCAATCTAGCCTCAAACTCTTTGAGTCTAATCTTTTGAAAACCAGTAGTCAGACAGAGATTTAGGGATGACGGAGTGTCGCTTGTTTCCTGCGTTCCCAAAGTCAACAACTTAATTTTAATTTAAACACAATAACGCCGTCAACGACGGGGTTTAAAACCCCTCACCCTCTCACCCCTCATCCATAAATGTTTAAAAAAAGTTAAGTATCATTAAGCCGATCGCCCTAATTAAACAGTCTTGGACGCACGAGAGCTCAAAAACTCGGTTTCTACACCCCTTCTTCCTTCTTCCTTCAACCAGACTACGACGCGATCGCGGTTCGGTTATCTCACATCCCACCATCTAGGCAGCACGAAAAATTCAAGCGATGATAGAACAGAGAGCAAAAAAACTCTCGATTTGCATGAGTCTGTTTGCATGAGTATTGTGAAGTGGAATTACGGTCAAAACTAGCAGGGAATTTAAAACCTTAAGGAAAAATGTAGAATGTTCACCTTAAGACAGAGGTTTTTGCCCTTTACTAAACTCAAAATTTGGAATAATATTGAGCAAAGTAAACTTAAATTCACTTCGCCTTGAATTAGCCGTTAAAGCTAGCGAGCTACCGAAAATCAACCAGGATTGCTAGACAATCAAGCTTAAAAGTAATCCCGAACAAAAAGCTTCTACCGATCGTTACCAATAAACAGGAGGAGAAACATCTCCCTCTGTAGCAGTCTGTATCCCACTTGCAAAAGTGGGACAGGGTATCACCAACTTTTTATCTGTTGTTACAAGGAGTGCAATACTCACCATGTCCACCACAACCCCCAAAACCAAGACAGTGAAAGCCGATCGCACCAGCACTCGGCAATACTCCTCAACGGATACGGTTCGTACCTATCTGCACGAGATCGGTCGCGTGCCACTACTGACACGAGAAGAAGAGATTATTTTCGGGAAGCAAGTGCAGCAAATGATGAAATTAATCGAAGCAAAACAAGCACTTGCTAAAGAATGGCAGCGGGATCTCACCCCCGAAGAGTGGGCGGCTGAAATGGAGTTGACCGAAGCTGAACTGACCCGGATTTTGCAAGTAGGACGGCGCGCCAAAAAGAAGATGATTGAAGCGAATTTGCGTCTAGTAGTCGCGATCGCCAAAAAATACCAGAAACGCAACATGGAATTCTTGGATTTAATTCAAGAAGGCACCCTCGGTTTAGAACGAGGAGTCGAAAAATTTGACCCGATGCGGGGATACAAATTTTCTACCTACGCCTACTGGTGGATTCGGCAAGCAATCACTCGTGCGATCGCCCAACACGCCCGCACCATTCGATTACCCATTCACATCACCGAAAAACTCAACAAAATCAAAAAAGTACAGCGGGAACTTACCCAGCAGTTTGGTCGTTCTCCCACACCGGCAGAAATTGCCTCCGTCTTGGAACTTCACCCTTCCCAAATTAGGGAATATCTACTGATGTCTAGGCATCCAGTTTCCCTGGACTTACGGGTAGGAGACAACCAAGATACCGAACTGCAAGAACTTCTAGAAGATGAAACCGCATCTCCAGACAATTACATTACTTCAGAATTATTGCGACAAGACCTCGATACTTTGATATCAGAACTTACTCCTCAGCAACGAGATGTCATAATTCTGCGCTTCGGCTTAGAAGACGGCATCGAAATGTCTCTAGCAAAAGTCGGAGAACGGCTTACTCTTAGCCGGGAACGAGTTAGGCAACTAGAACATCAAGCCCTCGCCCACCTGCGCCGTCGGCAATCTCAAGTCCGAGAATACTTGGCTAGCTAGCAACTAAAAAGAGTTTAGATTTCCCTCAAAATCTAAACTCTTTTTAGCTAGCAATAACAGGCAACTTATATGCGTAGCAGCCTATTGAAATGTAGTTTAGAAGTATTTGCGATCGCACTTGCCCTCTCGCCCACCAAAATCAGCGCCATATTCCCCGCGAAGGAGCTCTTGATTGCCTGGAAAAATCCAAAGGTCGCGCAGCTTTTCAAGTTAAAATCGGTTTTGAGCGATCGGACTCTCCCAACTTCAGCCCCCAATTCCGCTAGCATTCACCTAAAAACAGGTATTTACCTCTACGGTCAATCTGCCAAACCCGACCAAATTAAACAAGAGTATTTTGTATTTGAAGTGCGACAGGGTAAGGTAGTCGGCGCTTTTTACCTACCTCAGTCCGCTTTTTACTGTTTTTACGGTAATGTAGACCTAACTCAATTAAATTTAACCGTAGTAGACACTTACGACGGCACTACCTCTCCCTACTCCGTAAATCTGCAACAATATTACCCAATCCCCACCGTCAGCGAAAACGATAGACGCATCCTGGGTATTTGCAAAACAGCTCATCAAGGCGAAGTATGGGGAAAATAACGCCCTTTATCCGCAGAAATAACTCCCATCGCCATGCCTAAAATCAGAATATCAAACCTGTATACTACTTAACAAGTCAGACTTTGACAAACCAGCAGTCGTTCAACTACAGCCAGCAGTCGCCAAGGTGCTTAGGTCATCGTTCCCTGAGCGTAGTCGAAGGGTAGAATGGTTCAGTTACCAATAAATCCTTTAACCACCTTGGCGGTTGCTATAACTGCGCTACAGTTGCTCCTAAGTTGAAACTTTCAGACGGAAAAACTATACTCGGCAACATGAAACTGCGTCGGAAGACATTATCCATAGTTGGCATTACCATTGCGGGATTGACTGGCATTCTTTACGCCACATCCTCAACCATCCTTTTGCGTAGCCTCGTCAAAGCCGAGGAACAAGAAGCGACTCAGGTTGTCCAAGGAGTGCTAAATGTGTTCACTCAAACCGCAGATGACTTCAACTCCCGCTTTGCAGACTGGTCAGCATGGGATGATACCTATACTTTTATTCAAAACCGTAACAAAGAATTCATTGGGTCAAATTTGGTTCCAGAAGGACTAGCTAATTTGAGAGTGAATATAGCCGTATTTGTCAATACTTATGGCAAGATTGTTTATGGTACAGGTTTAGACAGAGAAACCCTAAAATTAACACCTGTTCCAGAGGCACTAAAACAGCACATTTATCTAAATGACCGGATATTGCAGCACCCTAATCCCGACAGCAGCCTCGCTGGTATCATGCTGCTTCCATCGGGTGTAATGCTGATTAGTTCGCGACCAATTGTCACTACTAAAAATACGGGCCCAATTCGAGGAACATTGGTGTTTGGGCGCAATTTGGACGCCACTGGCATTACCAAGCTTTCTCAAATCACTCGCCTACCGCTGATTGTACACAGGGTGAATGAGCCTAAGTTACCTGCTGATTTCCAAAAGGTGCGACAGCAATTGTCCGCAAAGAAACCGATTTTGGTACGTGCTTTGAGCGAAAATGCGATCGCGGGTTACGCTTTAGTCAACGATATTTACAACCAACCTGCGCTGCTGTTGCGCGTCGATATCCCCAGAGAAATATATCGCCAAGGTCAAACCAGTCTGCTATATCTTCTGGTATCTGTAGGCTTAGCGGGAATCGGCTTTATCGGCTGTACTCTCCTACTACTGGAGTATCTAGTGTTGTCTCGGCTGAGCGATTTAGCAAAAGGGGTCAACCGGATCAGCGCCAGCCAAGACTTGTCCCTCAGACTGCCGGTGACTGGTGAAGATGAGTTGTCCGACCTTGCTTATACTATCAACGGAATGCTAAGCGCGATCGCGATCGCTGAAAACGAACAAATTGATGAGAAAGCCCGCTACCGAGCCGTAGTCGAGCAAGCTACAGAGTGTATTTTTCTATGGGATGCTAAAACCCAATGTCTTTTGGAAGCTAATACCGCTTTTAGAAACTTGCTCAATTACAGCGCCGATGCGATATCGCAACTAACTATTTACGATATCGTCGCTTACTCTCAAGACTTAATTGACAGCAATACCCAGTTACTGCTAGCCGAGAAAAAATTTAGAATTGGCGAAGTTCTCTACCGCCGCCGAGACGGTTCCTGCGTCGATGTAGAAGTCAGCGCCAGCGTGATTTCCTACGGTGGCCGCGAGATTATCTGCACAGTTGTCCGCGACATTACAGAACGCAAACAAGCCGAAGCCGAATTGCGAGCTTCCGAGGAACGTTACAGACTATTATTTAAGAATAATCCTCATCCGATGTGGGTTTACGACTTAGAAACTCTCGAATTTATAGCCGTCAATCAGGCTGCTATCGAACACTATGGCTACACTCGTGACGAGTTTCTCACCATGACGATTGCGGACATTCGCCCCCCTGAAGATATTCCCTTATTGTTAGAAAAGATATCTAAAGTAGACTCAGATGTTGACTTGACCCGTCTGTGGCGACATCAAAAGAAAAATCTCACAATTATTGATGTAGAAATTACTTCTTACTCAATGATTTTTGATGGTCACAATGCAAAACTGGTATTAGCCCACGACGTAACCGTTCGCTTACAGGCTGACGCAGAATTGTACAAAGCGAAGGAAGCAGCGGAAGCAGCTAATCTTGCTAAAAGTCAGTTTTTGGCTAACATGAGCCACGAACTACGAACTCCTCTAAATGCGATTATTGGGTACAGCGAAATTCTGCAAGAAGATGCCTTGGATTTGGGAGAAGATGAGTTTGTTATTGATTTGGAAAAAATTCATAATGCAGGGCATCATTTATTAGGATTAATCAACGATATTCTCGATTTATCAAAAATTGAAGCAGGCCGCATGGAACTTATCTTAGAAACTTTTGACCTGTCGGCAGCAATTAAACAAGTAAAAACAACTGTTGAGCCTTTATTTTTACGAAATACCAATCGCCTGAATATTGAGTATATTGCTAATATTGGTTCCATCAAATCTGACCAAACTAAATTAATTCAGATTTTGCTGAATTTACTCAGCAATGCAGCTAAGTTTACAAAGAATGGGACAGTTACACTGAGCGTTGAAAGAATTAAAAACGAGGAAAATAGTTGGGGTTATGAATATTTAATTTTTAAGTGTACCGATACTGGGATTGGGATGACTGCGGAACAGGTACAGAAGTTATTTCAGCCTTTTACCCAAGCTGATGCTTCCACTACCCGCAAGTACGGAGGCACTGGTTTGGGTTTGGCAATAGCCCAGAAATACGCTGAGATGTTGGGGGGAGAAATTACTGTGGAGAGCGAGCTGGGTAAGGGGTCAATATTTACATTAATGTTATCAGCAGGCTCATAGTCGATTTTAGATTTTGGATTTTAGATTTTGGATTGGAGGATTGGGGGATTAAAAAATTCAAGTATTGATCCAACATTTATTAATACTCAATACCTGGTTGTGCTTTGATTCCTTGTTCTCGGAATGGATGCTTGACTAAAGTCATTTCTGTCACCAAATCGGCACGTTCAATGAGTGTAGGAGGTGCACCTCGGCCTGTTAGAATAACGTGAGTTTCTTCAGGTTTTTGGTCTAACCCTGCTAGGACTTGCTCTGGTTGCAAATAACCCAGTTTTAATGCTATGTTAACTTCATCTAAAACGACTAATCTAAATTCGGGATTGCAGATAAAAGTTAGAGCTTTATCCCACGCTTTTTGAGCAGTTTCGATATCTCTGTCTCGGTCTTGCGTATCCCAGGTAAAGCCTTCTCCCATTGCATGAAACTCTAACTGATTTTCCCACATCTGAAAAACGGCTTTTTCGGCGGGCTCCCAAGCTCCCTTGATAAATTGTACTATGGCAACGCGGTATCCATGACCGAGCGATCGCACTACCATTCCCAAAGCCGCCGTAGTTTTGCCTTTCCCGTTACCAGTATTGACAATCACTAAACCTTTTTCTTTCGAGGAGTTAGCGATGCGCTCAGATTGCACTTCTTGGCGGCGCTGCATTTTCTGTTTGTGTTGCTCGGCAGTTAAGCCAGTAGTTGTAGTGGTTTCGGTATTAGTTTCCATAGGATTTTGTTTTAAGTTGTAAGGTGTGTCAGGCGGAGTTATATAGCAGTCGTTAAAAAAATATGATTCTGACGCAGCTTACTTTACTAATAGTGCAATTGGGTAACTCCGGTGAATAACTGCTGCGATCTCAGGTATTACGTCCACAGCGATCGCAAGTTTAGCACGAAACCGGGCAAAATATCTTCTCCTGACAGTTCTACCGGAGATTCCAGTATTTCTACTTCTTGTCCTTGGCGATAGATTTCGACTCGGCGGGTTTTGCGATTAATTAACCAACCTAATTTTACTTGGTTATTCATGTATTCTTGCATTTTGTCTTGAGTGTCTTTTAGACTATCTGTCGGCGACATTAAATCTAAGACAAAATCTGGCGCAATCGGCGGAAATTTCTGTTTTTGTTCGGGAGTGAGTGCATCCCATCTTTCTTTCTTTATCCAAGAAACATCGGGAGAACGATTTGCACCGCTGGGCAATTTGAAGCAAGTTGAAGAATCGAAACAAATTCCCAGTTTGGTTTGTCGGTTCCAAAACACAAAATCAGCATTGATTTCTGAATTGTAACTTCCGGTTTCTCCTCCTGTGGGTGTCATAATGATTATCTCTCCTTGGGCATTGCGTTCAAATTTGACATCGGGATTTTCGCGACACAGTACATAAAACTGGTCGTCGGTTATTTTGGCGATCGCATTAAAGTTGATGGTGGCTGCTATCATGGTATTTTCTCAGGATGCGTTGTATTTTTTGGACGCAGATGAAAGACGATGGAGATGCTGTAAATATTAATGTGTTAAAAAGGTTTTGAGTTGATAATTTTTCGTTGTTTTTGCTATTGTATCACATAACTATAATTAGTTGTCAATCAGAAAACTTACTCCTATTTACAGTAGCACAAGAAAAATATATTACCACTATCTCTGCTATTTTGCTAAACTAATTAGAGTGTTATCAGAGGAAGAAAACAGTCATGCTGTCAGTACAAGAAGCAGAATCTATCATTCTAAATTTGGCGCAACCCCTCGACAATCAGCGGGATCTAGAAACTGTAGACTTGTTGGCAGCATCGGGGCGAATTTTGGCGGCATCAGTGACCAGTTCCCTGGATTTTCCCTATTGGGATAACTCTGCAATGGATGGGTACGCGGTGCGGTTTGGGGATGTGGAAAACTGTAGCGCCGAAAAACCGATCGCACTTGACATAGTTGAAGAGATTCCAGCCGGATATCAGCCTCAACATACTATACAACCGGGGCAAGCAGCGCGGATTTTTACGGGTGCTGTGATGCCTGCGGGTGCTGATACGGTGGTAATGCAGGAGGAAACTGGGCGAGAGGGCGATCGCATTTTTATCCTGGTTTCTCCTGAAAAACCCCAAGCATTTGTCAGGCATAAAGGTGCTTTTTATCAAGCAGGAACGCCTTTGCTAAATCCGGGTACTATCATCAATGCCTCGGAAATGGCAGTGTTAGCAACCGCACAGTGTATTCAAGTTCCGGTTTATCGGCGGGTGCGCGTGGCAATTTTTTCAACTGGTGACGAATTGGTATCACCAGACCAACTTTTGTCACCGGGTAAACTGGTAGACTCAAACCAGTATGCTTTAACTGTTTTGTTGACGCAAATGGGATGTGAAGTCATCAGATTGGGGATAGTTCCAGATAATCAGCAGGAACTAACAAAGGCAATTGCCCAGGCTGTTGAAACAGCAGATGTGGTGCTTTCTACTGGTGGAGTTTCGGTAGGAGAATATGATTATGTTGAGAAAATATTGGCGAATTTGGGAGGAAAGATTCACATTCGTGCTGTGGCAATTAAACCGGGAAAGCCTTTAACAGTTGCTACGTTTAAAAGAAATAGTGAAAAATCTGATATGCCGAATTTGGGTTCTGATTGTCTCTATTTTGGTTTGCCGGGAAATCCTGTTTCAGCGTTAGTATGTTGTTGGCGGTTTGTGGTGCCTGCTTTGAGAAGGATTTCTGGATTGGGCTCGGATGCTTGGGGGCCGGAGTTGGTACGGGCTCGATGTAAGGTTGAATTGCGATCGCACGGTCAGCGCGAAACCTATGTTTGGGGTAAACTACATTTAGTTGCAGGAGTGTGGGAATTTGAATCTGCCAAGGGTAGCCAAAATTCAGCGAATTTAATTAACCTCGCCAATACGACTGGTTTAGCAGTTTTGCCACCAACGGAAACTTGGGTTTTAGCAGGGGAATTCGTTCAAGTTTTAAAAGTTACTCATTAGTCAACACTCAACAGTCAACAGTCAACAGTCAACAGTCAACAGTCAACAAAAAAAATATGTCTGAATGGATTGAAATCGGTACTATTGTAGCAGCTCAAGGTTTGGACGGGGAAGTGCGAGTCTATCCCGATTCCGATTTCCCGGAAAGGTTTGTCGAACCGGGTAAGCGGTGGCTTTTGTTTCCGAATAAAACTGAACCGGAACCGATCGAATTTTTGAGCGGTCGCTACATTCCGGGCAAAGGATTGTATGTTGTAGAAGTGTCTGGGGTGGAAGACCGGAATGCTGCTGAGGCGCTACGTGGCTGCAAACTGCTTGTAGAAAAAAGCAATCGACCTTACCTCCAACCAGATGAATTTTATGTGCAAGATTTGTTCGGTATGGAGGTTTTCAACCAATTGACGGGAGAACTTTTGGGGAAAGTCAGTGAGATTATCCCGGCGGGGAATGACCTTTTGGAAGTTGAGTTGGTTCAAACTCCGGCTGAAATTGCGGCTCTAGAAGCAGAAAGGTCTAAAATTGTCTCTGTAGAAGTTGAACACAAAGATAGTCGTCGCAAAAAACACAAAACTCCCCGCGTTAAACCATTGCAAACAAAGAAGGTTTTGATTCCTTTTGTCAAAGAGATAGTTCCGGTTGTTGATTTTGCAAAAGGTCGTATTGAAATTGTGCCGCCTTCTGGTTTGTTGGATGAAATCTAGATATTAATTATTTTCTTTATTGCTGTACCGGACTATTAAATAACTGATGGAAAGGGCGAAAATTGCGGCAGCCAAACCGATCAAATCGGCTGCTGTTTTTTTTTCTAAGTCAAGAATAATTATTTTACGTGATACGGCGATTAAGGAAGTTACAATAACTAACTCTACTTGAATGACGTGCTTTTTTAGATACGCTGTAATATTTTCTAATATTTCTAGAGCAATTAAAACATTTAAAAATAAACCAAATATGACAAATAAAGTGTCTTTTAACAAAGTCTGGTGGTCGTTCACTAATTCTTTCGTTAGAAAAATTAGTAAATCGCAAACGCTGACGATTATCACCAAAATCATCGCCAGAGATAACACTTTCGATACTAATACTTCTACACTTTTGGTAAAATTCAGAAATTGTTCATCACTGCTGAAGGTGGAAAGTTGCCTAAATATTTTTTTTAGCATACCAGTGACTTAATCATTTTTCATTACTGATTTTGTCATTGTCTGCTGCTCTTGGCAATCCCTAGGTTCTGGGATTGCTTTGTTGATTTTTTCCATAAAAAATCCTCAAACTATTGTCATTTAGCAATATTTTGAGGATTTGAAGATTGGGTACGATCGCAGAGGCAACTATCTATCGTCAACAGACAACAATTATTGACTCTCCAATCGCTCCCAGCCGATTCATCAGCAAAGAACTAAAAATTTAGCTCAGATGCTTTAGTAGCGACGAGAATTGCCACCGCGATCGTTGCTGCCCCAGTTACCACCACCAGCATTGGAACCACCACGTTCTTCACGGGGTTTTGCTTTGTTGACTTTCAGGTCGCGA
This sequence comes from Tychonema litorale BBK16, assembly GCF_021648855.1. Taxonomy (GTDB): domain Bacteria; phylum Cyanobacteriota; class Cyanobacteriia; order Cyanobacteriales; family Microcoleaceae; genus Microcoleus. The sequence continues at coordinate 8,667 of NZ_JAKJHX010000093.1, read as the reverse complement.
CCCATCCATTCAGCACCGTCAAGTGCTTCGATGGCTGCTGCTTCTTCTGCTTCAGTAGACATTTCTACGAATGCGAAGCCACGCATCCGACCTGTTTCGCGGTCAGCAGGTAACTGAACGCGCTTGACAGTGCCATATTCTCCAAAAGTTTGGTTGAGGTGCTCCTGCGTAACTTCGTAGGATAAATTGCCGACATAAATAGACATTGAACATTCTCCAGAATTAGAGGGTGTAGAGAATTAAATCCGGAGGGACGCCGATCGAACGAACTATACTACCGAAAATAAGCCTTATTCATAGATCATAGCACCTGTTTGTGTATACTGCAATTGTTTTGCCCTACTTGATCGACTTAAAGGAAGGGAGAAAGAAGAAGGAAGAAGGAAGAAGGAAGAAGGAAGAAGGAAAAACATATAAGAAAGCAGAAAAAACGCAGATTTTTTTTTTTGAGTTGCTTTCCCAGGCTCTTGTGTGGGAATGCAAATCCGTAGGAAGAGCCTGAGAAGCTGTCAAAAGTGCGAACCAAGCTTAAGAACTGACCGCGACGGTCGATTTCGCCCAATTAAACTCCCCAATTTGTGTCTCAACTTCTGCCCCAACCCGCACCAACTGCACCGCACAAGCTTTTAACTCTGGCTGTTTGGAATCGGGACAACTTTCAGAGTGAGTCATGGCATTTGCTTCAGCACCTTCGGCCCAGAGAGATCCCCAGTGCATGGGTACAAATAGGGTGCCAGGAGCGATCGCCTTGGTTACTTTGGCGGGAAACTGACTTTTACCACGGCGCGATCGCACTTCTAGTAAATCCCCTTCTTTAATCTTTAAGTTGGAAGCATCACGGGGGTGAATTTCCAAAAACGGATTAGGGTGTAATTGATTGATTTTGTCAGTTCGGCCTGTCCGTGTCATCGTGTGCCAGTGTCCGTAAACCCTGCCCGTCGTCAGCACAAACGGATAATCTGGGTCAGGGGGTTCGGCCAGTCCCCGCGAGTGGTAAGCCGAAAATCTTGCCAATCCATCGTCCGTGTGGAAACGTCGGTCTGTATAAAGCCGTTTGGCTGCTGTTGCTGGATGTTTTGGCTCATTTTCCCGGCAAGGCCACTGTTGAGGGCCTTCCTGGCGCAAGTATTCGTGGCTAATGCCACTCACATCACAAGGACGACCTCGCGTCAACTGCACGTACTCTTTATATACGTCTGCAACGCTCTCAAAAGCAAAATGTTCGGCAAAACCTAACCTGCGTCCCACCTCAGCGAATATACTCCAGTCATCGCGGGCTTCTCCTGAAGGAGTATCGAAACCGTCACAAAGGGTAACGCGACGTTCAGAGTTCGTCATCACTCCGGTTTTTTCACTCCATTGCGTTGCCGGCAAGAGGATGTGAGCGTAGGCAGAGGTTTCTGTGGGATAGTATGCTTCTTGATAGACGGTAAAGGGCGATCGCAACAAAGCCGCTTTTGTCCGTTCCAAATCTGGCATACTTACCGCTGGATTGGTGGCTGCAATCCACAGCATCTCTACCTCGCCTGTTTCCAAACCGGTAATCATATCCCAAGCACTGCGGCCCGGATTGGGCGAAATAGTTCCCGGCGCAATTCCCCAAAACTGCTCGACTTCGGCTCTATGTTCGGCATTTTTGACCGATCGATATCCTGGCAATAAGTGAGAAAGTCCCCCCGCTTCCCGCCCTCCCATCGCGTTTGGTTGGCCTGTGAGGGAAAACGGGCCGGCTCCTGGTTTGCCAATTTGACCGGTCATCAAGTGTAAATTAATCAGCGATCGCACCTTTGCCGTGCCTTCCGATGACTGATTCATACCCATTGACCATAGGGACAAAACCCGTTGCGACTGTTCCCAGTAGTTGGCGGCTGTTTCTAAGTCACCGACGGAAATGCCACAAGTAGAGGCTACAATATCCGGTGTATAGCTTTTGAGAACTTCAGCGAAAGCTGCAAAATTAGCCGTGCATTCCTGAATAAAATTAGGATCTATTGCTCGCCGATGCAGCAGCAAATAAGCAATTCCATTAAGCAAATCTATATCTGTTCCGGGTTTAATTGCCAAGTGTAAGTCCGCTGCTTCCGCAGTCGGAGTCCGCCTCGGATCTACCACAATCATCTTGACATTTGGGTTCTTTTTGTGGTACTTTGCTAGTCGGTTAAAAATAATTGGATGGCATTCTGCGGTATTGCTACCGATAATAAAAGCACAATCTGTTAATTCTAAATCGTCGTAACAGCAGGGTGGGCCGTCAGCACCAAAACTTTGCACGTATCCCGAAACTGCTGAAGACATACACAATCGAGAATTGGCATCAAAATTATTAGTGCCCAGACAACCTTTAACCAGTTTCTGGGCAACATAATAATCTTCAGTGACGAATTGACCGGAACCATAAACGCAGATAGCATCGGGGCCGCTAGTGCTGCGAATTGTTTGGATACGGTGGGCGATCGCATCTAGTGCTTCATCCCAGCTAGCCCGGCGGAACGGTTGGTCGAGAGTATCCCGGATCATCGGATGCAGCAGTCGATCGGTGCGAATTGACTCTGCTACCGTTGCTCCCTTGACGCAAACCATGCCCTGAGTTGATGGGTGGTGGCGATCGCCCCGAACTTTCCAACCTTGGTTTTTGTCGGGAACAACTTCTAGACCACAACCTACACCGCAGTAAGGGCAAAGAGTTTTTTTAGTTTCCATCTGCTGATTTATAGATGCTAATTTTGAAAGCTAATTCGTAATTGGTAACTCGTTATTATAGTCCTAACCGAGTATTTAGGGAAATAGTGTATCCGTATTTACCAAACTTTTTCCAATCAGCCTAAGAAGCAGGCTGTGGCAATTTCCAGATTGGCAATTGACAATCCTCACAGCCAATCAACCTCAGCATCAACTAAACATCTGCCTGAATAGCCATACTTACCGCTTTGCTTCGCGCTTCGATAATTTGACCGATCTCACGCCCCAAGCTTGGTTGACGTTCAATCATCGTATTTACAGCATCTGAATAGATGACAAGAACTTGCAAATCGTCAACGGCGGCAATTGATACCGGACTCGGTTCCCCAGTAAACAGTGCCATCTCGCCAAAAAACTCACCGCTCAAGATAGTCATTACCTCCAACTCGATGCCCAACTTGTTCGTGACGGTGACCTTAGCCTCACCTGCAATGATAATGTACAAAGCATTACCAGGCTCGCCCTGCCGGATGACTTTCTCTCCCGCACCAAACTTCTGTAAAATAGTTCCCTTAGTTAAGTCATCCAAATTTTTGGGATCTCTAGTTAAAGGCATAAATCCGGGAATTGAGTGCAGGCTTTGGGCTAACTTACTTGAAGCGTTATCTGCTTGATTAGCAGCCTCCACAGCATACCCGTATCGGTAGCGATATAGCGTCAGATTGTTTCGCTGCGCTGCGTACCAGACTCGCGTCATAAATCGATCGAGTATCTGCTCCACATCCTCAAAGTTTTCGATAAAAAACTCCACCTCATAGATAATTGCAGTCTCATCATAGGATGTAGTTTTGATCTCTGGTTCGGGTTCGGCTAATATTCCTTGTGTAGCCAAAGCTGTACTTGTTAGTACCTGCTTCACGAGGTTAGGGGGGGTATCGTAGGAAAAGCCAATATTGATGCGTTGGTTGTAAATGCGTTCTGGTTGGCTGTAATTATGAATTATTTCTTTTCCAATGAATTGATGAGGAACAATAATCACCTGGCGCTGGAGAGTTAGCAGGCGAACAGAGCGCCAATTAATATCAATTACCTGACCTTCAATATCTCCAATTCGCAACCAATCACCCACACTGAAGGGGCGTTCTAGAAGCAGCGCAATCCCAGACATGACGCTACCCAATGTGTCCTGAAGCGCCAAACCGATCACGATCGAGCTAACGCCCAATCCGGTAGCAAGACCGGCCAAATCTGCACCCCACACTGCCGCCAGCACGATCGCGCTTCCCACAAGCACCAAAAACAACCTAGAAAGATCGACCAGCAGTTTGGGCATCCGTCCCCGCCATGTATTCGCCTCCGCTTCTTCAAACAAAATCACATTAAACAGCGAGAGAGAGGCGTAGATCGCAGATATCCAGAACAGCGTTGCGACGAGCTTCGGAAAATTCCCGTTAACGTCAAGCTTCACCACATTCCTGATTAAAAGCATCAGCATTAAGACGGGCAGAACGAGGTTTTTTACAACTACCAGGGTAGCCGCCAACGGTTTACCACGCCTTTGTAGATGATAAATCACCTCTCCTAGTAAAATGACCAGGAGTGGGAACCCTAATCCGACAATTACCGCCCATGTCTGCCAGTCATTTGCAAAGTTTAAATTACCCATAAACTTCTTCCTCTCCAACACTTTTTATCGGCTGAGAATTTTTGAGTTGCCAAGCCACTAGCTGTTCTTTTCCAGGTTCTTGAATTTCACCAACCAGCTCAAAATCGTAGACATCGTGCAGGCGATCGCAGATGTCTTTGGAGACTAAAATTGATCCTGACGGACAAGCCGACTTCAACCTATTGGCAATATTTACAGTATCACCCCAAACATCATACAGCAATTTATTTTTGCCAATGATGCCTGCAACCACATCTCCTGAATTGATACCGAGCCGCAGGTCTAGATGCAAGCCTTTTTCATAATTAAATCGGCGAACAAACGACAGCATTTCCAAACCAAAATCCACCATCCGTTTGTCATGATCGAGACGCGGGACACTCAGCCCGCATACAGCCATGTAACCGTCACCAATAGTTTTAATCTTCTCCAAACCGTATTTTTCTGTCATTTCATCGAAGGCTGTTACCAGTTCATTAAGTATGCTAACAACTTCTTCAGGGGAAATTGATTGAGTGAGTTTGGTGAATCGGTCGAGGTCGGAAAACAAGACTGAGACATTAGAAATCCGATCGGCAATTTCTCGATCGCCCTGTTTGAGACGTTTAGCGATCGCGGGACTAAATATATTTAAGACTAATGCTTCATTTTCGCGATTTTTCTGTTCGATTAGTTGAGTTTCGGCACGAAGGCTGGCTATCGTTTGGTTAAATGAGTTAGCTAAGTCTCCAAATTCATCTTGCGAACCTGATTTGACAACCGCATCAAATTCCCCAGCCCCCACCAGGCGGGCGCTTTTGATTAAAGTATTGATCGGTTTGACAAAGATTGCGGTCAACCACATGGCCACAAGCGTGATTAGTGCGATGATTAAAGTAGCCCCAATCAAAACTGTTTTTTCAAACGAGTGAATTGAGGCATAGGCTTCCGAAATATCTATCTCCGCCAAGATCACCCACCTCAATCCATCAATATCTAGGGGAGCATAAGAACTCAAAACCGGAATATTACGATAATCGTCGATCGCCTGCGTGTCCTGTTTTCCAAACAAAGCTTCCTTCACTGCTTTTGTTTGCACTTGCTGTAGGAGGATTGTAGTATTATACTCTTTGATTTTTTTGATAGTCTTTTCATCAGTGCCGATCGAGCGTAGGATTTTGGCATGACCTTCTGAATCTTCAATCTGGAAACGAGACGCAGAACGCATTAGATAATCTGGCCCCACCAGATAAGTTTCTCCTGAATCGCCCAGACCATTTTGTTTCCAATTTTTGTTACCAGTCATCACATTGTTAATTTTGTCAACAGGAAGTTGGAACGCCAAAACACCTAGGAATTCCGAACCATTAAAGATTGGGGCAGCGATAAAAGCCGCAGGTGCACCGTAGGAAGGGCTGTAGGGTCTAAAATCTACTATTTTCACATACCCAGTTCCCTTAGCCTGTCGTGTGGCTTTGACTGCGGATGCTAGGTTACTCTCGTTGTAGGGGCCGTTTGTGAAGTTTGTGGTAAAGTCTGTTTCCTTAAAAACCGTATAGACAACAGTTCCTTCGGGATCGATCAAAAACATATCGTAGTAACCATATTTTTCAACTATATTGCGAAAAATCGGGTGGTAGCGGGCGTGAACGCGACTGTAAGCGCTGGCGTCGCCTGGATTGTCAAGGAGAAGTTTTTTACCAACGGGGTTGGAGTTAGCAGCGATGTAGTGATACTGCAAGTAACGGGCAGCGGCTGTTTTTGGCGTATAGGATGCGAGAACAGGCGAACCATCGTTAGTTCGGGCCAGTTTGGTTAGAAATTCAGTCCGGTAGTAGGCATCAATTTTGGTGTCAAAATCCTCTGGTACTGTTGATTCTTCAAGTTGGCGATAAGTTGTTTTGAACTCCCGCATGGCACCGACAACTGTCAGGTCTTCGCTTAGGGTTTCGCTATGGTTATGAAGGGTTTCAAAATAATCTTGGATTTGATAAGTTTTGGCAGCCCGAAGGCTTGTTAATTGGTTGAATACTTTTTCGGTTAGAATAGCTTTCCCACTGCTAGAGCATATATAGGTGCTCGCGAGCATAGCGCAAAGGCTGACTACCAGCAACATGACTATGAGTTTTGTTTTTATACTTAACTGCTTAAGTAATTGCATAGAGTTTTTCCTGATATTATTTTCCTTATTTCTCTGATTAGACATCTTCATAAATTTAACTTTGGTCACTATGCTACAAGCATTTCAGATCCTGCAATTACCAATTACCAATTACCAATTCCCAATTCCCAATTCCCAATTCCCAATTCCCAATTCCCAATTACCGTGGTTTACCTCATCTTACTGAGAAATGCTATAGTTTATTGTCCAATAATTAGGGTTAAAGGATAGTCTCTTTTGGCAATATCTCTTGATATTCAAAACTTGAAATAATGTTGCCTGGCATAACTTAAAATAGTTTTTAACCTGGTTTTTTTTATGGCTTTAGAAAAGGTCTGATTTTTTGGAACTCCCGCAAAAATGTTGCGTTCGTTATTGGTATTTTCACCATACCGAATAAAGTGGCCGAAATCAGGACACCGCGAGTGCCTTAGTCCCTACAATTAATCTCGCGTAGGGACTAAGGCACTCGCGGTATCCTCTATATCATGACGGCGCAACCGGAATTGATATCAGATCAGTTAACGACAAAAGGACTCTAACACAAAAGCACGGTCAAAGACCGTGCTGATAAATACTAATATTTAATCTTTAGTCGTCTTTAGACGACTTGACATTTGAGACAGCGGTTTCAACCCCTGTCAGACTATTTAGCAATTAGCTATTTAGCATTCTTAACTTCTAATTTGCCGCCATTGCTGGGGCTAAAAGTTACTTGAAATTCAGCAGTTTTTTGAGCGCCTGCTGAGGCACCGGCAGGAGTTTGCAAAACCGTTAGAGGAGTTTCTTTGAGGAAATCTTTAGCTACCTTATTTGTCGGTTCAAACTGCACGATATCGCCGTTTTGCTTGACTTGGACTCGATAAGTCAAACTTTCGGTAAAGGTAGGAGTTGTTTTCCAATTTTCGTCAATTCGTGCATATAATTGCTGTCCGATCGCATCAAGTTGTGCTTTGTCAGCAATCTGTGAGGTAGCAGCGGTAGGTGCGGTTGTCGCAGCAGAAGTGGGTGCGGTTGTCGCAGCAGAAGTGGGTGCGGTTGTCGCAGCAGAAGTGGGTGCGG
>NZ_JAKJHX010000093.1:0-1020 GCF_021648855.1 Tychonema litorale BBK16 | reverse complement strand
TTGTCGCAGCAGCAGTGGGTGCGATTGTCGCAGCAGCAGTGGGTGCAGTGGTTACAGCAGCCGTGGGTGCAGTTGTAACAGCAGCAGTAGGTGCAGTGGTTGCAGCAGCAGTGGGTGCAGTGGTTACAGCAGCCGTGGGTGTAGTTGTAACAGCAGCAGTGGGTGTAGCCGGAGTGGGAGAAGAACTAATTACCGCAGCAGGGGTTGGCACAGATTCTGCTAATTTTTGCTTTTGCTGACTACCAACAGAAGACAGATTGACAGCAGCTAAAACACTCATCGCGAATAACCAAGATACTCCTAGCACGACACCTTTGATCCGCGATGCTTCTGAAGGTTGGGAAGCGTGAGGCTGAAATGGTGCCGGTGCGACAGCTTTTGGCAATCCCACCGGGACAGATTCGGACCTAAAGGCCGATGCAGGCAAGGGTGGGAGGGCGGTTTCAGTTTCTTCGTCGCCATCTGTGTGGGCGTAGCGAGAGAACAAGAATTCTAAAGCAAAGTTTCGTAGTTCGTAGTATTTCGGATCTTCCATAATCCGGGTACGGTTACGGGGACGGCTGAAGGGAATGTGTACATCTTCGCCGATACTAGCTGCTGGGCCGTTGGTCATCATCACGATGCGATCGGACAAAAACAAAGCTTCATCGATATCGTGGGTGATCATGATGATCGTAATTTTGTGATCCTGCCAAATTTTGAGTAATTCTTCCTGCAACTCTTCCCGCGTAATTGGGTCTAGAGCTCCGAAAGGTTCGTCTAAAATCAACAATTTGGGGCGAGTTGCTAGGGCACGGGCGATCGCAACCCGCTGTTTCATCCCCCCGGACAACTGGCCTGGTCTCTTGTCGCAAGCTTCGGTAAGTCCCACCAATTCCAGGTGTTGCTGAACAATTTTGTTATGTTCATCTGCGGACTTCTCGGCGTAAACAGTTTCAACACCGAGGTGGATGTTTTCCGTAGCCGTCAGCCAAGGGAGTAGGGAGTAGTTTTGGAACACTACCATGCGATCGGGCCCTG
>NZ_JAKJHX010000092.1 GCF_021648855.1 Tychonema litorale BBK16 | reverse complement strand
GAAGAAGGAAGAAGGAAGAAGGAAGAAGGAAGAAGGAAGAAGGAAGAAGGAAAATTCTCTCCATCTCCCCATCTTCCCATCTCCCCCTCTCCTTTTAAGCTCTTAACTGTACTGGCATTACTAAAAATGTAGCATTCACTCCGCCCAAAGGTTGGAAAATTACGGGGGCCAAAGCACCATTTAATTGGAGTTGAATTTCTGGGGATTGAGCAGTTTTCAAAATGTCAATCAAATACTTGACATTGAAGGCAATATCTATGCTTTCTCCTGAAATTTGTGCTGGCATTGACTCTTTTCCACTACCGACATCTTTGGCATCTACAGATAAGGTGATTTCCTGATTCACGGCATCGATGCTGCATTTGAGGATATTGTTTTTTTGGTCGGCAAACACGGCTATTCTTTCTACTGCTGATAAGAACGATCGCCTATCCATGGTAATTTGCCTCTCAAAGGAAGGCGGAATCAACTGTCTGTAGGCGGGATATTGCCCTTCCAAGGTGCGGGTTGTCAGTCGCTGGTCGGCCCATTCAAAGACGACTTGACCGTGTTCAAAATGCAGGGTGACAGGTTCAGTCCACTGTCGCATTACTAGCATTCTTTCTACTTCCCGCAAGGCTTTGGCTGGAACTGTCACTTCAAATTCTTCTTCTGTTTCTTCTCCTTCGGCTGTTTCATTGGTAGTTTGAACTACTGCCAATCTGTGGCCGTCTGTCGCTGCAAATTCTAGACAATCTTTTAGTACCTTTAAATGCACGCCTGCAAGTACCTGTTTTGCTTCGTCGGGGCTAGTGGCAAATAAAGTTCCTTTGAGTCCTTCTATTAAGGCTTCTGGGGGCAAATTCAGGACTTTTCCTGCTTCAATTGCTGGTAATTCTGGGAATTCTTCTGGGCCCATGCCTCTGACTTGGTAGCTGCCAGAACTGCAAGTGAGATATGCTACGGTGTCTCCGGCTTCGTCTTCTAAGGTAATCTCTCCGTCTGGGAGTCTGGAAACAATGTCGTTGAGCAATTTAGCGGGTATGGTAAAACTTCCGCCCCCTGTGACTGCTGCTGCAAAGCTGGTACGGATGCCTAAACTTAGATCGAAAGCTGTCAAGCTAACCCGCTGATTTTCCTCATCCGCTACTAAGAGCACGTTGGCTAGTACGGGATGTGTCGGGCGAGAGGGGACGGCCCGACTTACCAACGAGAGGTTGGCGTTGAGGTCACTTTGGGTGCAAACCAATTTCATGAGATGAAGGTTAATTAACCGGATTTGAGATAGAAACAAATCCTATCACAGAAAGTTGGTGGGGAAGTAAGCTGACCTAAAAAAACAGAATTCCCACAACCCCGCAATGCTCGATCGCACTATAAAAATTGTGGAAAACAAATTGAAATACTTATTCAGTAAGCTTTGCAATGGATTGCTGCCTGTGGAAAACTTGTGGAAAAGTTCGCCCAAGTCGATCGCCTAACCCTTCCTCATCAAAAACTTTATCCAGCCAGACAGTAATATTTTCCACAAAATCATGGTCAATTCTCCACAGGTTTTTCCACAGTTAGTATCAAATCCAGTGGCATCGGAATTGATCCCACAATTTCCGAGGACACGGCAGTGCCGTTTCCCTACAATTTCCGAGGACACGGCAGTGCCGTTTCCCTACTTCTAATTAACTTTTGCGGCTGAGCACATTAATTCGATCGCTCAATTGACGCAGGGTTTGGGACAAATTCGGGTCAGTATTCCGCAACTGAGCAATTTTGTCGCAACTGTAAAGCACAGTTGTGTGGTCTTTTCCGCCAAAAACTTCACCAACTTTCGGCAAACTCAAATTAGTGTGTTGCCGGATTAAATACATCCCGATTTGACGTGCAAAGCTAATTTCTCGCTTGCGGGAAGAGCCTTTCAAATCTTCAACAGAAACATCAAAAGCCTCTGCAACTACTACGATTACTACATCGGGCTTTGCTTCTACAGTTTCAGTTTGCGGATTCAAAACCGGGGATATATTTTCCACTGTCATTGGCAAACCAGTAATTGAAAGATATGCTACTGCTCGGATTAAAGCTCCTTCTAGTTCACGAACATTGGAAGTGTAACTAGAGGCAATATATTCAATCACATCTCGCGGCAGCCTCATGTTTTCATACTCGGCTTTTTTCTGCAAAATTGCCATGCGTGTTTCCAAGTCTGGTAACTGAATATCGGCAATTAATCCCATCGAAAATCGCGAACATAAACGCTCTTGGAGGCGGGGAATTTGTTGTGGTGGGCGATCGGAGGCTAAAATTATTTGATTTCCGGCTTCATGCAAAGTATTGAAAGTGTGAAAAAATTCTTCTTGAGTGTATTCTTTACCTTCAATAAATTGAATATCATCTATTAATAAAACGTCGGCGGCTCGATAATGATCGCGGAAGCTTTGCATACTATCTTTGCGAATGGCGGCAATCAAATCGTTGGTAAATTTCTCGGTAGAAACGTAGAAAATCTTGGCATTGGGGTCAATTTCTAGGCGGTAATGACCGATCGCCTGCATGAGATGAGTTTTGCCCAAACCGACGCCACCACACAAAAATAGCGGATTAAATTCTCGGCCCGGAGACTCGGCTACTGCTAGGGAAGCTGCGTGAGCCATGCGGTTGTTGGAACCGACGACGAAACGGGAAAAGACGTATTTGGAGTTGAGATTGGCGGGTTTGGGGGGATGAAGCGATTGGCTTTCGGGGATATCGGCGATCGGAGATGGCCAAATCAGTCCTTGATCCCCGTTGCTGGCGGTTTCATCTCCGCCAGCAATTGTCAAGTAAATTTCTACGGGATAGCCGACAATTTCGTAAACTGCATCGGCGATAATTTTGACGTAATATTTCTGCAACCAATTGCGAGCAAAGGGATTGGGGGCGCTGACAATCAAACAGTTATTTTCCAGTTGTTCGGCTCTGGCTGTTTTGATCCACGTCTCAAAACTAGGTCTGCTCAGTTGTAGCTGGAGACGTTCAAGTATCTGATTCCACAGACTTTCGAGGGGAATGTCCACCATCTATCCTCTGTTGCTAGGCATTTAAGAGATTGAATTTGTATTCTAGAGAACTCAGTTTAATCGAATTGGCGATTTTGAAGGTTGATCGATCAATCAACATTGTCTGTGGGCTGGTGAGTAAATTGACAAAGGTCAATGCTAAAGTTTAAGGGAGTCTGCCGATCGCCCAAAAATTCTGTAGCCCGCTGGTGGCTCCTAGAGATCGGGAATCACCTAGGTAAATATTTTGATTTGGCTTGAAAGCCTAAAAAAGTCCTGATGAAGAGTTCAACTGGCAAATTTTGGAAGCAACCGGCAATCTACATATTACTGCTGGTGACGGGAGCTGGGGCCGCCATGTTGGGCGATCGTCTGACGGCTTCGCGATTACCTGCAAATTCTGGCGAACGACAAAGGACGCTGGAACCGAAATTGCAACTACCTCTAAATGCTAAGCCTCAAGCTAGCAAAGGATTACCACCGAATTCCTTTTCGGGCAATCCAGCTAATGTGAATTTTATTGTAGCAGCGGTGGAAAAAGTCGGCCCGGCAGTGGTTCGGATTGATGCTTCGCGCGCGGTGAAACCGGGAAGTAGAGGGCTGTCGCCGGAAGATTTTTTTAGTCGTGGCCGGGGTGGGGTGGAACGGGGTACTGGTTCGGGTTTTGTGATCGGTGCTGATGGCGTGATTCTGACTAATGCTCACGTTGTAGAAGGGGCTGATACTACGGTATCTGTAACTCTCAGGGACGGTCGCAGCTTTACCGGGCGGGTGTTGGGGGCTGATAAGGTGACGGATGTGGCTGTGGTGAAGATTGAGGCGAATGCTTTGCCTGTGGTGACGATCGGCAATTCTGATAAGCTGCTGTCTGGGGAATGGGCGATCGCGATCGGTAATCCTTTGGGTTTGGACAATTCTGTGACAGCGGGGATTATTAGCGCTACGGGGCGATCGAGCAGTGATGTAGGCGTACCCGACAAACGAGTTGGTTTTATTCAAACAGACGCGGCGATTAATCCCGGAAATTCTGGTGGCCCGTTGCTGAATTCTACCGGACAAGTTATCGGGATGAATACGGCGATTATTCAAGGAGCTCAAGGATTGGGGTTTGCGATTCCGATTAAGACGGCTCAACAAGTGGCTCAGGAATTGATTTCGACGGGGAAAGTCGAACACGCTTATTTGGGAATTGAAATGGCGACGCTAACTCCTGATGTTAAACAGCAAATTAACAGCAATGATAATAGTAATATTCGAGTTACAGTCGATCGGGGTGTAGCAATTGTCAGTGTGGTTCCTGCTTCTCCCGCAGCGGTGGCTGGTTTGCGGGCTGGGGATGTAATTCAAAAGATTAACAATCAGCCGATTATTCAGTCGGAAGCTGTTCAGGAATTTGTGCAAAATGCTAGGGTGGGCGGGCTTTTGCAAATGGAGATTAATCGTAATGGGCAAATACTCAATTTAAGCGTGAAACCGGGGAGTTTACCGGTGCAAAAAGTTCGGTAATTTTGTTGACAGTTGACTGTTAACTGTTAACTGTTGACTGAGCGGACTCGAAGGCAGAATACAAATAACCAATAATTATAGCAGTCCTTGCAGGAGTCGTAAAGTTTTTCACCCCACCCCAACCCTCCCCTTATTAAGGGGAGGGAGTAAGAAATTCACAAATAATTTAGGATTGCTATATGTCAGAAATATTACAAATCTCACAATTGGGAAATCCTGTATTGCGCGAGCGATCGCAAGTTGTGGAGAATATTAAAGGCGATCGCATTCAAGAGTTAATCGACAATCTGATCTCTACAGTACAGCAGGCAAACGGGGTGGGGATTGCCGCGCCTCAAGTCGCTATGGGCGATCGCATCTTCATCGTCGCCTCCCGTCCCAATCTGCGCTATCCCCAAGCACCTAAGATGGAGCCTACAGCGATGATTAACCCTCGAATTCTAGCAAGTTCAACAGAGACAGTCAAAGACTGGGAAGGCTGTTTGAGCATTCCGGGGATACGGGGATTGGTGCCGAGAAGTCGATCGATCGAAATTGAATATACCAGTAGAGACGGCAAACTCCACCAACAAGAACTAACAGATTTTGTAGCTCGGATTTTTCAACACGAACACGACCATTTAGATGGTATCGTGTTTTTGGACAGGGTGGAAAGCACCCAAGAACTGATAACTGAGGATGAGTATCAAAAGCAATTTGTCAACTTGCTATAACACTTGATATAATTGGCATAATCCCAATGATGTTGCAAACAGGAGAGCAAATGTCTATCAACTTGAGCAAAGGCGAGAGAATCAATCTATCTAAAGAAGCACCGGGACTGAAAAATGCCGGGATTGGTTTGGGATGGGATACCAATGCTACAGACACAGGCGGGGCGTTTGACTTAGATGCTTCCGTATTTATGTTGGGGGCTACCGGGAAAATTCCCAGCGAAAAATGCTTGGTTTTCTATAACAATAAGCAATCGCCGGACACTTCTGTAATACATCTCGGAGATAGCAGAACCGGAGAAGGACTTGGCGATGACGAAACAGTAACTGTCGATTTAACTAAAGTTGATGCGGCGGTTCAAGAAATTGTGTTTGTGGTGACAATCCATGAAGCAGAATCGAGAAGGCAAAACTTCGGTCAAGTGCGGAATGCTTTTATCAGAATTTACGATACCACGACTAACACAGAAGTCCTTAAATACGATTTGGATGAGGATTTTTCTAGGGAAACTGCGATCGAATTTGGCAAACTTTATAAGAAAGACGGTGAGTGGAGGTTCCAAGCAGTCGGACAAGGCTACAATTCAGGCTTGCAAAGCTTTGTAGACAAGTATACCGGATAAAAGGTCCTCCAGATAAAGTAGGGACACGGCAGTGCCGTGTCCCTACGGAGATTTATCCATCAATAAAATTCAGCAAAATCCAAAATATTTCCCTTGATTTCAAATCCTACTAATTAGAGGATAAACGTGATGGAAATACAATTAAGTAAGGGCGAAAGATTTAATCTTTTCCAAGATGCTAATTTACACAAATTGTCCGTCGTCCTCGGCTGGCAAATAAATCAAAACACAGAAAGCTATGAGATAGATGCTTCCGTATTCATGTTGGGTGCAGATGGCAAAATTCCCGATGAAAAATATTTTGTCTTTTACAATAATGTGCGATCGCTCGACCAGTCTCTACACCACTTAGGAAATCACGGAACTGCTAAAGGTAAAGGAGATAACGAGACGATTGATCTAGATTTTAGTAAAATAAATCCAGCTATTACAGAAATTATTTTTGTCGTCACCATTCACGAAGCACAGGCAAAAAATCAAAGTTTTAGCCAAATCCAGAATGCTTTTATTAGACTTTACAACTCAGAAACCGACACTGAACTTGCTTCCTACAATCTCAAAAACAATTTTTCACAAGAGACAGCAGTCGAGTTTGGACGGTTATACAAAAAAAATGCAAAGTGGAGATTTCAAGCTGTAGGAGAAGGATACAACGCTGGCTTACAAAGCTTTGTAAATAAATATTATGTCGAAATCAAACAGGAAACTGAGCAAAAAGAAACTAACTTAAAAAATTCGGATTTAGAAATCCCAGAATTAGCAACTACTCAATTGACAATTCCAGAATTAGTAATTCCAGAATTAGTAATTCCAGAATTAGCAATTACTGAATTAGCAACTCCCAAAGTTAGTGACAAAAGTCAGAAAGCTATAGTTTTAGACAAAAAACTTGAGGAAAAAGCCCCACACATTTTCAACCTCGTCAAGAAAGCCGATATCTCCCTCAAGAAGGCAAATCTCACAAATCACGATGCCAAAGTAGCACTTTGTCTGGATATTTCTGCCTCTATGTCTTCGTTGTACAGTTCGGGAAAAATTCAGCGTTTAGCAGAGAAGATTTTGGCTTTGGGATGTCGGTTTGATGACAACGCAGCGATGGATATATTCTTGTTTGGCATCAACTCTTATAATGCCGGCGAAATGTCGATCGACAATTTTCCCAACTTCATCCATCATATACTGAAGCGGTATCCTTTAGAAGGAGGTACTTATTACGGTCGAGTGATGCAGGAGATTAGAAATTTCTATTTTCCAGACGCTCGTGATGGCAGTCGCTACGCACCTATTAGAGCCGATAAACCTGTCTATGTGATGTTTGTAACTGATGGAGCGACTGCGGATGAGTTTGGAACCAAGCAGCAGCTAAAATGGTCGTCCTATGAGCCGATATTTTGGCAGTTTATGGCGATCAGCAAATCGAAGAAAGATGTCAAAAATAAGGGCGTTGGCGGGTGGTTCTCTAGGGCTACAGCGAGCGATTTTAGTTTTTTAGAGCAACTTGACGAAATGGGCGATCGCTACCTCGATAACGCCGATTTCTTCAGTGTAGAAGACCCAGAAAGTATGGCAGATGAGGAATTATACGATTTGCTGACAGCAGAATATCCCAATTGGGTGAAATCGGCGCGACTCAAAAATCTATTACCGTACAATTAGCCCTGAAAGGCAAACAAAATGCTAGCTTAGAGAAATGATTAATCATTTGTGAATTTCTTACTCCCTCCCCTTAATAAGGGGAGGGTTGGGGTGGGGTAAAAAACTTTACGACTCCTGCAAGGACTGCTATATACACTTTACACAATCACAAAAATATGGCTATCAACTTGACAAAAGGACAGTCAATTGTTCTCAGCAAAAGTGAATACGATTTATCTAGGGTAACAATGGCTTTGGGATGGGATGTGGCGAAAACAAAAAAAAGTCTTTTTGGCAGAAGCAGTGGTGCTAATTTTGACTTAGATTCCTACGCTCTTTTATTGGGAGAAAACGGCAAGTTAAAGAACTACAAAGAAGATGTGATTTATTACTCTCATTTGGAGTCAAAGGATAAAACAGTTGTTCACACGGGCGACAATCTCACCGGTGCTGGAGATGGTGACGACGAACAAATATTGGTTAAACTCAGTGCTTTGCCGGAACAGTATCACAAAATTGTTTTGGGTGTGAATATTTATAATGCTCAAGAGAGAAAACAGCATTTTGGCATGGTAGATAATGCTTTTGTGAGGGCTGTAGATGCGACTGGAAAAGAAATTGCTCGCTATCGTTTGTCAAATGACTCTTCCTATGAAGGAAAACTCAATATGTTAATGGGAGAAGTTTATCGAGAAGGCGGCGACTGGAAGTTTAAGGCTTTGGGAAATCCTTTGGCTGAGGATATGAACGGTGTTGTCGGTTCATTTATGCGGTAATATCAAATCTGTTAAATTCAGGCTTGTAGGGGCGGGTTCACCAACCATAATTGCCAATAATTGACCATCTAAATAAACCCGCCCAGCTAAACCTTGACAAGATCGAATATATTATCCCATGCCAAATTTTCCATCCAATTTACTAATCAATCTCTCCTTCCTAATTTCCAAACCAACAGGTTTATCAATTTACGCCAAAAATCTGTTTCCCTACCTTCAATCTCTTAACCCGACTTTACTCACCGCCGCCGAAATACCCAATTACACCTGCTATAAAATTCCATCTAACTTAACTCCAGAACAGGGAACTAAAGGACACATCAACCGCTTGCTGTGGACACAAACCCAGCTTCCCAAAATTTACAAAGAGTTAAAATCTAACTTAATATTTTCACCGATTCCCGAAGCTCCGGTATTTGCTGGCTGTCGCTATATAATTACAGTACATGATTTAATTGCGCTGCGATTTCCCCGCCGTTTCGATCCGCTGACACCTTACCATCGCTACTATATTCCCCAAGTGCTGCGACAGGCTGAACACGTCATCTGCGATTCTGAGGCAACTGCTAAAGATATCGCTGATTTTTGTCAGATTCCTACTGATTTAATTACGTCCATTTATCCTGGATATGATACCAGTTTTTTTCGCTTTCTAGATTTACCTACTAGCAATTATTTTCTTTATCTTGGTCGTCACAATCCTCATAAAAATTTGCAGCGAGTTGTAGCAGCATTTGCTGCTTTACCGAGTAGTTGCGAGTATGAGTTGTGGATAGCTGGATCGGAAGATAAACGCTATACGCCACTGTTGAAAGCGCAGGTGGCAGAATTGGGTTTGCTCGATCGCGTAAAATTCTTAGATTACATTGCTGTGGGTGATTTGCCGAAAGTCATCAATCAGGCGATCGCCCTGGTTTTTCCTAGTCTTTGGGAAGGGTTCGGCCTCCCCGTACTCGAAGCTATGGCTTGTGGTACTCCTGTCATCACCTCTAACCTGTCTTCGATGCCAGAGGTGGCGGGGGACGGCGCATTGTTGGTCAATCCTTACAGCGTTGAGGAGATTACCGCTGCTATGCACGAGGTTGGAGGGGATTCTCAAGTGCGATCGCACTTAAGGAAACTCGGTTTGGTCAGAGCAAAACAATTTAGCTGGGAAAAAACAGGCCGGGAAACTGCTGCTATTCTCGATCGATATATTTAACAAACAAAGGCGAACAGTTGACATCTGAATGAACAACTGATCGCGAAACATGGTAGATTCCACAAAAAACCATCTCTACTGAAATGCGTTCTTTAGGTTAACCTAATTAGCATAGTGCCGTGTCCTAGTCCTAGATAGCTAGCCTAATTTCTTAGATAATTCTGCAAGTTTAGTTACCATTTGTGCTACAGCTTTATCGACGGCAGCGCTCAAAAGTGAATCTTCATTATTGCTGCTGGAACTGCCACCGATTCCCAGTACAGAGACGCTAGAATCACTTTGATCTGCTTCTCCTACTGCTTTGGCGGTAGCAAGAATATCTCCCGAAGCTGTACCGATTAATCGCACATCAATTTGAACAATGGCTTTGGTTTTGCTTGAACTGCTGCCGATTCCCATAAAACTGCCGCCGCCGGATTGTTTGTCAACATTAAACTTGGTAATGGTGCCAATAAGTACGGCGTCAACTCCTAATTTTTTGCCAACTTCTGCCGCGGTGCCGGCATCTATCGCGCCACTGTGATTTTGCTGTTTGAGGGCTTGTTCGATTTTACTGCGATCGACTACAGTATAAGTCCCATTGTTTACCAGTTCGTTGATTAGCAATTCGCTAATGCCTCTGGCCGCGCCGACTCCTCTGTAGGAACTATACCAACTGTTGGTAGTGCCATAGTCGAAGTCCATGACGACAAGACGCTTTTTGGCAGTAGCTTGCGCTGTTTGGAGGGCTGTTGGTTGGGTGGTGGCTGGTGTCGCGATCGCGCTTACACCAACGCCTGCTAGCATGAGTGCAGCGAGAGAAATACTGGTTAAGCGAGATATGGGAGTTATTTTCATAAATTTTTGCTCACAGTTGTTTTGTTCCGACTCTACAATAGTTTATAGACCAGCCAGATGTCAGTCAATTTTAGACATAAAACCCATCAGCCAATTAGCCATCGTCGCCCTGCGAGTCTGTCTCGGCCCGAATTCCCCAATTTTATAGCCCTGAAAGCCCAATTTTTCCTTCAGTAACTGCTTATTTTCTGGAATGATCGATCGAGTCAATTTCACCGTTGCAGGTCTAGAATCGATAAAATCCGGCGGTTGTGGATACTCTTTGCGCCACTCGTCAGCAACATTTGTGCTGTCCCATAGCCCAGTCTCTGCATCACAACGATAACCGAGATATTGCCAAACTAACCGATTGACAGCAGCATCGTCCATCTCTTCATTGAGGATAGCCCAAATAGTTTCGTTGTTCAGAGGTGGCAATTCAGACATATAGAAGAAGGAATGGGGAATTGGGAATTGGGAATGGGGAATTGGGAATTGGGAATTGAGAATTGGGAACCCATCCAAAATCCCCACCCCACCAAAAATCAATTATTCAAAATTCCATCTTTCTTAGCCATTGACAACATCAAATCAATGACGCGGCTAGAATAACCCCACTCGTTGTCATACCAAGAAATGACCTTGAAAAACCTAGAATTTAGTTCCAGTCCTGCGCCAGCATCGAAAATGCTCGATCGCGCATCGCCCTGAAAATCATTAGAAACCACCGCATCCTCAGTATAGCCGAGAATCCCTTTGAGTTCGCCCTCCGAAGCTTTTTTCATGACTTCACAAATTTCTTTATAGCTAGTTTCCTTCGCCGTTTTGAAAGTAAGATCAACTACAGACACATCGGGAGTCGGTACGCGCAAAGCCATCCCCGTCAACTTTCCCTTCAATTCTGGCAACACCAAAGTAACCGCTTTTGCCGCACCAGTCGAAGATGGAATAATATTTTGAGCCGCACCTCGTCCACCCCGCCAATCTTTAATACTAGGCCCGTCTACAGTCGGTTGAGTAGCTGTCATCGCGTGAACTGTAGTCATTAAACCTTCTTCCAATCCGAAATTATCATTGATAACTTTGGCAATTGGTGCTAGACAATTTGTGGTACAGCTAGCATTAGAAACAACAGTATCTTTTGCCGGATCAAACTTGTGATGATTGACTCCCACCAGATATGTTGCTACTTTTTCAGGATCTTTTGTCGGTGCTGAAAGTATTACCCGTTTTGCTCCCGCCGTCAAGTGTTTTGATGCACCTTCAAAATCAGTAAAGAAGCCAGTAGACTCTACAACATAATCCGCATTCCTTTCTCTCCAAGGCAATTCCGCCGGATTTCTGATTGACGTACAGGGGATAAATTTTCCGTCAACAATAATGCCATCTGCTTTGGCTTCAACTTCACCGTCATAAATGCCGTGGGTGGAATCGTATTTGAACAGGTAAGCCAGGTTGTCTGGGGGAACCAAGTCATTAATACCGACAAATTCGATATTAGGGTTTTTGATGCCGGCACGCATGACTAGCCGTCCAATGCGACCAAATCCGTTGATACCAACTTTTAGGGTAGCCATGATTTAAACTCCTCTTGAAAATATCGCTATCTCGATCGCAACTTGTGCGTTAGAACTTAGCACGGCAACTCATTGGTACAACTTAATCTTTTCTATCTCTTAAGAATTTGGTAATTGGTAATTGGTAATTGGTAATTGGTAATTGGTAACTGGGAATTGGGAATTGGGAATGACAACAGTCAACTGACAACTGTCAACTGACTTTCTATCCAACACACCTAGTAATTAGCAATTCCACCGCATCCGAAATAAAACACGACCCACCAAACCTATTCAGAACTGGTCTAATGTTTTCTGCAACTCGTGATACTTGATCTGGTTCACAAAAAGCCAGCACATAAATATTATCCAGCATCGTCATAGATGAATCACGGGAAACGTGATCCCTGGTACTTTTTCCAGCGACATCACGAATCACCGAATAACCCTGGACACCAGCTTTGTCTAAACCATCTAAAATCTTGCCCAACTCAACTGAATGAGCTATTATTTCTATCCTTTTCACTGAATCCATCATCTCACCTCCAAAACATATTGATTGCGTATAAATACATGGGAATACCTACAATGATGTTAAACGGAAACGTCACTGCTAAGGCCGTTGAAATGTAAAGACTTGGATTAGCTTCGGGAACCGTTAGGCGCATGGCTGCGGGTACTGCTATGTATGAAGCACTCGCACACAATACGGAAAACAGCAAAGCATCTCCCTTTGGCATTCCGATTAATTGAGCAATTAGCAAACCAATTACTGCGTTAACTATGGGAATTAGGATTGCAAAACCGATCAGAAAAACTCCTGCTTCTTGCAAATCTTTAATTCTGCTGGCTGCTACCAGTCCCATATCTAACAAGAAAAAAGTCAGAACGCCGTAAAACAAATCTTGGGTAAACGGGCTCATAACTTCCCAACCGTGCTCTCCTGTTAGGATACCCATAATGAGGCTACCAATCAGCAGAAATACAGAACTGTTGAGGAAGGCTTCTTGCAGCACTTCTGGCCAAACTACTTCGCGTTTTCCTTCTTCCCCGCCGAATACACTGACGAGAATTAGTCCGACTATAATTGCTGGGGATTCCATCAGTGCTAGGGCTGCTACCATGTAGCCATCAAAATCGATTCCTAGTTCTTTGAGAAAGGAAGTTGCGGTGATAAATGTTACGGCACTGATTGAACCGTAGGTGGCTGCAATCGCCGCTGCATTATAAGAGTCTAGCTTAATTCTCAGTATAAAAAAAGTATAAATAGGCACAAGTGCCGACATCAACATCGCGGCCAGAATTGTCAGTGCGACTTGTTGGTCGAATCCACTTTTTGCCAGTTCCACACCGCCTTTAAATCCGATCGCAAATAACAGGTACAGTGAAAACAGTTTGGGGATTGGCGCTGGAATTTCTAAATCAGATTTCAGAAAAACTGCCAGCATTCCCATAAAAAAAGCTAATACGGGTGGATTTAAGAGATTTAACGCTACAAGACTTAAATCCACGATCGGTCACTCCCATGTCTGATTTTTTATATTACTTCAGAAACAATTGTTGCACAAAATGGATACTCTCAGAATATTAAATCCGATCGCATCCGAAAATCCGCGACTTTTTCAAGAAGTCGTGGATTTTCAGGTTATTCTGTTAAGTATTTTTCCCTAACTAGCAGCCAAATAAGATTCTAGGGCTTCGGAACCACCAATCAACTTGCCGTCGATAAATACTTGTGGCACAGTTGTTGCCCCAGTTACGGCTCGGAGCGATCGGGTTGTGATATCTTGACCTAAGACAATTTCTTCATAATCCAAGCCCTTTTCAGTCAACATTGCCTTAGCGCGGGCGCAGAAAGGACAGCCAACTTTGGTGAACAAAGATACGACTTTGGGCTTTGCTGCGGTTGAGTTGATGTAGTTGAGCATTGTATCAGCATCAGACACCTTGAAAGGATCCCCAGGCTCTTCTGGCTCAATAAACATTTTGTCAACTACACAATCTTTGACTACCATAGAATAGCGCCAAGAGCGTTTGCCAAAACCTATATCAGTCTTGTCAACCAGCATTCCCATACCTTCAGAAAATTCGCCGTTACCGTCTGGAATTAAGGTAACATTGTTCGCTTCTTGGTCTTTTGCCCATTCGTTCATCACAAACGTGTCATTGACAGAAATACAAACGATTTCATCTACGCCATTTGCTTTGAAAGTTTTGGCTAATTCGTTGTAGCCGGGGAGGTGCGTTGACGAACAAGTGGGAGTAAATGCTCCAGGTAGGGAGAATACTACTACGGTTTTGCCTGCAAATAAATCATTGGTGGTGACATCAACCCATTCGTTATCTTTGCGGGTGCGAAAGGTGACAGTTGGTACTCTTTGACCTTCTTTGTTCGGCAGCATAATTTTGAATCCTTGGGTAGTTGGGTTAAATTCACCCTTTAATCGTACTCATAACGAGTATGACTTGTCAAGGGGGAGATGGGGAGATGGAGAGGGGGAGAAGAGGGAGAGTGGGAGAGACAGCCATCAATGCCCTATGCCCTATGCCCAATTCCCAATTCCCAATTACCAAACTCCTGCAAGATTCATCAACTTCTCCAGCGAGTTCAAATCCAAGTGCATATTTTTATGTACGGGTTTTTCAATAGTTAAGTCATCCAACAAATCACCAATTAAATAGTAATGTTCCAAGCCGCACAAATTGCTAATCATCCAATAACAATACGGCACGTAAATAGGAGAAAAAATCTCAATTACCTTAGTTCCCGGAGAGCAGAAAACTAGATTAGTCAATCCACCTCCGTGAGGTGCTACAACTACTTTAGCAGCAGCCAAACAAGCTGCTTGTTCAGCTACCGACATTGTTTCCAGTTGGACACTACGAAACCCAAATTTTTCCAGGAAACTCATTACTTCTTCATCGTTGACAATTCGCCGATAAGAGGCTTTTTGTCTACTGATATAAATTCGTTCTGAATAATTTATTTTTAGTGGTTGGTGTGTAGTTAAAAAAGCTTGTTTCAGATAATCGCATTTCCATTTAGAAACTGCTCCCGCTCCATCATAAAAAATTGACGGAACTATTACTTTATCTGCGGTGATGTGTAGATTACAGCGACTTTCTAAAATTTTATGTTCAGGAATTTCTAAAGTATTTAAAGTTTCTTTTTGGTAAGCAGAATCGCAGGCGTTGACAACAAACTTATCTATACTTTCGATTAACCCGCTTCTTTGCAAAAGGTCAAATCGAGTCATGACATCAAACATCCAATGAAAATAAGCCGCTCCACCCCAGCGTGCTGATAAAAAAGCCACATTTCCATTTATATGTTCAGTGGGAGGTAATTTGTCGGAAGTGATGACTAATTCAGCACAACCCATTGAGATATCGCCAACAAGTTTGTTATCTGAAGTAATGACGGCGGTAGTGACGACATCTGCCCAAGCTCGTCCGTTTGGCAGTATAGCAACAAAAGCTTTTCTGGTATGAGTTTGGTTGGCCCAAAATCTGTTGTAGCTATCGGTAGTTTGAGAAGCGGATAAGTTGATTTGACTGGCTGGATGGATGTCAATACAACTGATGTTCGGATTTGACTCTGCGGCGATTGCCAAATCCTCTGTAAAACCGCAGTATTTTTTGAGTACAGTTAATGGTAAGATTTGATTGCTAAATTTTGCCCGATCGCTCTCATCGACTTCTCCTAGTTGTTCCAGAGCATAACCTATACTATTATAAACTTCAAACAAATCGGGTTGGATTTGTAGAGCTTGAACTAAATGAGTTATTGCCGCTTCCCACTGCTGTTTGGCAATTAAAGTTAAACCCAATCCTTCGTAACACCAGCAGGACTTTGGTTCTAAATTGATGCCTTTTTCATAAATTGCGATCGCACTTTCTAATTCCCCTTGTTTTCGGAGAGCATCACCCAACTTTTTGTATAGCCAAATAGTATCCGGCGACAAATCAACAGCACGGCGAAAAGCCACCGCCGCTTCCGGCCAATTTTCTTGCTCTTCCAGCACTTCTCCCAAACTATTGTACAGCCAACAAAAGTCAGGATTCAACTCAACAGCTTTGCGATAAGCAACCTCCGCTTCCCCCCAATTTTCCACCGCAATCAAAGCCTTACCTAACTTGTCATAAGCCCAACAAAAATCAGGATTCAATTCAATCACTTTGCGATAAGCAACAGCAGCTTCTTCCAACTGGGCTAACTCTATCAACACATCACCCAAACTGCTATAAGTCCAACAAAAATCAGGATTTAACTCAATTGCTTTGCGGTAAGCAGTAGCAGCATCAGCATAGTTCTCAATCGCCTGCAAAGTCTCGCCCAAATAGTGGTAAGCCCAACTGAAATTTGGATTCAATTGAATTGCCTGTCTGTAAGAGCTGATAGCTTGGTCAAACAGCTCTTTTTTTTGGAAGCTTTTACCCAACTTGTGGTAGAGTGAGTAGGTTCCCGACTTAATTTTAATTGCTGTTTGATAGCGTTCGATCGCCTCATCAGCATAACCCGTATCTGCCGCAATATCACCCAACCTTTCCCAACCTTCAGAAAGTAGAGCTTGCTCATCGCCCAAGTTTTGATTACCCGTCTTTTTGACAATCAGTTGATAGCCTTTGTGGACTACTTCTAACTGATTTGCAAACATCTCTAAAAAAAGATTGATGCCGATTTTAGTGTCTTGCTCCGGGCTGTCGGGAAACGTAAATTCGTAATCATCAAAAATCATCATCCCGCCAACTTTGACTAACCTCCAAGATAAAATTGCATCTTGCAAAGCGCTGGTAGGTTTGTGACAGCCGTCAACATAAGCAATGTCGTAATATTCCGAAGTTAAATTAACTAATAAATTTTGAGAATAGCCTTCTAATTCAATTACTTGATCTGCGACTCCAGTTTTTGCAATATTGCCCTTAAAATCTTGTTGGAAATACAAATCAATACAAGTGATTTTTGCTGTGGGGTGAGTTAAAATATTGTCCAAAAGCCAGCAAGCCGACATTCCCTGAAAACTTCCTATTTCCACAACTTGAAACTCAGGTGTTCCCGCAAATTGCTGCAAATGCCGCTTCCAAACAGGAATATTGTGCGTAAACCAATCTTGGGTAAATTGATAATCTTTCGCCGCACACTCAGCCCAACCCCTCAATTCGCTGGCTTTTTGATGACAGATAATCGCTTCTTCCAATTCGCCTAATTGCGGTAAAATGTTTCCCAAATCGTTGTATGACCCAGAAGCATTGGGGTCGATCGCGATTTGGTGACGGTAAGCAGCAATTTGTGCGGATAACTCCTGTTGTTTTGCCCGAACCTCATTTAGTTTTGCGACAACCTCCGCAGCATTGGGTTCGATGTGTACAGCCATACTATAAAGTACGATCGCACCTTCCAACTGTTTCTCTTCCGCTAAACTATTTCCTAAATTTAGATAAAACTCCGTTCCCTCCAACTCAATTGCTAGCAATTTATGGTAAGTTTTTCCATTAGCAAGTACCTCAATACTTTGACAATAACTGAGGATTGTCTCGTCTAAACCCGATTCGCTTCGCTTCCGTAAAACATACCCTAATCTCCGATCAATTCCGGTCAAACTCGGATCGAGGAAAATCGAGCGCAGGTAAGCTACAACGGCTTCATCCCAGGATTTTTCACAGGTTAATGCAATTCCCAAATTGCAATAAAACCAAGGAATATTCGGATTTAATGCGATCGCTTTGTGGTAGCAAATTACAGCTTCTTGCCACCGAGATTGTTGAGCCAAAGCTTCCCCTAAATAATTATGCGTCCAATAAGAATTATTGTCAATTTCCAGGACGTTACGGTAACAGTTAATTGCTGCATCTAATTCGCCATTTTGCACAAAAGTGTTACCGAGACTTAGACAAGCACGAGCATATTTTGGATTTATCTCAAGGCTTTTTTGATAACTAGCGATTGCCTCATCTAATTTGCCTTGAGCCGCCCAAGTTTTACCCAAACTGTAGTAAGAGTCAAAGGCTTTTGGGTTAATAACAATGGCTTGCTGGTAGTTAGCAATTGCCTCTTTCCACCTTTGTTCGCGAAACCGCATTTCCCCCAAATTATGATAAGCTATTGATAAATCTGGATCGATTTCAATTGCCTGCAAATAACATTCACTTGCCCGATCGAACTTTTCTTGTTCAACTAGATTATTTCCTAGAGTGACGTATTCTTCAGCCGTAGCCCAATTTGGCTCAATCTTAAAAGCTTGATACCAAAACTCTGTAGCTTTTTCACGTTTTTGTAACTGCGTCCAAACTCGCGCTAACTGTCGGTAAGCCTCAGCAAAATTCGGCGCGAGGGAAATTGCTTTTTCACAAGCTGCGATCGCTTTTTCCCACTGTTTTAGCTGAGAATACAAACTGCCGAGATCAGCGTAAACTTCTGGTAAATTGGGATTGCGATCGATCGCAGCTTCATACCACTGCTTAGCTTGCTCAATTTCACCTCGCACCTCCATCACCCTTCCCAGCGTCTGACAAGCTGTCGCTAAATTAGGCTGAATTTTCAACGCTGACTCACAGGCAGCCACCGCCTCATTTAACCTACCTTCTGCTAAATAAACTTCTGCTTGCCGACTTAAATCAACCGCTGCTTTTTCCATCTTTTTTTCAATCAAACGCATAATTTCCACAACTCCAGACACCGACTAACCCAAACCAACTACTTCAACCATCCGTTTTAGCGAACTCAAGTTCACCAAGATATCCTCTGTCAAAGAATTCTGATACATCAACTGTCTAATAGGATAACACTCAAAAGCCTCACCAGTTAAAAAGTAATGTTCCAACTGCAAATATTGACTGCTTCCCCAGTAATAATGACTAATATAATGAGGCGACATCAACTCAATTACTTTAGTTCCAGCCTGACAGAAAATCGTATTCGTCAACCCACTACCGTGGGCTGCAACTATCACCTCAGCATGATAAAAATAGGCAATTTGCTCATGCAAAGACATAGATTCAGGTAGAATAGAAACAAAGCCAAATCCCTCCAATACTTCAACCACATCTGGCTCATTCAAAACTCGTCTATATCTAGCTTTACTGCGACTGATATAAATCCGTTTCGGATAGTTATAACTAGATATAATTCCCTTGAGAAACTCGCGCCTCAAAAAATCGATCGCCCACCCAGAAGGCCAGCCCAAATATCCAGCAAAAGATGGTACAATTAATTCAGTAGCTTGAATGTGAGGTAGCCGATCGCTCTCCAAGACTTTTTCCTCTGGAATCCCCAGAATCCTGAGACTTTCCCGCTGAAATTGATGCTGATAACTATTCACCAAAAACCAGTCAATCTCCGCCAAATCCCTACCACTGCGTCGCAGCAATTCAATCCTCGGTAAAACATCCACCATCCAGTGAAAATAGACATTTCCCGACAAACCAGAAAGCACCGCCACACTACCTGCAATCTGCTTCAAAGGAGGAAACGATTCTAAGTTAAAAACACTATGTTTTCTGACATCATGGCTTTCGCATCCCGGCAAAAATCCCGGATAATCTCTAGACACATCAGCCAACAAATAGTTATCAGGAGTCATAACTGCGATCGCCTTACAAATCAACCAATAATTTTCCTTTGGCACAATCCAAACTCGCCCATCGGGAATTGCAGCAACGAAAGTCTTCGGCGACTCCATGGGTAACGGTTGCGAGTTAGACAAACGGCAAACTCCCCAACCCAAATGTATCGGATCGAACCACTTAGAAATTTGCTGCAAACACAACCCACAAGTTAAACCACCACAATCGGAATTGGCTAATTGGGAACTTGTCCCGCTCCCTGAGCGTAGTCGAAGGGTATCCGAAGTATTGGGAATATTTTCGGCACTTGCTTCCGTATCATATTTCCAAACTATTTCTACATAATTTGCGGCATCCAATTTAGCAGCAACCAGCCAATCCCACGTCGATAAATAAATACCTTGAGGAAGTTCGATCGCACTTGATGCGAGTGCAATAAAATTACCTTTTTTCGATATTTGCGGTTGTGAATACCCATGCGATTGCAACTCCAAAACCTTTTGATAGTAATCGAGAGCTCGTTCCAAAGAACCCTGTTTTTCCAGCACTTTCGCCAACTCAAAATAAACTTGCGGTTGAGCAGGTTGAATTTCCAAAGCCATGTGGTAAACTAAAATTGCCGAACTTAACCGCTTTTGTTTAATCAAAGAATTGCCTAATCGCCAATAAAGCTCTGTATTTTTCGGCTGAATTTGCACAGCTTTTTGATAGTAAGCAGCCGCCGATTCATGGCCACCATATTCTGTTAAAGCATTCCCTAAATGCAGGTAAATTTCTGCCAAATTATCGCAAATTTCATCAATTGCCAATTGGGAATTGGGCATCGGGCATCGGGCATCGGTAGTCCCATCTCCCTCTCTCCCCATCTCCCTCTCTCCCCATCTCCCTCTCTCCCCATCTCCCTCTCTCTTCTTCCTTCCAGTCAATGCTTGTAAAAATCTACCACAAGCTGCGATCGCCTTTGAAAACTCATCATCATCTTGAGTAAATCCCTGCCTTTCTTCCAAAGCGCAGTAAGCCTCAACAAAATCAGGCTTGAGAGCAATCGCTTGAGCAAAATAAGGCAATGCTTCCGCAATTTTGCCCAAAGCCATCAAAGAAAAGCCAGCGTCTGTATAACCCGAAATATAGTCAGGATTCAGCTCAACCACGCGATCGAAACAAACAACAGCCGCAGAATGTTCACCCTGTATTTGCCACGCTTTCCCCAAATTGTAATGAGCTAAAACCATATCTGGCTGCAACTCAATAGCTGTCAGGTAAGACGCGATCGCCCGATCGGGACTTTTATCAAGCAAAACTTGCCCCAAATTATTATAAAGCGTCGCCCAATCTGGCTTAATCGCGATCGCCCGTTCGTAAATTGCGATCGCCTCCTGTGGTTTCTCCTGCTTAACTAAAACACAGCCCAAATTACTATAAGCTTTCAAGTAGTTTGAATCTAGAGAAATTACTTGTTCGTAAGCATCAATTGCCGCTTCCAACTGATTATTTTCATCAAGCAAAACTCCGAGATTGTAGTAAGCGTCGGTATAGTTTGGCTTTAGGGCGATCGCATTTCGGTAGCTATCAATTGCCCGATCCAAATTTCCCTGCTTATGAAACACATTGGCCAGATTGTAGTGCAACTCTGCCCAATTAGGTTTGATAGTCAGAACCTGCTGGTAGTGAACAACCGCTTCATCCAGCCAATTATACTCACTGTATAATAGACCGAGGCAAACATGAGCCCTCACAAAGAGCGGTGAAATTTCCAAAGCTTTGAGGTATGCTCTCCAAGCCTCATTCACATCGCCCTCAGCTTCGATAGCTTCCCCCAACGTCGTGTAAGCAGCCGCAGAATCAGGCTGTAGTTTAATCCATTGGCGACAATTTGCGATCGCCTCCGTCCATTTCCCCTCAGCGAAATAGCCCTGGGCTAACCGGATATATTCTTGAATACTCATTTTGAATCACTAGACTTGACGAGTGGAAAAATACACAAATATGTCATCATGTCGTTTTCGATTCCATCGTAATTATTAGTAGCCAAAATTAGGAGACTGCACGTGCCCATAGGTGTCAACTTAAGGTCAAACCCAGTCAGAGACTATTGTTTGACTATTAAGACCTGATCCCCCCTAACCCCCCCTTAAGAAGGGCGGGATAAGAGTCCGATCAAAGTCCCCCTTCTTAAGGGGGATTTAGGGGGATCTAG
>NZ_JAKJHX010000091.1 GCF_021648855.1 Tychonema litorale BBK16 | reverse complement strand
TAGCTTCTGGTAAATTTACGTTGACAACATCAGGATTTTTGTTTTTGTTAGATTCAAAATTCATGGATATACTAATGCTGCCGGACTCCGTAAACTTAACCGCATTGCTCAACACATTCAAGAACACCTGCTTGAGCTTCTCTGGATCTGCATAAACAGTAATTGGATCGCTAGCACCAGGCAAATTCAAATGCAAACCTTTTTCCTTGATCTGAACTGCCTGCAAATCAATCGCGTCTTCTAGTACCTCAGTAATATCAATTACTTCAAACATGAGCGAGAATGAGCCTGATTCAATTTTGGCAATATCCAAAATATCATTAATGATATTTAGCAGTTGCATTGCCGAATCGTGAGCTCGCTGCAAAAACTCCATCTCCTCATCTCGGTCATCGCAGTAGCCGTCCCGCACAATTTGCAGGAAACCAATAATCCCATTGAGCGGGGTTCTCAATTCGTGAGAAATATTTCGCAAAAATTCATCTTTCAATTGATTCGCAACTTGTGCTTCTTTTGTTGCGAATTCTAATTCTTCAGCCCAGGACTTAAGCCGTCCCACCATACTGTTGAGGGCATCTGCTAATTGATTGAATTCCCTAATTTTGAGATTTTGTGGCACTGCTCCGGGTGCTTCGGTGTCTACTTTGAGGGCATAGTCTCTTAGTTTTTCCAAAGGACGGGCTAAATCGCGAGACAGATATAAAGTCGCGATGACACTAGCAGCAACCAAACCTACAATTAGAGTAAATAAAACTTGCTGAATTTCTTCCAAACCGGATAAAGCGTAATCTAAACGGGAGACGGCTAAAATAATCCATTTGCTGTTCTCTTTTTGAGTTAAAGGACTGGGGATAGCAGCGTACCCAGCGAGCAATTCTACTCCGTTTCTTTCAAAGGAAAACAGGTGCAAAAAAGCTTGTCCTCCGGCGATCGCCCTTTTGAGGAGACTTTTGAGGCGATCGGCATCTGCTTCGGCGTCAATATTGCGACCTACTCTGTCAATATTTGGGTGGGCTAAAATTGTTCCATCTTGGTCTATGGCGACCGTATAGCCAGCCAAAGACCCCTTGGGAGCGCTGGTTTGTACCGGTAGGGAGGACTGCAAACTCAGAGAATAACTGAGTTTCCGAATATTGCCACGACGAATGTAAACAGGAGCACTCAACACCAAACTAACTTGACTTTGCTTGCCCTCTTTGCTCGCATTGGAAAACTTCCCACCAGGAGAAACCGGATGCTGATCGTTTCGTTTTCTCTGGTGCATATTTGGCCAGGACAGACTGATGTAAACGCTTTTGTCGTCTAGTAACGTTTGCTGCGTTTGCTGTGGCCAAAAATTAGCAGGCTGTGACTGCGACTGAATCGGAAGAGGCCCACAAGTGCTGGCGATTACTTGATTTGTCTGCAAATTAGTCAATTGCAAGCAATCTACCTGGGTTGGCAATCGCTGACCTAGCTGCGCGATAAACTTTTGATAATCCTTCGGCTGTACAGACTGTAGTATTGAGCTTTCCGAAGCGCCAATCAGATTGGACTTCAGTGATTTGGCCCACTGTTCAATAGTTTCTGCTTTTCTGACGGCACTTTCGGTCAGATTTTGACGTGCTGTTTCCAGAAGGGTCGATCGTGCTTTGCGATAGGTAACATATTCCCCCACCAGTAAAACTGGTACGCTGAGCAACAAAATGCGCGACAGTAAAATACGGCGAAAGGAGGATTGACCTAACTTAACCATAGGACATCTCTAAATTAAGGTACAACACCCAACAACGACCATAGTCTAGCAAAGCAGACCGACTAGCGCATCTGTTCGGGGTACTTTGCTGACAAGACAACACAGGTTCAAAACAATTTTTGATCATACTTGTGGATACTGAGTATCTCCACTTAAAAATACTGAGCAATTTCTTTGCCTAATGCCTGTGATTTATGTCACATTTGACATTTTTGATTGTATGGGACTTAGGCGCTCTAACTGTCAGACTGTCAGAAATCGATTTTTTTAGTTTTTTTGAGGCAAGGATGATCTTAACTATACTGTAGCAGGTTGACAAGTCGATCGGCGGTTGAAACTTCTGCTTCCTCAAAGTAATAAAGCATACAGGAAAAAAATGTAATGACTGTTGGTATTTGGATATTAGGCGATCAACTTTGGCAGAATCAAGCTGCTCTCGCCAGCATAGTTAATCTTAAATTGTTCTCACGTGTGATTTTAATTGAATCTTTACAGCACGTTCGAGAACGTCGTTATCATGGACAGAAATTAGTATTAATTTGGTCGGCGATGCGACATTTTGCAGCAGAATTGCGGGGTGATGGTTATCAAGTTTCTTATGCAAAATCTGAAGATTTTAAAACTGCTTTGCAGGTTTGGATTGAAGCTGAGGGTATCACTGATTTGCGGGTGATGATGCCGAACGATCGCCCTTTTTTACAACTCATCCAAAATTTGCAACTTTCGTGCAAACTTACTTTGATTGACAACAATCAATTTCTTTGGACTGAAACAGAATTTCAAGAGTGGGCATCTGGCCGCAAACGATTGTTAATGGAAGATTTTTATCGAGCTAGCCGCCAGCGTTTTCAAGTTTTGATGGATGGAAAGAAACCTGTCGGTGGTAAATGGAATTTTGATAAGGAAAATCGCCAGCCACCAAAAGGTAAGCTGAATACACCGCCCGTGGTTTGGTTTGAACCGGATGAAATAACTCAAGAGGCGATCGCAGAAGTTAAGTCTCTACCTTTCGCAACTTACGGAGATGTTGAACCTTTTCGCTGGGGGGTGACACGAGAGGAAGCTTTGCAAGTATTAAATAATTTCATAGTCCAGTGTCTCCCGACTTTTGGCCCTTATCAAGATGCGATGGTGACGGGGGAGGAAACGATGTGGCATTCGCTAATTTCTCCTTATCTAAATATTGGTTTGCTGCATCCTTTGGAAGTTGTTGCAGCGGCGGAAATAGCTTGTCGTGATAATGATTTAGATTTAAACAGTGTGGAAGGTTTTATTCGCCAAGTTCTCGGTTGGCGAGAATACATTCGGGGTGTTTATTTTTATGTGGATGCTGATTATTTTCAGAAAAATTGGTTCAATCACACTCGGCCACTACCGGAGTTTTTTTGGGATGCTAGCAAGGCTGATATGAACTGTTTGCACCAAGTTTTAAGTCAAGTGGAAAGCAGTGGTTACGCGCATCACATCCAGCGATTGATGATTTTGAGCAATTTTGGTCTAATTGCTGGCATCTCGCCGCAGGAGCTGGAAAGTTGGTTCCACAGTGTGTTTATTGATGCTTACGACTGGGTAATGCAGACAAATGTGTTGGGTATGGGTTTGTTTGCGGATGGGGGTGTGTTGGCATCGAAACCCTATGCTGCGTCTGCAAATTATATCAATAAGATGAGTGATTATTGTCGGGGGTGTAAGTTCGATCGCACGGTGCGATCGGGCGAAAATGCTTGTCCCTTCAATTTTTTCTATTGGGACTTCTTGGCGCGCCACCGGGAAAAATTGCAGGCGATCGGGCGAATGAGCTTTACTTTAGCGAATCTTGACAAAATGCCCCCGGCAGAATTGGCAACAATTCGCCAAAAAGCAACGGAATTCGAGTTTTGAGTGGAGGAGGGGGAGAGAGGAGGAGGGGGAGAGAGTCGGCTACAGATGCCCAATGCCCAATGCCCGATGCCCGATGCCCGATGCCCAATGCCCTTTGCAATTCTTATTTTTCCCCTTAGTTTTTCTGAAACATTCCACAGTGTTTCCACAGGGAAGTTCTAGGTTTTCCGCAGATTTGACAAAGTTTTCCACAGAAATTAACGGTACTGTCGGATTTTGCTGCGGAATTGGGGATTGTGTTCACTTGCTGCGATATTTCTCACTTTAATCACATAAAATAAACATATGTAACAAAAAAGGCAATGAAAAGCTGATTATTTCGTAAATCTTTTTTTGATCTAAAGGACTTTGTAATATTTCGCCACATTGACAAACCTACCCCCTCATAGCGCACAATGATGCGAACTACCTAAAAAAAGTGCTCTGATTTTGGCAGCGACAGTACCCAGATCCTGCCAAAAGTGGGGTTCTCTTTTGAATTTATTAGCGACACAAAAAAATGATGAACCCAACAGTCAGCATCTTTGCCGAAATTCCCGAAACGCTGCACGATTCTCTCAAAATCTACTTGGAAACTCATCCTGAATGGGATCTAGAGCGAGTATTTTGTGCGTCTCTGTCGCTGTTTTTGTTGCAGAATGCCGATAGCGGTACGCCGGAAGCTTCGCGCAGTTATCGCCAAGCTGCAAGAGTTTATCTGGAAACGCTGTTTCAGACTCCTCACGATCTACAAAGCAGCAATAATGTAATTCATTAGTTTTAGCAATTATTAAGTTGGCGATTAACAATGACGAATGTAGTAGATAGCTTGATTGTGGGTGCTGGTATTACTGGCTTGAGTCTGGCCCACGCACTCCACAAGGAAGCAAAGACGGGAACTCCTTTGAAGATTTTGGTTGCTGAGAGTCAGGGACGTGTGGGGGGGAATATCACAACTTGTACAGGAAATGGGTTTCTGTGGGAGGAGGGTCCGAATAGTTTTTCGCCGACGGTGGAGTTGATGAAGCTGGCTGTGGATGTGGGGCTGAAGCAGGAGTTGATTTTTGCCGATCGCAAATTGCCTCGTTTTGTATATTGGCAAAATAAGCTGCAACCGGTGCCGATGACTCCGCAGGCGATGATTCAGTCGCAATTGTTGAGTTTTCCGGGGAAACTGCGGGCGCTGTTTGGGGCTTTGGGATTTGTGGCACCGGCAATGGGTGCTACACTTTCGCAGCAGAATGATCAGGAGACTGTTTCTCAATTTTTCCGGCGACATCTCGGTACGGAAGTGATGCAGCGATTGGTGGAACCGTTTGTTTCTGGGGTTTACGCGGGGGATCCCCAACAACTTAGCGCGGCGGCGGCTTTTGGTCGGGTGACGAGGATGGCTGATTTGGGTGGTGGACTGGTGGCGGGGGCGCTGCTTGGGGCGAGGAAAGGGCCGAAGAAAATGCCCGCAGACCCGAATGTTCCGAAGACTAAGCCGGGGGAGTTGGGTTCGTTTAAGGGGGGGTTGAAGGCTCTGCCAGAGGCGATCGCTGCTGGATTAGGCGATCGCCTGAAACTCAATTGGCATCTCACTGGTTTGCACCGGACTGAAAGCCAAACTTATATTGCTGAATTTTCGACGCCGGATGGGCCACAACAGGTTGAGACTCGTACTGTGGTGTTGACAACGCCTGCTTATGTGGCCGCGGATTTGTTGCAATCTCTGCAACCGGAAGTTAGCAGCACTTTACAAGATTTTACTTACCCTACTGTTGCCTGTGTTGTATTAGCATATCCGCTGTCGGATATCAAGGAAAAGATGGTGGGATTTGGAAATTTAATTCCGAGGGGGCAGGGAATTCGGACTCTGGGGACGATTTGGACTTCGAGTTTATTTGCTAATCGTGCGCCGGCTGGTTGGCAGACTTTGACGAGTTATATCGGTGGGGCTACTGATTCGGGGATTCGGAATCTTGATGCTGAACAAATTGTGGCCCAGGTGCATCGAGATTTGTCTCGGATTTTGCTGAAACCGGATGTGCCTCAGCCGAAGGTTTTGGCGGTGAAGGTGTGGAAGCAGGCGATTCCTCAGTACAATTTGGGGCATTTCGATCGCCTGGAACAGATAGATCGAGGTTTAAAATCTTTGCCGGGGGTTTATTTGTGTAGCAACTATCTTGGTGGGGTGGCTTTGGGAGATTGTGTGCGTCTGGGTTTTGAAAGGGCGATCGAGGTTAGTGAGTATTTGCAAGAAACCAGCTAGGCGATTTTAGGTTTTGGATTTTGGATTTTGGATTAGACTTCTGGAATCATTATTGTGGAACAGGCATCCTGCCTGTTCAAAACTGGCTTTTCAATTCGTTCCCGGCTACATCGGTATGGTTAAAACAGTCAACAGTCAACATCACCTGACGGTGTAACCGGAATTGATATAACCGCTAGGTTGTTGTCTCAACAAACTTGTAACCGACGCCGCGCACGGTTTGAATCATGGAGTTTTGATTGCCATCGGGTTCAATTTTGCGGCGAATTTGACCGATATGGACATCCACCACGCGATCGGCTCCTACATACTCATAGTCCCAGACTTTTTGCAGTAATTCCGATCGCCTCCACACGCGACCTGGTTTGCTGGCCAAACAGTATAGCAAGTCGAATTCCAGTGCCGTCAAAGTAACCATCTGACCGGCCAGAATTACCTCGCGGCGGACGGGATCTATAGCTAGTTTTCCAAAGACACGGCTTTGCGGTTCTGGTGGATTTTTTTTCTCGCGCACTCGCCTCAAAATAGCTGCTACCCGCACTCTAATCTCTACGAGACTGAAAGGTTTAGTAATGTAGTCGTCGGCGCCACAGTCAAACGCGATCACTTTGTCATTTTCATCGGTGCGGCTAGTCAGCATGAGTATAAACACGCCCGTGCTCTCTTGCATTTCTTGACACAATTTATAGCCCGTGGTATCGGGTAAATTTACATCCAGAATCACTAAGTCAGGATCTAGTTGCTTAAATAATTCCAGACCAGTCTGGCCGTCCTCGCCAGACTCAACTTGATAACCTTGCTGGCTTAAAAAACGGTGAATTAAATTTCGGATTGCCGGGTCGTCATCAACCACAAGGATTTTTTCAGGGGTCATGACCACAATTTTGTTTGAATAATTAGGCAAGAATATTTAGCCATGATAATAGAAAACTGGATACATATTCAGAAAAATTCAGCTTTAAATATTTATAACCTACGCAAAATTTCAGGTAACAAATCTCCAGGAACTTTGGATAAGGCTAAATTTTGGCCTTGGAGCCCACATTCACTATAGAAAGCTCTAATCGTTTTGACAATATAGCTCAAAGCTGTTTGTCTGGAATCAGTAGCTTTGGTGTTGGGATGGTCTTGTAAATTTAGTTTGTCTCCATATGTTAACTCTTTATCCTGAAGATGTTGTTCCCATCCGGCGCACACTTGTAACTGGTGGTACAGTGCTGATTCTAAATGCTGTGTCTGTGTGGCTTTGTTGAGGGCGAAATCTGGTTCTGTGGCTAGTTGATAATGGGCTAGTCCGAGATTGTTGCGAGTGGCTAAGGTGTCAAAGGTGAGTTGGGTTCGATCGAGCTTTTCGGCGATATCCAGGGCCGCTTCGTAGCCCAAAATTGCTTGCTGCAAGGATTCTGCCCGATGTTGTTTCTGCTGGAACTGGTTCGCCAAATGCCAATAAGCTGTACCGAGATTGTTCTGGGTGGCTGCTGCTGCTGCTGGTACTAATTCTCTGGTGCGATATTTTAAGGCTTCGCGGTAGGCCGCGATCGCCCTAACCAGCAAGATTTCTGAGGGTTCGTGTTGGGCGAGGTTCCAGCAGACTGTACCAATGTTATTTTGCACTCCTGCATAGTTGAGGGGTTCTGTGGATGGGTTGTAGCAGGTGAGGGCTTGGGAGTATGCTGCGATCGCGCTTTTGAGATAGACGCTCGACTGACCGTCTTGAGCTAAACTCCAGTATGCTGTTGCCAAATTATTCTGAGTTGCTGCGTACTGTTGGGGTTCTGAGATGGAGTCGATGTCCAGCAGCGCTTGCTGGTAGGCTGTAACAGCTTGCTGTAAGTTTTCGGTTTTGTCTTGATAGCGGGCTAAATCGGCCAAAGCAGTCCCTAAATTTTTGTTTAATCTGGCGCGGGTTTGGAGTTCAACAGAACCATCTTTTTTGTTTAAACCTTCTCGGTAAAGGGCGATGCTGCGTTCAAGACAAAATACTGGATCTGAGGTGGGATTTCCTTGTGGATGACTTTCCTGGCGCGATCGCGATAGCATCCAGTAAAGAGTGCCGAGGTCGTTGACCAAATCTGCCATTGGCAGTAGGCTATCTGATTCCTGAATATATTGAGTTAAGTTGTGTTTAAATTCATCAATTAGTAGCGTACATTCGGGAGTTGCTGGTTGATTTTGTGGCAAGTTGCGATCGATGTCTAGGTAATGAATCACTTGTTCGATCGCGCGAATAGCAATAATTAAGTTTTGTCTAGAAGCATCTCCGGCTTGAATGCGATCGCGGTAGAAATTCCCCAAACTTTGATAAGCCAAAGCCAACGCTTCGGAGGAACATTGATTTTCCTGTAACAGTTCGATATATTGCAGAGTTTGCAATGGCTGCAAATGTTCACCCGATGGAGCCTGATTTTTAGTTTCCAACTCCTCGGAAGCTGCTGCTAGTACCAAATCTGCTAGTTCAATAGATTTAGAGTTGAGTCTTCGGGATAGAGAATTGGGAATTGGGGAATTGGGAGTTGAGGAATTGGTAACAGGAGATGGGGAATCAGAGACTTTTGATTGTCCAGATTTGGAACTTAAAAATTGCTCGCCCAATTCCTGTTTGTCTCCAAAGTCCCACTGGCGCGCCGAGGGTGTCGGCTCCCCTTCAAACTCAAATACTCCGGTTCGCCAATGCCAAAATTCCGGGGCTGATTGTTCGATCGAACTCAGCCAAGGTCGCGACACCCACAACAGCAGAGGAGATTCACACACTTCCAGGTGTGTTTCGATGTCCCTCAAATAGCTCAGGAATGACCATTGGACGGCTGCTGAGTGGCGAGTTAGATGTTCCGCTCCTAAAATTTGAAATCCGGGCAATTGGCTGTAGTTGCGCGGATTTTGGGGCAGTGGGTGTTCGGTCAACCACTGTGCGATCGAACCCCAAGGATTGGGATCGCCCAGGTTGAGTTGTAAGGTGACAAATCGGGGATAGGCGATCGGGGAGGGAGAAATTTCGTCTGGTTCAGTAGTCGCCAATTCTGCCTCCAAGCGGGCAGCCAAACAGTCCCGCAAGCACAAGTCATCGCAGGCGGCGATAAAAATTTGACGGCGAAAATTCAGTTCAAGTGCCTGTTTCAACCGTTGGTAAATCAGCTTATTCGAGCTAGAAACTTTTTGGGAAGGAATAGACATCACAGTCAGGCGATTTTAGATTTTAGATTTTAGATTTTAGATTTATGCCCACGGGTAAATCCGGGGGCCAATTAGGGTAGATTTTCAACTAGCAATTGTATATTTTCCCCGAAAAAACAGACCCAACCCTGTCCTTATTTTTTTATTTCTAATGCTTTTGGTCTGATCTAGTCTTTCAGCTCGTGTGGCGTTGCTCAGGACTTTTACTTTTTCCTGCTTTTATTTAAACACAAAAACCATGTTGACCTTGGTAGGGAAACATGGTTTTCTCAAGAGTTATTTAAAATCGCGATTTGAATCTGCTTTGAATGTGAGCCCTGTTTTTAGACAGAAGCAGCCACAAACACCAAACCTGCAACTAACATTGCTGCTGCAATACCCATGATAATGTAGTTGCGTTGCTGATTTGTATTGGGAGGTATGGCTTCATACACCTTCGGCTCTTTAGCAAAGTTGTTCAGGCGTCCATCGTCATCTTTGATGTAAGGCATGGGTCGCAATCCTTAATATTTTTGATGTTTACAACTTTACCAAAAAAGTGTCCAGGAAAATTCAGCAATTTATTTTGAGGCGATCGTACCTGTTTCGGGAGAAGATGCGATCGCATAATCTTTGATCGGCATTCTTCCGGCTAAGTACGCTAAACGTCCCGCTTCCGTCGCCATTCCCATTGCTTTTGCCATTGCTGCGGAATTTTGAGCATTTGCGATCGCCGAATTAATCAAAAGTGCATCAGCACCCATTTCCATTGCTTGCGCCGCCTCACTGGGCGTACCGATCCCCGCATCCACCACCACAGGAATCTTCACCGTGTCAATAATTATTTGAATATTGGCAGCATTGTTGATCCCTTGCCCCGAACCAATCGGCGAACCTAAAGGCATGACTGTCGCACAGCCGACTTCTTCCAGGCGTTTTGCCAGCAAGGGATCGGCATTGATGTAAGGCAAAACCGCAAAACCTTCCTTGACTAATTGTTCTGCCGCTTCCAAAGTGCCGATCGGATCAGGCAACAAATATTTAGCATCAGGAATCACTTCTAACTTCACAAAATTATTATCTTCCTGCCCTAAAAGCTTCGCCATCTCCCTACCCAAACGAGCCACTCTAATCGCCTCATCCGCAGTTTGACAACCCGCAGTATTGGGCAACATCCAAATTTTAGTCCAATCCAGAGCTTCCGCCAATCCTTCATGTCCGGGAGCATTTGTTTGTACACGCCGCACCGCCACAGTCACAATTTCGCACCTACTAGCATTGACACTTTGCTGCATTTCTGCAATGCTGCGATATTTTCCCGTACCAGTCATTAGACGAGAATGAAAAGTCTTGCCAGCAATAATTAGAGGTTTGTCTGAGATAGTTAAGGGTGGTGCTATATGTCCTTGTTTTGGATCTCCAAAAATAGCATATTCTAGCCCCTTTTCCCATTTTTCTCTACCTCCGAGCATATTTTCTAGTAGCCAACCTTCCTTATTGGTTAGTTCGTCTCTAGTTACTGCGTAGAGTATTTCTCCAACAATAATCAATCTTGCATCGTGCGGCATATTATTTTTTATACCGCTATTTACGATTTCTTCAAATTCTTGAAAAACGCTTCCCATTTTCCCATTCCTCTCTAGTAATTTTTTGAACAGATTGGTTGTTGAAAACCAAAATGATAGTCTGCATCAGGTTGTTAACATCCCAATATATGGCTTGCCTGATGCCTTCATCTATCTCTCGAATATCGTAACCTTATCTCAAGGAGATATCTTTGCCGCACCTGCTTTGCTTGGTAATGCGATCGCCCCAGCCACGGTGACAGCAGAAAGTGATGTCCAAGTTCTTACCATAAATCGAGAAGTTTTGCTAGTAGCGATCGGGCAAAATCCCGAAATTGCTTTGCAAATATTGACAGTGTTTAATCAGCCGATCTTATATTATAGTCGAGGCGGAAAAATCACCGTGTTGGATTGGGAGAAGTTGGAGGCGATCGCCTCTGGAGACGAGATAACTTAAATATTAAAATCCCAATTTTTGTAGGGGCGGGTTCCACAAACAATATTTGACTGCAACTCACTATCTATATAAACCCGCCCTCCACTCCACAACCAGATACCGTAGGGTGCGTCGCTATCAACAATCTACAACTCAGCTCAAAAATCCCGCAGCGACGCACCCTACATACAATCGGCAGGTTGAGATAGACAGAAATATTGATGGCATTAATTAGTTTCAGAAGTAGCATCTTTTTCCCAGCCGCCGCCAGCACTTCATATCCGGGTGCAGTTTTTAAATTGAGAGTAGTATTAGTCATTGCTTTGACCTCCTATTTAACCTTACTCTCACTTTGCCAAAGCTGCTCAAATCTTTCTATGAGCTAGCTCATATTCAAATAAAATAGGGTGCGTCAGCCTCCTGATTTTTGAGAATTATCACAAAAATTTAGAAATGCTGATGCACCCTACAATATCGGGAACGGCCCGCAGCAATCAAGGGAAGGCAGAAGGCCCCATACGCAAAGCTCGTACCTCCTCGCGGTTATACGCAAAAACCTCCTGCCGCTCCTCATACGTCCATTTGCTGTAATGAACAATTTTTTCAAGAAAAAAATCTACAGATCTTCCTGCAAAAGCATCTTCCAAAATTCGCTCTAAACCTGTTTCAGCAAAAGCAGCTAATAAAATAATAGCTTTTAAGTTGTGTTTAATTGTAGCTTCGTAAGTAATCAGTTTTACGAAATCTCGAATGCTAAGAGTTTTTGTCAAAAAAGAACAATTACCTTGGTGAATAATATCAACCCAAATTTGCTCGCCCAAAAAACCCATACCACGTAAGGTTTTCAGCGTTTCAGTTCCCCGTTTTGTTCGATCGAAAAAGAAGCTATCTAAGTATCCCAAAGTAGCTCCTATATTCTCAACACCCAGGCGCTTCTCACCACTGGGAAGCATATATGCATCTAACACAGATTCACCAAGATTTACTTCGCATTTAACGGCCTTGATGACATCATCTTGAAAATCCTCTGTCATAGCAATCTATTTGTTTAAAGTCAACTCTAAGACTGTATACATTATATCATATGAAAAAGGTATTAGCTAAACAAATCGGGGAAAATCGCTCACTAACG
This sequence comes from Tychonema litorale BBK16, assembly GCF_021648855.1. Taxonomy (GTDB): domain Bacteria; phylum Cyanobacteriota; class Cyanobacteriia; order Cyanobacteriales; family Microcoleaceae; genus Microcoleus. The sequence continues at coordinate 9,528 of NZ_JAKJHX010000091.1, read as the reverse complement.
AGCCTCAAATATCCCAAAATCCTTCCCAACACGGTAGTCTACCCCGATTTATTGAGCGGATCTTTCTGACAGTTCAAATCTTTCTATGAGCTAGCTCATATTCAAAAAATACAAATACTTTCCGGCGGCACACTGACTTGCACCCGATCGCCCACTTTGTGCCGCTGCAAGTCATCTCTGTGTAAATTTTGTCTACGAATCGCGATCGAGCTTTTCGCCGTCAACTGCACTGTATAGCGCGTGTCAGTGCCAATATAAACCACCTCTTGTACAGTTCCCGGCCAAGTATTTTCAGCCTCATCATCAGCCGGATAAATACCCACCTTTTCCGGCCGCAAAACCAAAGTAACCACCTTTCCCGCCGGCAGATCATCGGTTGTATCAACTAACACAGGTAATTGCTGATCAACTAACACTGTTATTTTACCACTTTGCCTTTCCACCACACGCCCAGTCAAAAAATTACTATCACCAATAAACTCAGCCACAAACCGCGTTTGCGGATATTCATAAATCTCAACAGGCGTTCCCACTTGTTGCAATTTCCCTCCATCCATCACCGCAATTCTATCCGACATCGTTAGTGCTTCTTCCTGATCGTGAGTCACATAAATAAACGTAATTCCCAAAATACGCTGCATTTTTTTCAACTCTAATTGCATCTCCTTTCGCAATTTCAAATCCAGCGCCCCCAGCGGTTCATCCAAAAGCAAAACAGAAGGCCGTTTGACCAAGGCTCTTGCCAACGCAACTCGTTGTTGCTGTCCCCCTGAAAGTTGGCGGGGATAGCGTTTTGCCACATCAGTTAACTGTACCAACTTTAGCATTTCTGCCACCCGATCGCGAATTACTTGCTTCGATAAATTTTCCATTTCCAATCCAAAAGCAACATTTTGTGCTATTGTCATGTGTGGAAACAAAGCATAGTTCTGAAATACCGTATTTACAGGTCGATGAAATGGCAATCGATTTTGCATCGCTTCACCATGAATGTGAATTTCCCCCGCTGTCGGCATCTCAAAGCCCGCAATCATCCGCAAAGTAGTAGTTTTCCCGCAGCCAGAAGGGCCGAGTAAAGAGAAAAACTCTTTGTCAAAAATCTGCAAATTGATGTTATCTACAGCCAAAAAATCTTGGCTGCGAACAGTTTTAAATAACTTGGAAATTCCCAGGAGTTCTACAGCGTGCATTATAAATTAAAAATCCCTAACCTAAATTTGTATATTATTGTGCATTAAATTATATATTTTCATCCCATCTCCCCATAAATCTATTTCCCTGTACTTGCTTTAACTTCAGTCCAAGCTCGATCGTACAATGCAGTAGCTTTCCCCACATCCTGCAAGAATTTCATCTTAGCAAACGCCTGATCAGCCGGGTAAATTTGAGGATTCTTCAAATCTTTCGGATCGATCAAACCTTGATTTATTGCCAGTTTATTCGGCGAGCCAAAGCGCGTAAAATTAGAAATCTTTGCACCAACTTCTGGTAGTAAAACAAAGTTAATAAATTTCTCAGCTAACTCTTTATGAACAGCACCTTTGGGAATTGCCATATTATCAGAAAAGATAATAGTACCTTCTTTCGGAATAGCATAACGGAGGTTGGGATTCTCTTTCATAACTTGGAAAATATCGCCACTCCATTCCATTGTCAGATTTACTTCACCTTGATCTAACATATTTTGACCAGTATCCGGGACAAAAGCAGCAATGATATTTTTATTTTTAATCAGCAAATCGCGGGCTTTGTTAATCTCTTCAGGATTAGTTGTATTTGGGTCAAATCCTAAATAGATTAAAACGCCAGCAAAAGTGTATCTAGCATCATCTTGCCATGCAATTTTTCCCGCATATTTCGAGTCAAACATTGATGCCCAACTGTTGATTTCACCCTTAGTTACCTTGAGATTGTAGCCAATTCCCATTGTTCCCCACTGATAGGGGAAAGAATATTTATTGCCTGGATCAAATGCTTGATTGATATATTTAGCATCAAGATTTTTATGGTTAGGAATATTGTTAATATTCAGTGGTTCAATTAAATCTTCCTTGACCATAATCTTTACCATATAATCTGCGGGAAAGATCAGGTCATAGCCAGGATTGCCCTGTTTTAGTTTGGCATAAAGTGCATCGCTGTTCTCGAAAGTGTCGTATTGAATCTTGATATTGTTCTCTTTCTCGAATTGGGCGATCGCATCTGGGGCGATATAAGACGCATAATTGTAAATACTTAGCACTTGTTGCTGGTTAGCACCTGTGCTGCTACAGCCAAAAGGCACTATCGCACTAATCATAAACAAAAATAAGAAAGTCAGCAGTTGTTTCATAGGTTTTGTTAGTTGTACGCGAAATTAATTATGACATAAAAAGCATTATCTTTAACTTTTTTTAACTTTGACCGATGACACAACCAACAATAGGGAAGCCAACAACATTAAAGTTGATATCGCATTAATCGCTGGTGTTACTGCAAACTTGATCATGCCATAAACAAATAGTGGTAGAGTCATAGAACCAACACCAGTAGTAAAGAATGTCACCACAAAATCGTCAAGAGACAAAGTAAAAGCTAGCAGCGCCCCGCTAAAAATACCAGGCCAAATCAGAGGAAATGTGATCCGCCAAAAAGTCCGCCACTCATTCGCACCCAAATCAAAAGCGGCTTGTTCTAATATCGGATCTAGTTCTGCTAAACTAGCCCTGACAGTAATAGTCACAAACGAAATATTAAAAGTAACGTGACCAATAATTACCGTAGGTAAACCAAGATTGAGCCGAATTCCCGTTAGATTTTCGATAATCCGAAATACTAGAGTAAAAAAGACTAGCAGCGAAATACCGATCGCAATTTCGGGCATAATAATCGGCAAAAACAGTAAAGTTTCCACCGTTTTGCGTCCGGGAAAATGAAAGCGTTCCAGTGCTAGTGCAATCATTGTACCAAAAATCGTGGCTAGGAGAGTTGAAATAACCGCAATCAGCAAACTATTGTTGAGTGCTGTCCAAATTCCGGCACTACCACTAGCAATTCCCAGTGTACCCGCATCGCTGAATAAACTGCGATACCAATCGAGAGTAAAACCCCGCCAAACAGCGTTAAACTTGGAAGTATTGAAAGAGTAAATAATTAAGATCAGAATTGGCAAATATAGAAAAGCAAATGCTAGTATAGCTTGTAGCCAAAGCCACTTTTTGCCGATCGCCCGAACACGTAAATCTAGTTTAGTCATTAGTTATGAATCAGTAGGGGCGGGTTCACCGACAATAATCGCCTAAAACCAATAATCTCATAAACCCGCCCTTTCAGCGTTATCAGACACGCGGAAATAAATCAAAATCGGAATCAATACAATTACCGTCAATAGCATAGAAAGCGCCGAACCAAAAGGCCAGTCGCGGGCTTTGAAAAACTGATTTTGAATCAAATTTCCCACCATCATTGTTTTAGAACCACCCAAAATATCTGGTGTAATGAAAGCACCGACTGCGGGAACAAACACCAACATTGAACCCGCAACAATGCCGCGAGTTGTCAAAGGTAAAAATACGCGCCAAAAAGTCCGAATATCATTTGCACCCAAATCTTGAGCAGCTTCTACTAATGAAAAATTAAACCGTTCTATGCTAGAATATAATGGCAAAATCATAAATGGTAAATAGCCATAAATTAGACCAATCGCCACAGCGAAAGGCGTAAACAGTAAATTTAATGGTTCATTAATAATATGCAGACTTTGCAAAGCTGTGTTAACTACTCCTTCACTTCGCAGCAGGATGATCCAGGCGTAGGTTCGGACTAAAAAATTAGTCCAAAATGGAATAATTACTAACAAAAGTAAGGCATTTCGCCAGCGGAGAGAACGGGTAGCAATGAAAAATGCTAGGGGATAGCCAACTAAAAGACAAGCCACAGTGGTCAAAAAAGCCAACCAGAGCGATCGACCAATTACCCCCCAAAAAAGTCCGCTGAACAAACGCTGGTAGTTGCTGAGAGTAAAGATCCAAGTAACACCTCCATAGGTACCACGTTCTAGGAAACTGTACAGAAGTACAATGAGGACAGGTAAAATAAAGAAAATTATCAACCATGCGGTAGCAGGAAATATTAGCAGCGATAGGTTAGCCTGTTGACGTGTTTTGATAGTCATTATTATTGTCTCTTTCTTATAGTCTTTACATAAAAGTCTTGTACCTTCGGAATACTATCTCCAATAAGGCCGACCTTTCCAAAAAACTCCGACCACAATTCCGATGAGTGTAGCTTGTGATAAACTGATGAACAACGGAGGTAACAGCAGAGACTTCAAAAATAAACCTAGGAACAAACAAAAAACTAGAAGCCACAAATTAGTTTGGTTAAGCAAAAATTGCTGCTGCCAATATTCTAAAAAGTAAACGGCTAAAGCTCCCATTCCCACGGCTATACCAACTGGTACTAATATCCCCAGGGAAGAGTAGAGTAACCTCAGAGCGTTGCTGATGGCGGGAATTTTTGTACTCCATGCTAAGAATAGTTCTATTCCCAAAACTGTCAAGTTGACGAGAGCGGCAATTTGCAGCATTTCTTGCCAAGGTAAAATTTTTAAGCGGCGCAGAAAATCGCTCATTAGGGGAAGATTAGGTAGGTTACTTAAATTTTATATTAATTTCGTTGAGTGCGATCGATCCTTGACGAATTTGTCAAGTAAAATAAAGATAGAGGCAAGTCTCTTGACAAATTAACCAAGAGTGTCTACCTATTAGTTGTTGGAACCGTCAAAGGAAAAAAGTTATGGTGGAGAACACTGTCGATTGTGTTGTGGCTTGCGTCAATGGTTGCGTTTTGGGCGACAAGTGCCCCAAGCGGGAATACGCAGCGGCAACATCAAGTTTTATTGAAAACACTTCCCTCGACAAAATGCTAGAAATGGCAGAGGAAGCGGTGAAAAAGAAACGCATGGAGCCCCCAAAATGGGTAATTCCTGATTTCCCTGAGTAGAATTACCGCTTCTTACAAAAAACATCGCCCTTTAAAAAGGGCGATGTTTTTTGTATTCCTAATGAAAGAGCTGATCAAAATCAATATATTTCCTGGGATAGAAGCTAAAGGCTTAAATAGGGGTTATGATTCCATTTAGTTACAGGCATTGGCAATCAATAACCATAATTCAGCTAAAGCCAATAGTTTAATTCCGAAGTGTTTAATCAAATTTAATTTAAAAAACTCAGGAGCAAGTATCATGATACTGCAAAAGAAACCATCTAAAAAAGCAATAGAAGAACGCGATAATTCCGGTGATTTACCTCAAGAAATTACGGAATCTTATGGCACCGGCGTTATCACTGAACCGGGATTGAGCGAAGACGGAATCACCACTCTGGACGACAGCAGTTCCGAATACACTTCAACCAATTCTCAGATTGTTGGCGGGGATGGCGATATTGCTGCTGCGGAACAAGAAAGCGTCACTGGCGAGGAATTGGTGGGCGGAAGTGCTCCAACTCCTGACCAAGATATGGTTGATGAACTCGGAGCCGCTGCGGGAATAGAAATGCCGGATGGAGCTATTTTGCACACAGCAGATATGCTAGAACATCGAGATGAAAGTCGATGGGAATTAGACCCAAGTTCGGCTGAAGATTATCAAGATTGCTCGGATTAATCGATCGCACTTTCGGCTTTTAAGCCCCCGCAACTTTGGCACTAGAACCAGCCATTTCTCGAATTTGCTGTTGAATTGGCAGTTCGATCGCAAATTCAGTCCCTTTTCCTGCAATAGAAGTGCACCGCAACATCCCACCGTGCTTGTCTACTACAATATGCCAGCTAATTGACAGCCCAATTCCCGTACCTTTACCGATCGGCTTTGTGGTAAAAAATGGGTCAAATATCCTCCCCCGCACTTCCTCACTAATTCCGCCACCGCTATCGGAAATTTTAATAGTTACGGTGTTATAGTTGCTGAGTTCCGTGCTAACCTGAATCAGGTAGGGATTTGGTTTGAGTTTGCCGACATTTCCCTGACTGCTACATTCTTCGATCGCATCGATCGCATTTGCCAAAATATTCATAAATACCTGATTGATTTCGCCCCCAAAACACTCTACAGTTACCAGTTGAGGAGAATACTTTTTAATCACCTCTATTGTGGGACGATCGGGCTTAAACTTCAACCGATTTTGCAAAATCATCAGCGTACTATCAATACTTTCGTGGATGTTAATCTGCTTCATTTCCAGCCCTTCTTGCCGCGAAAAATAGCGCATAGAGAAGATGAGATCCCGAATGCGAACGCCTCCCACCTGCATCGATTCCAGCATCTTCACCAAGTCTTTTTTGATGAATTCTAGATCCACCGCTTCTGATTTTGTTTCTATTTCTTCTGCTGGATCGGGATAGTGCTGCTGGTAAAGATTGAGTACACTGATAATATCTTGAGTATAGTCGCGAACGTAGTTGATATTGCCACAAATAAAATTCACGGGATTGTTAATTTCGTGAGCAATACCGGCCACCATTTGCCCCAAAGCTGACATTTTTTCGCTTTGAATGACCAGAGTTTGAGCGTGTTGGAGTTCAAACAGAGATTTCTGCAAATTTTCCTGCATTTGCTGCCGCTCTTTAACCTCTCCTGTCAGCCTATCGTTAGTTTCCGAAAGTTCAGCAGTGCGTTCTTCTACCCGTTTTTCCAACTCTTCTGTCAATGATTGGAGGTTGATTTGAGCTTGTTCGCGATCGGCAATCTCCTGCTGCATCTGCTCATTTTGAGCTTGAAGTTTTTTCGTCAAATTACTAATACTCAAATGTGCTTTGGCGCGGGCTAACACTTCTTCATTTTGAATCGGCTTAGTAACATAATCAACCGCCCCTAAATCAAACCCTTTTACCTTATTTTCTGTCTCATCTAGCGCCGTCATGAAAATTACCGGGATGTCTTTTGTCGCATCATTTGCTTTCAAACGCTGACAAGTTTCAAATCCGTCAATTCCAGGTGGCATCAGCACATCCAGCAAAATCAAATCTGGCATTGAATACTCAGCCTTTGTAATAGCGCTTTCCCCCGTCCGCGCCACCAACACCTTAAATCCCGATGCTGTCAAGAACTCAAAAAGCACTGCTAAATTATTTGGATTATCATCGACAATTAATATGCTGTTTTGTTCCAACGGTAAAATGCTCATATTTTCACTGATTCCTATATTTTTGGACTAATTCTAAAATCTTTTCTTCTTCAAATTCCTTAGCTAATTGATTTAACTGGTTAACAAAAGGCAGATATTTAACATCCATTTTCCCCAATTTTTCGGCTTGTTTTTGAATGCCTGCCAAGTCTCCCATCATGGCTAAATCAAACAGTAGAGCTATTTCTTCTGTCGGAGGAGGAATGATTTCTTGAGGCTCAATTTTCAATCTATCTTGGGAGACTTCAGAGTCACTGAGCTGATTTTCTAATTCCTCATAACTCCATTCTAAACCTAAATGAACTTGCAGGCAATCTAAAAGTTCCTCGACTCGGATCGGCTTGCAGAGAAAAGCATTACATCCTGCCGCCAAACTTTCCTGCTTCTCAGCTTCATAAACACTAGCAGAAGTACCGATCGCGATCGCATCTTTCAATTGAGGTAACTTGCGAATTTGGCGCACCGCTTCAAATCCGTCCATCACTGGCATCACCAAATCAATTAAAATACAATCCGGCTGAAATTCCCCAGCTTTATTCAAACAGTCTCTACCGTCCGTTGCCTCAGCTATTTCAAAACCCAACGGTTCTAGTAAATTCATTAAAACAGAGCGATTTTCCCACTTGTCATCTACCAGCAAAAGTTTTTTACGATCACCCTTGAAGCCAGTGATTATTTGTTTGGAATACTTGTTATTTGTTTCGCCATTAACTTCCGGTAAATCCAACTCAAACCAGAAAATGCTACCTTGTCCCAAAGTGCTTTCTACATTCAATTCGCCACCCATTATCTCCACTAATTGGTTGCTAATTGCTAATCCCAATCCGGTTCCTTCGGTGTGGCGGCGAGTATTTCCCACCTGTTCAAAAGGCGAAAATATCTTTGACAATTCATCAGTAGCGATGCCAATACCCGTATCTTCAATTTGGAACCGAATCTTAACGTTCGTAGTCATAATTTCAGTTTTCTTCTGTGCATGAATTTTGAAAGTAACACCACCAACTTCAGTAAACTTAACTGCATTGCCGATTAAATTAATCAAAATTTGTCGCAACTTCTTTTCGTCAGCCGCGATCGCCTTGGGAATAGATGTCAGATATTCACAGTTAAAAGCTATTCCCTTTTGGGAAGCCCGGATGCGACAAATGGCTGTTACGCCATCAATAAATTCGGCAAAATCAAACTCTGTTGGTTTTAGTTCCATTTTCCGCGCTTCGATTTTAGACAGGTCTAAAATATCCTCAATTAGAGCGAGTAAATGTTCGCCGCAGCGGTGAATGACACGAATTCCATCTTGTTGTTTTTCCGTCAAATGTTTGTCTCGTTGGAAGATTTGAGCGTAGCCTAAAATGCCGTTTAGTGGAGTCCTCAATTCGTGGCTCATGTTAGCCAAAAATTCGCTTTTGGCGAGACTGGCAGATTTTGCTGCTGCTTCGGCTTTTTGCCTTTCTTGAATTTCTTGAGACAGCAACAAATTTTTTTCTGATAATTCTTGGGTGCGCTGTGTAACTTTTGCTTCGAGAGTTAAGTTGGACTCGGCTAATTGTTGGTTTGCTGTTTCTAGATTAGCGTAGAGACGGGCATTTTCGAGGGCGATCGCAGCTTGGGAAGAAAGCAGCTTCAAAACTTCCAAGCGATCGGCTGTAAAAGCACCCGTTGTTAAGTTATTTTCCAAATACAGGATCGCGGTTAATTTGCCTTGATAGACGATCGGCGCGCATAACACCGATTTGGGCTGGTGCTCCAGGATGTAGGGGTCAGTGTTGAAAATAGCCTCGCTGCGGGCATCATTCAACACGATATCTTCCTGAGTGCGATCGACATAATTGATTAGCGATCGCGGATACGCACAATCCAACCCCGCACCTGAGAGCACCCGCATATCGCCGTCAACTTCTCCCGCAGCTTCTACGACAAATTCACCGTATTTTGACGCGATCAGACACCCAGTTTCCGCCCCGGCATTTTCCAGCAATATTCTCATCAATTTTTCCAGCAAAGCATCGAGAACAATTTCACCGGAAATTGCAAGCGATGCCTTCATGACTGTAGCGAAATCGAGGGATTTTTGACTGCTGGTAGCGGTGGCAGAAGTCACAGTAATAGTGGGATGATTAGTGTTTAAAGGAGTTTCTATTTGCTGCGATCGCATAATTAGCTGCGGATATCGTTCTTCCAAATCTGCAACTTTCGCATTCGCGCCCCAGCGGATATAGCCGTAATAAGCATCAGTCATGTAAGTTTTGGCAACTTTCTCCCTACCCAGAGAAAGATAAAACTCGGCGGCTAATTCATTGGCTAAAGCTTCTTCCTGAATGTATCCCTGTTCGCTGGAATGTTGGATTGCGCGATCGTAATAATC
>NZ_JAKJHX010000090.1:16509-22109 GCF_021648855.1 Tychonema litorale BBK16 | reverse complement strand
CACGCTATAGTTGTGCAGGCTTCGATTGCCTCAGCATTAACTAAGTCAGGTGTTGTAATGGTAGCCACTGGCGAGTCAAGTGTATACTTCATGATTTATACCAAATTCAATCAATGAATGTTATTATTTATTGAAATGACTAAATGCTACGGGAAAAGTTTCCCTGTGATTAATTTCTGCCCCATCAAATTTTGTAGTGGCTGATGATTCAGTTAAGTTATTCAGGGTATTAATGGTGAATATGGCTGCGGTTGCTAAAGTGGCCATTGCCAGTCTGTGTAAAATGTTGTTCATTGTACTGCCCCTTTTTGCTTGATGTATCTAATATAAAAAATTAATTAGTTATTCGCGGGGGAGATTGGGGAGTTAAGATTTTTTTTGGTCAAAATAGATTCAAAAGTTGAAGTCGTTAACAGGATGGGGTTTCAGCCTGCGATCGACAATAAAAATTTAGAGGGTAAACTTAATTAAGTTGGGTCTGGCTGATTATCTTCCTTAAAATCGCTTAAAATACGAAGTTAAGGGGTTAAACTTCCTACATTCCTTTTATTGCAATCGAAGTGATCAAGTCAAAACGCGATCGCGGTCGAGTTCTCACCGCCACGGGCTTAAAGAAGCTCAATGAGGCGATCCAAGAATGGTCTGACCGATATAACATTAGAGGTACTCTGACAGAAATCGAGGCTGAGTGTGGCGTTGGTTCCGATACAGTCAGCAAAATTCGGCAGGGTAGAGAAGGTGCGGATCTCAGTAAAATTCGGCGGTTGTTTGCTGCTTTTGATTTGACTTTGACCAATATCGACCATCGATCGGCTAAACTAGATGATGCTGAAGATATGGATGAGCGGAGTGATTTGCTACCTACGGAGGAAACAGCCGATCGCAATCGAAGTGTGAATATTTTTATCAGCTATCAGGGCACCGAACCCGATCGCGAATTGGGAAAACAGTTAGAAACTGCCTTAAGTGCGATCGGGCATACAGTTTTTACTAAAGATTTAACACCAAACCAAGTATTAGAAATTACTAGCCAAAATGTTCCTTTAGCTGCATCCGAACCGGAATTACCGGGAGGACAAGTCGATGTGGCATCTCAATTTTATGTAGAACGTCATCCCATCGAAGAACGCTGCTATCAAACCATCTTACAACCCAGCGCTTTAATTAGAATAAAAGCTCCCCGACAAATGGGAAAAACCTCTTTAATGGCAAGAATCTTGAACCATGCATCCTGTCAAGATTATCGCACAGTTCCGCTAACTTTTCAATTAGTTGATAAAACTGTATTTGCCAATCTCGATAAATTTCTCAAGTGGTTTTGTGCCTATGTCGGGCGAGAGTTAAATATACCCAATCAACTCGACGATTATTGGGATGAAATTTTTGGTAGCAAAGTCAATTGCAAAGATTACTTTGAAAAACATCTCCTGCCGCAAATCGACACTCCTTTAGTGTTAGGATTAGACGAGATCGATCGCGTTTTTCAGTATCCCGACATTGCCGAAGACTTTTTGGGATTGCTGCGGGCTTGGCACGAAGAATCGAAGCGACGCGACATCTGGAAAAAACTGCGATTAATTATAGTTCATTCCACCGAAGTTTACATTCCGATGAACATCAATCAATCGCCTTTCAACGTCGGATTACCCGTAGATTTACCAGAATTCAATGCTGTGCAAATCCAAGATTTAGCAGCGCGCCACAATTTGAATTGGTCGGATGCCGAAGTTGATAAATTGATGGCAATTGTCGGCGGACATCCTTATTTAGTGCGAGTTGCATTATATCACATTTCGCGTTCGGATTTGACACTTGATGAATTAAAAGAAAGTGCGTTAGCGAAGCCCTCGAAGAGGATCGCCGATTCCGGCATCTACAGCGATCATTTGCGTCGTCAATTGTGGAATTTAGAAGAATATCCAGAGTTAGCTGCGGGGATGAGAGAGATTGTGGCGTCGGATTCTCCCGTGCAATTAAAGGCGATGCAGGCGTTTAAATTGGATAGTTTGGGGTTGGTGAAGTTGCAGGGAAACGAGTGCGTGCCGAGGTGTGAGTTGTATCGGCAATATTTTAGAACTAATTTGGAAGTTAATTAATTGGAGATCTTATACCAATTTAATGTGAAGTTGCACATATCTCGATCCCCCTAAATCCCCCTTAAGAAGGGGGACTTTGAGAAGAATCTTGTCCCCCCCTTATTAAGGGGGGCTAGGGGGGATCAGATTCTATGCAGCCTCATAAAAAATTGGTATTAGCTCGTTAATGATGTAAAATCAGCAGTGGGGGAAAGATGAGCACAAATATCGCAAAAAAGCGATCGTCCCGGCTTTCCCCTGTCCAGTATCAACGTAAAATAAGACCGATGACTGAAGAAACCGTCACTCTGAGAAAGTCTCTTGACTTAGATAAATTAATTCCACTTCTGCCACAAGCAGAAGATATTAACTACTGGCGCAATCTCAACCCCAATTTAACTATTTCCGAGCGACCTTTTCAAGGATTTTCAGAATTTTCGGGAGTCAAACAAGCAGAAATTGACGAGTACGCGCTGCAACTGCGAGAAGAAGGCTATTTCCAAACACCTCCCGTAATACCTGCTGCTACTATTCACCAGATGCGCGACTGTATAGAAAACGTCCGAAAAGCAGGGTTTCCGACAATGTTTGCCCTCGTCTACGATGTTTTTTATCAAACATTTGGTTACTTCAACTCAACCTTGACAGGAATTCTGGGAAACGGCTACAAGCTAGTTCCAAATTTTTGGGTTTATTACATAGAAACTTCTGACAGCGGCAAAGGATTTGAGCCTCACCGCGACGCCGAGTACGAAAATACTATAGACTCCAACGGTATGCCGACAGTGCTTACACTCTGGGTGACAATTACTGAGGCTAATCCCCTCAATTCATGTATGTACATGGTACCGGCAAACCGCGATCCAGAGTATGCGGAAGCTATCAAAAATCTCAACACAAAAGCTACTAAATTTGCCTTAGAAGATATCCGGGCTTTACCTACACAAGCTGGTACTCTATCGTGCTGGGATCAATACGTTTTTCACTGGGGAAGCCGCAGCAGCAGTCGGGCTAAATCGCCTCGAATTAGCTATGCCGTATATTGTCAGCGAGGGGATATTCCACCCGTGGATGATGTGATGGTCGATATCCCATCAGTGCTTGATTTTTCAACGCGGTTATCTCTGATTTGCAGAGGTTTGTATCGCTATTCTTACGCCAGTTTACAGCCATCTCCACAAGCAGAAGCACTGTTAAATTTCTTGACTAAGCATACGGCAAATCTGAAGAAAAATTAATATAATTTTCCCAAAAAGCGAGTTAAATAATTCCGGTTGAATCGGAATTATTTAACCGCAGAGGACGCAGAGCACGCAGAGTCTCCAGAAGATAGAGATGGGATAACTAACCTGGATTTGGTATGATTTCTGTAATTAATAATCAGTTGAACGGTGCCCGTGAACGATATTTTTTTGATAACTTCCGACAATTGGCTAGACTGGATTACCGTGTTTGGTTATCTAGGTTTTACAGCTTTCATTATCTGGCGCATTTTGGCCGCAAATTAGATATATTATGAAATTATATCAATTTCGTTTGCATCGGAATGATATAAACGGAGAAGACGGAGGAGACGGCAGTGCCGTGTCCCTACAATTCATCGCATCAACTTTGAGCTTTGTGATGTCGCCCAAAATAACTTTCATATCTTACAATAGTAAATTTTAGACAAGTATAGCAAAAAACTCGTTATCTAGTCTTGCTCTCTCAACTTTCGCAAAATCGGAATTTGTTCCAACTGTTCCGATCGCAAACTATCCCAGTTTAACCCAGTTGGACGCGGATAACTCGTATTAGTTTCAATTACCTCGTCAGCAGTCACAATCCAATTCAGCGCCCAATCGTGAACCTGCATTGGCAAACGCCAATCTTCAACTACTTGCAAAGGATGTACTGTTGTCACGATTGGTGTATCGATTTCTACTAACCCGAATTCTGTCAGCATTGCCAATTCCAAATCCGCAAATCCTGCACCTTTACCGGTTCTTCCACCGTTGCGCGCCACCGCTACACAACCGATTATTACTAAATCGATCGGCTCCATTTCTTCAAAGCTTACTAATTTGCCGCAAATCAGGGCTTTACGGGCGATTGCACTTTCAGCAATAGATACACTTTGCCTTTGCAAATCCTCGGCTGTCAACTCAACAAAACAGCGATCGTCCGTTAAGCGCGGTACTGCCATATACAGCCGTTTTCCGTCTTGCAAAGCCCGCATCCGCACCGGAATTTGTGGCGAATCTGGATTGCACTTAATCGTTTTTGCTTGTTGCCATATTGGTAAAGCTGCCAAATTTTCGGCCGCCAATTCGGCACCGACAAAATTGGGAATATGACCAAATGAGTCGCCAACAGATGCGGCTTGCTGTTTCAACAAAGACCAAATTTCCGTTCTTAACTTATCTTTGTCGTGATGATATCCAATCCAATCAGTTTTCATATTATATGGTACAATATATCATACAATTTTCTACTTAAATTCTTCAGTCTGCGAAGGCAGACTTTGTTTGTGTAGTAGCGGTTTCAACCGCCGCTGTTCCTTTGTATAACCGAATAACTTATATGAATCCTACCGCAAAACCCAGTTATTATCAAGTCGGCGGCAGTCTCACAAATAACTCTGCCAATTACGTTAAGCGGCAAGCAGACGACGACTTTTATAACGGATTGAAAGCCGGGGAATTTTGTTATGTTTTGAATTCTCGGCAAATGGGCAAATCTAGCTTGCAGGTGCGGACAATTCAACGACTGAGAAGTGAGGGAATTGCTTGTGCTGCGATCGACATTTCGGAAATTGGCAACCGTGGCGTGACTCCCGAACAGTGGTATGCTGGTCTTCTCCGCATTCTCGAAAATAACTTTAACCTGTCTGATGTTGTCAACGTGCGTACTTGGTGGCGCGATCGCAATTTTTTGGCCCCAGTCCAAAGATTAAGCGAATTCATCGAAACTGTACTGTTAGCCAATATTTCCAGTAATATTGTCATTTTTATTGACGAAATTGACAGCATTCTCGCCCTAGATTTTCCCGCTGACGATTTTTTTGCGTTAATTCGATCGTGTTACAACAAACGTGCCAATAATCCAGAATTCGATCGCTTAACTTGGGCACTCTTAGGAGTAGCATCGCCGACGGATTTGTGCCGCGATAAAAATGCTAGTGGCAACACTCCTTTTAATATTGGTAAAGCAATAGAATTGACTGGTTTTGACACAACAGAAGCGCAACCCCTAGCCGCAGGGTTGGCTGAGCTTACAGATAGTTCTCAAGAAGTTTTGCGAGAGGTCTTATATTGGACTGGAGGGCAACCGTTTCTGACTCAAAAGCTGTGTAAACTACTGTTTGAAAATGCACCCCCCCCAGCCCCCCCTTGTCAAGGGGGGGAGCAAGAGTCGGCTTCCCTTTGTCAAGGGGGGGAGCAAGAGTCGGCTTCCCCTTGTCAAGGGGGGGAGCAAGAGTCGGCTTCCCTTTGTCAAGGGGGGGAGCAAGAGTCGGCTTCCCTTTGTCAAGGGGGGGAGCAAGAG
>NZ_JAKJHX010000090.1:0-16409 GCF_021648855.1 Tychonema litorale BBK16 | reverse complement strand
GAGCAAGAGTCGGCTTCCCTTTGTCAAGGGGGGGAGCAAGAGTCGGCTTCCCTTTATCAAGGGGGGGAGCAAGAGTCGGCCTCCCTTTGTCAAGGGGGGGGGCAAGATCGCATTCAAAATCCTCAAGAGTGGGTTGAGAAGGTGGTGCGTTTGAAGATTGTGGAGAATTGGGAATCTCAGGATGTGCCCGAACATTTGTCCACAATTCGCGATCGCCTATTGAAAGAAAACCAGCGTATTGTCAGGAGACTTGGATTATATCAGCAAATTTTAGAGCAAGTTGAAATTGTCCCCGATGGTAGCCCGGAACAAATGGAATTACGATTGAGTGGATTGATCGTTAAACACGGGGACAAATTAACACTTTCTAATTCAATTTATCAAGCTATTTTTAACAAGACTTTAATAGAAAAAGAGTTAGAGAAACTATCGCCTTACTCAGAGTCAATCAAAGCATGGCTCAATTCTGATGGTCAAGATGATTCCCAACTGTTGCGGGGAGATGATTTGCAGTCAGCATTAGTTTGGGCGGCAGATAAAAGCTTGAGAAACGAAGATTTTCATTTTTTGACTAGCAGCCAAAAACTTATTTTAAGTGACCAAAATCAACTGCTACATTTAGCTCAAGTCGAAACTAAAATAGCTCACGTAGAGGCTGACTCTGCCAAACAAAAAGCCAAACACTGGATCGGTATCGGTTCTGCTATACTGGCTGCATCTTTAATTGGGGCGATCGGTTTTTCTACTCTGGCTTATCAGCGGTTTAAATTGGCACAGGCTAGTATCGAAGTTGAACAAACTGCTAGTGATGCTTTGCTTTTGGCGGTATCTCAGAAGACTGAAAATAGTCAAGCTTTGTCGGAGGCTTTGTTGAAGGCGATCGCATCTGGGAACAATTTAAAAACTTTGGTTAAAAACAAACCGGAATTAGAAAAATATCCGGCAACTATACCGCTGTTGGCATTGCAAGTAATTCTCGATAAAATTAGCGGACAACAGCAGGGTAAAAAAATATCTATTTTACAAAAAAAGATGACTTGGCAAGCTCATACAGGTGCTGTAACTAGCGTCAGCTTTAGCCCAAATGAACAATTTTTGGCAACCACGGGAATAGATAATCGAGTTCGGATTTGGAACTTGTCAGGGAAAAAGATTGCTGAATGGAAGGCTTTACAACAGTCAGTAAATATTGTAAACTTTAGCCCAAACGGAAAATTTTTAGCGACAGCAGGTAGGGACAGCACTGTTAAATTCTGGAATTTATCGGGTAAAAAGATATCGGAATTTTCTGCAATTCAGGGTTCAGTCAGTAGCATCAGCTTTAGCCCGGATCAAAATCTTTTGGCGGTGGCTGGAATAAATAATAGTGCGGCAATTTGGCAGGTTTCACAACTGCCTAAAATAGAATCATCTCCTGTAGCACTTCCGGGGCATAATGGTTTAATTAGAAGTGTAAATTTTAGTAAAGATGGTGATTTTTTAACTACTTTAGATGGCAAATCAACGGTGCGAATTTGGAATTTATCTGGTAAGTTGATGAAAAAACTGCCGATTCAGGCGATCGGCATAAGTTTCAGTCTTAACCAAGAGCAGCAGCGCTTTGCGACAGTCACATTGAATGGTAAAGTCGGACTGTGGAATTTGTCAAGACAAGAGTTAGTTAGTGAATTTCAAACTTTGCATTTGGATACGAAATCGATTAGTTTTAGTCCCGATGGACAACACCTTGCTACAGTGGGAATTGACAAGACAGTGAGGTTGTGGAATTTGGCAGGGCGACAGGTTGCTCAATTTGAGCTTGAAGAGAATGTTGTTAGTGTAAGTTGGAGTCGGGATGGCAGGCAAATTGCGATCGCTGGAAGTAATGGCACTGTCTGGTTGAGGCAAGTTGAGGGTTTAGAAGAATTGCTGAAACAAAGCTGCAATTATTTCATCAATCAGCCGGAGTATTCGACAAGAGTTTCAACTCTTTGTAAGTAGTGGACTGTTAACTGTTAACTGTTGACTGTTGACTGTTGTTGGTTTCAATGCCCTATGCCCTATGCCCAATTCCCAATTCCCCATTCCCCATTCCCAATTCGCAATAACTAATTTACCTTGACAGGTGGAATACTTAAGTTAGGGTTTTTGATTCTTCTTAATAGTTCTTGTCGGGCTTGTTCAGGATTTTGGCCTTTCGGTATCTGATATAATAATCTACAGGAACCGTCTTGAGGATTGGCTGCACAAATAGTAGGTTGACCTGTACGAGATCCACCTACTGTGATAATGTTGTCCCAGTTTCCCTGGGATTGGGAATTATTGAGAATTCCTGAGACTCGTGTACACCGAGTCATCGCATCTTCGCCGGATTCATTGAAATAGTTGTCTGTCACCCATAAGATAACGGGAATATTTTTGCTTTGTTGGTCAGCAATTGTGGCTGGATGGCTACCCGCAGCGCCGCAGAAGAATGAACTTGTTTGAGCAAAAGCGGGACTGTTTGCTATCATAGGGGCGATCGCCATAATTGATGCGCTAAAAACTGACTTTAAGAGCCGAAATTTCATGGGGATTAATCAGGCGGATGATCACAGGTTATTCATACTCTAAAAAGTTAGACTGGTGCTTGCCGGGAAGATTAGGGATTTAGCAAAAAAAAAAAAATTTGGTAAGTCTTTCCAATCCAAAATCCAGTCCAAAATCCAGACGACTAAGACGGGGAGGGTAGGCACGGGGCACTACCCCTACAAAATGATGATTTGTCTGAGAATGAAACAGGCCTGTAGGGTGCGTCAGCTAGAACACTGACTATACATGGGAAATACCTTAAAACTGACGCACCCTACAATCTACAAAATCGTGGACGGGGAGGGTAGGCACGGGGGCACTACCCCTACAAAATGATGATTTGTCTGAGAATGAAACAGCCCTGCCTCTCCCCCCCCTAAATTGGAACCTGTGTTACGATCGGGAAAAATATTATCTTTAATAATCAACAATGGGCAATGTTCTGGTGCTGAACGTCTCCTACGAACCCCTTAACATCACTAATTGGCGAAGGGCTGTAGTTTTGTTGCTGAAAGGAAAAGCAGAGCAGGTAGAACATAACGGGAAATTTATTGCGCCCAATTTCCCGCTACCAACAGTCATCCGACTGCGGCATTTTGTCAGAGTTCCCTATAAGGATATTCCGCTTACCCGCCGGAATATCTTGCACCGGGACGCGCACTGTTGTCAATACTGTAGTTACGCTGGGGACGGCTTAACTCTGGATCATGTGATTCCCCGATCGCGCGGAGGAGTCGAATCTTGGGAAAACCTGGTCACCGCCTGTATGCGCTGCAATGTCAAAAAGGGCAGCCGAACGCCGAAAGAAGCGGGAATGCTGCTCAAATATCCGCCTCGAAAACCTTATAGTGGTCTTTATTTTGAAGTGACAAAACACGTGAAGAGTGGTATGCACCAAGAATGGCAAAAATATGTAATTGGTCTTTGAAATCCCTGTCAGCGAAAGCGCGGGGATTTTTTTGTAGGAATTTTAAGTAAATATAGAGGAGACGGTAGTGCCCATTAGTGTCAACAATCAGGTCAAATGTAGTCAGAGACTGGTGTTTGACTCTTAGATTTCGATCCCCCCTAGCCCCCCTTGGGTCGGGGGAACAAGAGTCTTTTCAAAGTCCCCCGACCTAAGGGGGATTTAGGGGGATCTAGACTTGGCGTAAAACCCAGATTTATCAAACGTTTCAGGCTTAAGTTGACACCTATGGGCAATGCCGTGTCCTCATTTCTACTGCTGTTTCCTAATTTCGGCTATTAACGCAAAATCAGATGAACTCCAACAACGAGATTGTTCCCCCAAATGTTCCTGGGAAACGGCGCACCAAAGCTGAAGTTGCAGCCGAAGATGGTCGCGCGAGGGGATTTTCTGACCATTCGACCGATCGCCAAGTTGAGCAATTACGCCAAATGTTCGATCGACACCGTGACCAGCGCCAGTTAATCTTACTGCAAGATTTCCCAGATCCTGATGCGCTTTCGAGTGCTTGGACTTACAAATTAATGGCCGAACAGTACGATATCAACTGCGATATTGTTTATGCTGGTGCCCTCAGCCACCAAGAAAATATTGCTTTGGTTAAATTGACTAATTTGCCGTTGCATAGGTGGACTTTGGAAACGGCAAAGACTAAGGATTTATCGGTGTATCAGGGCTGCGTTTTTATCGACAATCAAGGCACGACTTGTCACTTAACTGAGTTGGTTTTGTCGGCGGGAATTCCGATCGCCGCAGTGATTGACCACCACAGTTTGCAGGGGGAAATGAATGCGGAATTTGTGGATTTGCGCCCCCAAATTCGCGCGACAGCTACGATTTTTACTGAGTATTTGCAAGCTGGACTCCTCAATCTCGATGGTAATGTGAGTCAGCATATCAAGTGTGCTACGGCTTTGATGCACGGTTTGCGATCGGATACGAATGCCCTGAGACAAGCTGAGGAGGAAGATTTTTTAGCTGCGGCTTATTTGAGTCGGTTTTATGACCCGCAGTTGCTGAATGCGGTGTTGCAGTCGTCTCGATCGAAGTGGGTGATGGATGCGATCGAGCGATCGCTCAAACACCGCATTGTCCAGAACAATTTTTCCATCGCCGGTGTCGGCTATCTGCGTTATGACGATCGCGATTCCATTCCCCAAGCAGCAGACTTTTTAGTCACAGAGGAGAACGTACATACCGCAGTTGTCTATGCAATTGTTCACGATAAAGATGAGGAAATTGAAGTAGTAATCGGATCGCTGCGAACGACTAAACTTACTCTCGATCCTGACGAATTCATTAAAGAAGCTTTTGGTCAAGATGCTCAAGGACGCTTTTTTGGAGGTGGGAGAAGTCAAGCTGGAGGTTTTGAAATTCCGGTGGGATTTCTTTCCGGTGGTAATGAAAATAGCGATTATGCAAGACTGAAATGGGAAGTGTTTGACGCTCAGATTAAGCAAAAATTGCTTAGGTTAATTAGTCCTACAGACAATCCGGTTTATCATAATTAAATTGGGAATTGGGAATTGGGAATTGGGAATTGGGAATTGGGAATTGGGAATTGGGGCATTGGGCATCGGAATCAATATTACCCAAAATGAGGAGACGGCAGTGCCGTGTCCCTACAGTGTTATTTTTGGTAGGGACACGGCATTGCCGTCTCCTCTATCATTCCATCCCTACAATGTTATTTTGAGTAGGGACACGGCATTGCCGTCTCCTCTATCTCAATAAAGGACAGCCAGTGCATCTATATCTAATCCGTCACGGCATCGCAGCCGAACCCGAAGCATACGCGACAGATGCAGAACGCCCGCTGACCAAAGAGGGCGATCGCAAAACCCGGAAAGTCGCCCAACGGCTGTATGAACTCGAAATTCAGTTTGACCTAATTCTCACCAGTCCCCTATTGCGCGCCACACAAACGGCCCAAATCTTGCAAACAGTAGGGCTGAGTTCCCAAATCGAAGAATCCGCAGCCCTAGCCCCATCAGGAGATATCCAGAACTGGCTAGAATGGTATCAACAGTGGCAGGAGAAAGGGAGCCGCAGCTTGGCTCTAGTTGGTCACCAATCAGACTTAGGCAACTGGGCCGAAACTTTGCTTTGGGGCAGAACCCAAGACACCCTGATCCTGAAAAAAGCAGGTACGATCGGCTTAATTCTCCCCGAAACAGGCTCTCCGGTGGGTCGCAGCCAAATGTTTTGTTTACTATCACCCAAGTTTTTGTTGGGTAAAGACTGAGATCTTACACCATTCTCAATTAACTGTAGATACAAGGGGCGGGTTCACAGACAATAATTGCCTAAAACCCACAATCTCGTAAACCCGCCCTCCCCCTCCCCTAAAACACGACTAGGCATTGCCGTGTCCCTACGGGGATATTGAGCTTATTAACACGGCGACACTATCAATGTTTCTGCTAATGTACTGTGAATAGATTAAATTAAACTCACACAAATACGGTATCGAAATGGTCGTCGGCGAATTCAAACCAGGTTTAGAAGGTGTTCCTGCTACCTTGTCCAGTATTAGCTTTGTAGATGGACAAAAAGGGCTGCTTGAATATCGTGGCATTAGCATCGAGGAACTAGCACTCAAAAGTTCTTTTGTGGAAACTTCGTATTTATTAATCTGGGGTGCACTTCCGACAAAGGATCAACTAGAAGCCTTCGAGCATGAAATTCGGTATCACCGCCGAATCAAATATCGCATCCGGGACATGATGAAATGCTTCCCCGAAGGAGGACATCCAATGGATGCTCTGCAAGCTTCAGCAGCAGCTTTGGGTTTGTTTTACTCACGCCGTGCTCTGGCAAATCCAGCATATATTCGAGAAGCTGTAGTGCGACTGCTAGCGAAGATTCCCACTATGGTAGCAGCGTTCCAGCAAATGCGGCGGGGTAATGATCCGGTGCGGCCAAGGGACGATTTGAATTACTCGGCTAACTTTCTTTATATGCTTAATGAGCGAGAACCAGACCCGCTTTTGGCTAATATTTTCGACATTTGTCTGACTCTCCATGCGGAACATACTATCAATGCTTCTACATTTTCGGCAATGGTAACTGCTTCGACACTGACTGATCCTTATGGGGTAATTGCTTCGGCGGTTGGTACTTTGGCGGGGCCGCTCCATGGGGGAGCGAATGAAGAAGTGATTGAGATGTTGGAGCAAATTGGTTCGGTAGAAAACGTGCGACCTTTTGTGGAGAAGTGCGTTGAAAACAAGGACAAAATCACGGGCTTCGGCCACCGGGTTTATAAGGTGAAAGATCCGAGAGCAACTATTCTCCAAGGGTTAGCAGAAAAGTTGTTTGAAAACTTCGGTCATGATGATTATTACGATATTGCTGTGAAGTTGGAAGAGGTTGTTGAGGAAAAGTTGGGTCACAAAGGAATTTATGCCAATGTAGATTTCTATTCTGGTCTGGTTTATCGGAAGATGGGAATTCCTATTGATTTGTTTACACCAGTTTTTGCGATCGCCCGTGTTGCTGGCTGGCTGGCTCACTGGAAGGAACAGTTGGAGGCAAACCGGATCTATCGTCCTACTCAAATATATACGGGTACTCACGGTGAGTCCTATATTCCGATCGAGCAAAGATCGTAAAGGGAGGGGGACGGTGATTGATTGTAGGGACACGGCATTGCCGTCTCCTCATTTCTACGGTGATTGATTGTAGGGAGGAGGACACGGCAGTGCCGTTTCCCTACGGGAATGATGGAAATGGAGGAGACGGTGATTAATTGTAGGGACACGGCATTGCCGTCTCCTCATTTCTACGGTGATTAATTGTAGGGAGGAGGACACGGCAGTGCCGTTTCCCTACGGGAATGACGGAAACGGAGGAGACGGTGATTGATTGTAGGGACACGGCACTGCCGTCTCCTTATTTCTAATTCCCGCCTTGGGTACTGACAATCGGATTTAAGTAGGCTAGAGTGAAGTTCCCTAAGCCCAAATCCTTGCTGGGCAAATCTTTCGGGGGAAAATATATCGGTGGTTAACTGGGTTGTGGGTTCGGAGATTTTATTTGTTTGACAAATAACACATTGTGTGAATTTGTGCAAGGGGTTGTTATGAAAGTTGGGGAAAGTGGGAATGATAGATGTGGGATCGTACTGTCGAGCAGTAACTACCTGCAATACCATCTCTGAAATTATTCAGGAAGGCATAAATGTATAAAAGCAAATTATCCAAAGTTATCGTAGCGCTGTTGCGGCGGATTGCTGGTGTGACGCGATCGGGCGCAAACCGATTAATGAGAGCAATGTTGCGATCGCTGATGGCAATGGGCCGACGGGCAAATTTGCCGGTGGCGGGGTTTGTGTTGCCCACTGTAACGATGGTGTTGCTGGTAGTTATCTTATTGACTATTGCGATTACTCTGCGATCGTTCGATCGGGCGAATACTGCTCGGAATGTACGGGTGAATCAGCAGGTATTGGCGGCGGCGACTCCTGCGCTCGATCGGGCGAAAGCGAAAATTCAGTTTATGCTTTGGGAAGACCCGCAAAGACCAACAGGTACTCCATCCGATCCAGAATTATACGCAAGGATGGCGAATGCTAATACTGCGGTCGGAGCTACGGATCTTTATAGCTTTGGAGACGAGGAACGGCTGATACTCAGAGCAGACCTCAATAACGATAACAAGGCAGATACTGCGGCCGAACCTAAAAACCCTCCTATTAGCTCAACAGGAGTAGAAAATGAAGCGATCAACACTGCGTGGAGATATCCCGTAGATACAAATAATGATGGCTTCTTTGACACTTTCACTCTTTACGGCATATTCTTCCGCACTCCGAAACGCAATGATTTAGGCGACTTCACCAGGGCCAGAAAGTCGTTGGAGGCCAGAACGCCACCGACGTCCGCGAATAGTGTCAACCCTGACTGCGTTCAGGGTGGAGGTACTGTCGCTAGTTTGGTAGGCGACTCTGGCTGGTACAGGATAGACGGGCAACTTAAAAAAAGTTTCTTTGTTGACACGGTTAATGTACCTATTAAACAGGAAGATATAGCGAACCTCTCAGAGCCTAGCAAGTATAAACCGTTCCCAGGAACTGCTAGCACATCGGCTCTCGAATATCAACAAGACCAAAGCCGCATTCCCCTCGCCAACAACGCGGTAGTTTATGAAGACGATTTAGATATATCGCCCGGACCTCTTTTCAATCTCAACGGGCGGATATTCACAAATAGTAATCTGTTGGTAACAAACTTAAATGGGAAAGATAGGACACGACTATATCAAGTCAGCAGCCCAGATTCTTGTTTCTATGAACAAGAAAATAGCAAAATTGTTGTGGGAGGCAATGTAGTTAATGGTTGGTCGGGCAATAATACCGACACCAAACAAATTAATCCAGTGGGAGTGCATCTTTTCAAAAAAGCCTCATCACTGACAGGTGATAGAAACGGCGCCATGCTGGGTGCAGCCAAAACTATTAGTGACGCAGATGGTGCTGAATCTACCAGCATTGACAGCTTGAAAGTAATGTATAACAACGCAGCCTATGCAGATCGCCTCTCTGCGCTAGTGGCAGCACAAATGGGCCCACCCTTACCCGGTACTACTAAGCCAGACCCCAACCCCCTGCCTAGCGATCCATTTGTGGTGCAAAACAAACCAACTACTCAAACCAGGGAGCAAGCGCTAGAAGAATATTTTAAACAGATGCTCCGCAAAGTTCCCTTTGCAGAGACAGACCTCGTGTTGCCAGACCCGCTGCTGAATAGAGGAACGCAGCCGGACGATCTGCGACCTGCAAAGAACACATGGATCATCCCGGATGATAATCAGACCGGTATCTCAGTCCTCCCTTCACTACAAAAAGGTCAGCTAGAAACAACAACGCCAGAAGAGGGTCAACCGATAATACCTGAAGAAAAATTGCTGGGCGATCGCGTAATCGCGGGTAACAACCTACCAGAAAAGAGATGGGAAAATAACAAATTCACCAGTGAAGTAGATACAATAACCCCAGGGAAGTGGAATTCTACCGACACCAGCGGCATTCGCAAGCGATCGCCCCAGGTGACAAAGCTAGCCGACGTAGGAGCTACAGACCGCGACGGTTTCTGGGAAGGAAAAGCAGCGGAAATACCTAAAAATCCCCTTGATGGGATTGGTGGTCTTCGAGTGATCACCAGTGCAGGGGTTTACGAGCGTACTAACTCTTTTCTGCCGCCTCCCACTTGGATAAATCCCTTAGATGGTAAGTTATTGGGAAATGGCGCAGCGGATGCTTACAACGACCCAACAACGACTGACGTTACTGAGACATACCCCGTCGTCTGGCCGGACTCCATGCCGATGTCACCATTGGGACTAGGGTCTCAAGTTTATGACAATAGTGCTGGTGGAGATTATGCTGTTAACAAATGGAAACCTCTGCCAGCAACACTTACAGCATCAGGAGCTGGCATTATTGATCCAAGGACTCCTCAGTATGCTAAGGGCGATTTACGGATGCGGGCGACAGCCGTTTATCACTACAAAGAAAAGGGCGGCTACAATCCAAATGTAAAACCAATAAACTACGATGACGTTAGACCATTTGCCTGCGTCAGCAGCTACTACGACCCCAGCACTGCTTCCACAGCCAGAAATTTATCTACACTTCCTGATGTCAGCGGGCAGAACACCACCCTAAATCCACCCGAATTAGGGACTCCCGGAACTTTTGGTGTTGGCTCGAACAATGGAGTAGTCTACAGCCCACCACTCGATCAGACAAAAATCTCAGCGGCTTTTGACAAAACCACTTCATTGCTAAGCACCACCCCACCCGAATTAGGAGTGCAAGCTAATTACGTTTTCCCTGACGGTCGGTTTGCCAACGAGCCTTTGAGAAATGCGCTGAAGAAACCACCGGGCGAACGCAAGCTGGCTGACAAAGCTGCGATCGACTCTACCATGTGCGCCCTAGAAATCATAGCCACCGCCCCCAAGCCATTCAGTTCTGATATTCCTAACGGGGCTATCCAAGAAGTAGCATTTTTGAATGCCAGAGAAGTCAAGGCGATCGATCGTGATGACCCTACTACCATCGTTAACGAAGCCTTTACGTTGAGCAGTCCCCTAACAACTATTGACACAGCAAAACCAGCAAATCTCACAGGCAATTACAACCAGCCCATAGAAGAACGTGAACCGTTAGAAATTCGCGCTACTCAGATAGACCTCAATAAATTGCGGAGCAACTCAATTGCAGGAGAACCTTTACTGCCATATAGCGGAATTATATATGCCAGCCGAGATGATGCCCTTCCCGATCGTAGTAATAGAAACTCAGATGAAATTATTAGTGCCAAACTTAGTTCTACGGACTCCCGACTCGACCCGACCCGCAAGCCTAACGCAATTCTGTTGATTAATGGTTCCAAGCTAGCCAGAGATCCCAGTCTCCCTCCCACTGTGGCAAATGTGGTTATGGAAAAAGGGCTAACTTTGGCATCTAATTTGCCAGTTTATATCAAAGACCAATTTAACCTTCACACCCAACACGAGTTTAAAGCTCCCTCCCAAGCAGAGTTTAAAACTGATGCTGATTGGGCGAAGTTTTACAAGCGTGTCAAAGGCGACCTCAATAAAGACTTTGCCTGTCGCCCAGACGACCCCAGACTAAGCGAGTGTAACACCGGCGATGATTGGCGTCCCGCAAACATACTGGCAGATGCAATCACCTTACTCTCAAAAAATTACCGTTTTGGCTTCCGCAACGAAGGAGATTTTGACCTGAGAAACAATGCGGGTGCTGCGGCTGTATTACCTCGCAGACAGCAAGGATTTTACAACAACAACTTTGTTACGAACGGACTTTCCAGCGGGGCTTTTTTAGCTAACGGCAATTTAAAGGAATCAACAGATCCGATAACAGTGACAGACGCTAGCTATGTGAATTTAACTCCCCAGCCTCTCTGGAGTTCCTACTTCAACAACTTTGTCACGCCCGTCCAGCGACGAGGGCCCTTCCCAAAGTATGTAATGGAAGTTTGTACAAAACTACCGGTTTCTGCGTGTACGGATAGCGACTGGTACGTCAATCCAGCATTGGCGACAGACCCACCAACAGCAGCAGGTAAGGCAACAATTGGTTCATACACAGCCGCTGCTTATCCAGCGGGAACAACTGAAATTCCACCAACTAAAGAATTACAGCGCTTTCCCCGCCGCGTAGCTTTTCAGAGAAACATTACTCCACCTTTCGATCTGCAAGACCTTAATGATCCAAAGCCTTTGGGGATTATAGGAAACACCATAGCAAGTGGACTCGGCAGTAAAGGAACCAACGCTCTTTGGTTTGCAGCGAATAGTGGGGGTGATGTGACTTACGATGATACAAATCTTCCGTATCGAGTCAACGCCAAAAATACCGATCCTGGCACTACAGACGGGAGCAAAGTACCTCTACCAATCCTCGCTGCACAAAGCACAACTCCACCACCAGCAGTAACATTACCGCCAGCACGATACAACTACAATGGTTCGCAGCCCCTATTGATGCCAGTCCCACAGCTCATGGGTGGAACAACCTCCACTCCTAATACCCCACGAGGCACAGAATCTGTAGACCTAAAAACAGGGTGGATACCCCTGCCTACAGATACTACATTCAATCTGATCGTTGGAGCCAACGACACTCCCTCAAGGACTCTAAACCTTACTTCGGGTGACTCTAACGGCGGTTTGCAAAATTTGCCCCGATTCTTGGAACTATGGCGCCGAGGAACTTTAAGTCAAAGTGTTACTAACATCCAAGGGTCTTTCATCCAGCTAGACCGTAGTAAGTTTAATACCGCACCCTATCAGCCAACTTTGCCATCAGACTATACAAAAGATCTCCCTGATAAGCTAACAACTCTGTTCGCCCAATCTACTTCTCCTACTACAGCGGCTACTGCTCTTGCAGGTACTGATTCAAAAATAACTGAATACAACATCTCAGGTGGTCTGGTTCCATACTTCACCCCGCCCACCCGAAATTGGGGTTATGACGTGGGCTTGCTATCTCAGCCACCCGACTTGTTTACCCAAAAGTTCACGACTCCTCCCTCACGAAAAACACCGGACGAGTATTTCCGGGAAGTACCTCGCAATGACGATTGGGTAACAACTTTGATGTGTGGAGTTTTGGAGAAGACTCCCGCCATAAAGGCTACTCAAACCATCAAGTCAACTGATTGCCCCACTTAACCCTCTAACTTTCCGCCGCCCAATTACTGGAGTCTTATTTATGACTAAGCGACAACAACAGCAAGATTTATCCCAGTCACGAGATGGTGGCTACACGATTATCGAGTCATTGGTAGCGATGATTGTAGTTTCGGTGCTGATGATTGCGATCGCCCCGGTGATGGCTTTCTCAGTAGCGACTCGCGTCCAAGCGCGGCGGGTGGAACTGGCTACGCAGGCGGCGAGAACTTACATCGACGCCCTGAGAGTGGGGGGAATCAAACTGACAGATAAAGGTTTCCCAACCAAAGATACATCTGTTTCTCCTGCTGTTGCTTCTGTTCCTGCTTCTACAAACCCTGATAATAATTTGTACTGCGTTAACTTGGATGAGACAGCAGGTTGTGCTGGCAGCAAAGAGTTTTTTGTTCAAGGTGCTTGGCGAAATCCAGCTAATACGACCCCCGATCCGACACCAACAGGCTACGAGCTGACTGTGCGAGTTTACCGTGCGGATGGGTTTACCGGACTTACGATGAAACCTGAACAGCAATCAGTCGCTAATTCCGCACTTGGCAATCCTCAAGCGCCTTTGATGGTAATGCAAACACAAATTCCTCCTACTACACAAGGAGGTTCGTCTGCATATCGATCGTTGTGTCAGGGTCTCAATCTAAAAGGTGTTGTTGATCCGAACAAATGTAGTCAATAATCAAAGTCCCAATTATTAAATTTAAAATCGCTCTTCCCATTTGACAAAGGAAAAAGTCAAAATGAAAACTTTACTCAGATTGCTTCTCAAAACTCATCATCAGCGAAATCGCTCTGGCTCAGCTCAAACTGAAAAAGGTATGACTCTAGTCGAGCTATTAGTCGGCTCAATTATGGCATTTCTGATCATTACGCCGATGCTCGGTTTTGTAGTCGATATGCTGAATACCGACAGGAGGGAACAAGTCAAGTCAAATACCGAGCAAGACCTTCAGGCCGCGGTTGATTTCATCTCCCAAGATTTGAGCCAAGCTATTCATATTTATGATGGCAAGGCTATTAACGAAATTAGATCTAAACTTCCAGAGCCTACCAATGTAGAGAGAATTCCGATTCTCGTATTTTGGAAGAGACAGCTAATGAGAAAATCGATTCCTGTTGATCCTTCTACCGTAAAACCAAAAGATTGCGATAAAAATGAATGCAATGACACTTACCTACTATCATTAGTTGCTTACTACCAGTTTAAAGACACCGACAATACTTGGTGTCAGCCTTCAGGAGGCAATTGTCCTACCCGTATTGCCCGCTATGAAATTAGGGATGGAATCAAAAACCCTTTAACTCAGGAATACTATAAAAGTGATGATTCTGAAACAACAAAGGGTCAAAGAAAAGATACAGCTTTTAATGAAAAATTTCAATTGAATAAGCCCACAGTAGATGTGACGGCGGCAGCGGATTTTCCCAATCCTGAAGTATTGGTTAATTACATCGACTATAGTAGCACTAATGTTCCACTACCCCCAGATTGCAAAATTGCTCTGGGCGTTGTTGATCCAACAGAAGCAGGATCAACTCCTATCAACGCCGCAGATTTACTAATAACAGACAGATCATCTAAGCCAACACACAGTTTCTACGCTTGTGTAGATACATCTAAAAACATAGCCAGAGTAACGATCAGAGGAAATAGCCTGCGCCGTCTTCAAGCCGATGCTCCTTACAACAAGGACAACCCCGCATTTTTCCCAACAGCAAGCGTGCAAGTAAAAGGTCTCAGTGGTTTAGGAAAATAATTGATGCCCAAAACACATTTCCGCATCGCGCCACTACCAGATAAAACAGGAGAATAACATGAAAATCCCAATATTATTAAAACTTTTGCAGAGTTGTCACCCCAAAGCAACCCCCAATTTCCCAAACACTAGATCCAGAAAAGGCGATGGAGGGTTCACGCTTCTAGAAGTGCTCGTGACAGTTTTAGTATTAGGTATACTAAGCTCGATCGCAGCTCCGAGTTGGCTAGCATTCATCAACAATCAAAGAGTTCGCACTGTGAACGATCGCGTTTTGCAATCACTACGAAATGCACAAAGCGAAGCAAAGCGAACTAAGCGCGATGTGACAGTTACATTTAATTACGCTCTTAATACTAATCCGCCAGCTAATCCCCCAACTGACCCGCCAAGAGTTACGATTAGCCTAACAAATCCGGCCAGCAACCCTCCCCTACAAACCGCTCTCCCACCAACAACAACCCCTCCGATACAAACAGTGACTTTCGACGGTGGAGGCGAAATTAAACCCGGCACTATTGCACTTGTTACTCAAGCGAATGGAGATAAGACAATCAAATCAATTACCTTTAATTTTCAAGGAAACATCACAAGCCCATTAATAGAGAGTAAAACCCCGCGACTAATAACTGATGGCTTTTCTGTCACAGTTTCTCCTGCTGTTGGCGGTGCGAAAAAGTGTGTGATTGTCGAAACTATCCTAGGAGGAATGAGAACTGATGAAGGGGCCGCTTGTCAATAGCCCCTGTCTACTTTTCAATCTCTAACATCCATTCCCCATAAGTCCTGAATTGTTAAGATATATTAACTTAAATTATTTTATATTTCAAATCCAATTAAAACAGACAAACTATGCTAACTGATAGCGGTATTAAGCCACAACCCAAAATTCAGTAAATACCGATCTATACAAACAGCAATTCAGCACTTACAATAACCATAATCGAAAATATTTTTTCTAAGTTTTTTTCAGCTCAAACATTTAGGAGTGCATCCGAATGTCAATAAATAAAGCAGTCAAAAGCAGAGCAAATAAATCTACTGCTGGTTTTACCATAACCGAACTATTAGCAATTGTATTAGTCATAGGCATTGTCAGTGCCATCAGCGTTCCCGCTTGGCAAATGTTCATCAACAACCACCGCGTAAAGACATCAGTCGATCGAGTTTATTGGGCAATGGAAATAGCCCAAAGCAATGCCAAACGTGACAAAATTTCGTGGCAAGTCAGCTTCAAAACAGTAGGAAAAACTGTACAACTAGCAATTCACAAATCCGAAATTGCCCCAGCCCAAGTACCAGCCGGTGAATGGAAAAGTTTAGAACCAGATATTAAGATAAATACAGATGACACAACATTTGTTTTATTCAATGAGCAAAATGAATATGACAAAAGTGGAGGTATTCGGCGGGCCATGTTCAATTTCCAAGGCTGCCCCGTGTATAAAAGCACTGACGACTGTGGCTTAACGAGTCTTCGAGCCAAAGCAACCTTTACATTATCTCATTCTGATCTGCCAAATGGCGATCGATGCGTCATTATTTCTACACTTTTAGGACATACACGCATTGGTAAAAAACACAAGAAAGCTAATGAAAATGGAAGATATTGTTATTGAGTTACCCGGAATGAGGAGACGGCAGTGCCGTGTCCCTACGAATTGTCGATGGCGATGCTGGAATATTGTGCGATCGATAATTTTGGGGTAGGGAAACAGCATTGCCGTGTCCGAATTGCCACGAATTGGGATGGCGATGCTGGAATATCGTGCGATCGATAATTTTGGGGTAGGGAAACGGCATTGCCGTGTCCGAATTGCCACGAATTGTCGATGGCGATGCTGGAATAATCGTGCGATCGATAATTTTGGGGTAGGGAAACGGCATTGCCGTGTCCGAATTGCCACGAATTG
>NZ_JAKJHX010000089.1 GCF_021648855.1 Tychonema litorale BBK16 | reverse complement strand
TTCCCAATTCCCAATTCCCAATTCCCAATTCCCAATTCCCAATTCCCCATTCCCAATAACTAATGACCAATAACTCAGAAAAAATTAAAACCATATTTAATAAAATTGCACCAGTTTACAATCAAATGAACGACTGGTTGAGCTTTGGCCAGCACCGAATTTGGAAGCAAATGGCAGTGAAATGGAGCAAAGCAAGCCCAGGTAATACTTGCTTAGACTTGTGCTGCGGTAGCGGAGATCTAGCTCTACTTTTAGCACAGCAAGCAGGCCCTAGCGGTTCTGTATTTGGAGTAGATTTTTCTAGTGAACAATTGGCTGTTGCGGGCAGTCGCGATCGCGCTTTTCTCACCCCTTCCAGTCCCATTTCCTGGATAGAAGCTGACGCCCTAGACTTGCCTTTTCCCGACAACTATTTCGACTGCGCCACAATGGGCTATGGCCTCCGCAACGTGACTAATATTCCCCGCAGTCTTCAGGAATTGCATCGCGTACTAAAACCCGGTGCCACGGCAGCTATTCTAGACCTCCACCGCCCCAATAATTCCCTGACGCTCCGTTTTCAGAAGTTTTATCTAGAAAATCTCGTAGTGCCGATCGCTCAGCAATTTGGCATGACCCAAGAATACGCCTATATCAATCCTAGTTTAGAAAAATTCCCGATCGGGTCAGAACAAGTTGCGATCGCCCTCCAAGCCGGATTTGCCACCGCCACACACTATCCAATCGCTGGAGCTATGATGGGAGTATTGGTCATTAGTCATTAGTCATCTGATTTTAGATTGCCGATTTTGGATTTTCGATTAAAATTACAAATCAATTCTTCAATCTTCAATCTAAAATTTAAAATCTAAAATTGTCGGATGCCCCATGCCCCATGCCCAATTCCCAATTCCCATCCGATTTTGGATTGATGAACCCATCTGATATTTGGCTATTTTGTGCCCCACCTGTAGTGGGAGGAATTATTGGCTATTTCACCAATGATATAGCCATTCAAATGCTGTTCCGCCCCTACCGAGCCATTTATGTCAAAGGGCGGCAATTACCATTCACTCCCGGATTGATCCCCCGCAACCAAGAGCGCTTGGCCAAGCGAATTTCTGACACAATAATGGGTTCGCTGCTAACACCAGAAGAACTGCAAAAATTGGCGCGCCGCCTCCTACAAACTGAGCGAATGCAGTCAGTAATTCTCTGGTTATTGCAGTTAGCATTAGATCAGGTAAAATTAGACGCAGAACAAAAAACCGCTAAAATTCTCGCTAACATTTTACGAGATTTGCTGGGCGAATCAGTACCACGAATTCTCAAGGTTTTGGCACGCCGGGAAGATTTTTTAGAAGCTCAACTAAATCAAATATTTGACCAAGTTTTGCTCGAAATTCAGCTAACAGAAGCTCAGGCTGGTCAATTAGCCGATTGGTTATTACAAATAGTCATACCGCCGGAAGTGCTGCGACAAGCTTTGATTGACTTTTTGACCGATCGCAATATTTCGATCATCGATGAAGGATTTCGAGAAAAAACCAGCGGTACTTATTGGGTAGTAGCCAACTTGTTTGGTTTGCGAAACACTTTAACTCGCCTACGAACTTTTTGTCTCGATGACAGACAAGCCACAAATCAAAGGTTAGCAGAGTTAACTATTTCTTTGGGAATTCGCGGGCGACTTCAGGAATGGCTGCAAAATTTGTCGATGCAAAATCTACCAGTTTCGACAGTCAGACAGTTACGAAAAACCATGCGGGATAGTGTTCGTAGCTATGTTCAAGAACGAGGTACAGAGGTACTTGATGGATTGAGCAAGTCTATTGACTGGGAAAATATTTCTAAGTTAATTCTGAATCGATTGCAGACTTCACCAGTGATGAGTGCTTCCCTAGAAATTGTTAGCAAAGAACTGGCTTTGGTTTTAGAGCGATATCTGGACCGGGATTTAGAAAATATTGTAGCTCAGGCGATCCCTATTTTAAACATCGATCAGGTGATTATCGATCGAGTTAAAGGTACTTCTCCTGAAGACTTGGAATTAGCAATTCAGGGAATTGTCAAAAGCGAATTGCAAGGAATCGTCAATTTAGGTGGATTCTTGGGTGTTTTGGTCGGCTGTTTGCAGACTGTGGTACTTCTGATGCAGCGATGATTTATTTCAGCAGTTATGGGATACTTATCATTAAAACCATTAAATTGCCTAGATTTTCCTTCTTCCTTCTTCCCTAAATTTATGCCAACTCCAAATTCCGACGATCGCCCTTACCGACCAAAAAACCCTCGCAACCTCAGTCCCGAACAATACAAGCGCCTCACAGCAGAGATAGCCGCTCCCTATCGACCTTTGCGACAGGTGGTCTATGTCGCTTGTGGAGCATCTGGCTTCATCGGTGGCTTAGTTTTCCTAGCTAAAATTGCCTCCGGGAACCAAGTTAGCTCTACTTTTCCCAATTTTGCCCTCCAAGTCGGAGTCGTCGCTCTGATGGTGTTTCTGTTTCGCTGGGAACAACGCGCTGAGGAGCGATCCCCAAAACAGAAGTAACAAAAATTTACATACAGATACATAAGTATATTTAAAACAACTAAAAGTTGTAAATATAAAGAAATTATTATGAAAGCCTGGTTTGCGATCGATCCCTGTGATTATAGATGTATGGATTCAATTGGGGTCAGCCAATTTAAAGACCCTAATCATACATCCTTTCTACTTGCTTCAAATGGGGTCAGCTTTCATAAAGACCCTAAATATAAAAAACAACTTTACACCCAGCGCCAGACTTCACTTATAGAAGACCTGGCGCTGGGTTTTTAGCGGGCGATCGAATTATCCAGCGTTATAGTTTAAGTGGAAAAATAGTTTTAGAGACAATACCATGAAATGGTCATTTTTTAAACACCAGTGCACATTATTTTTAGTCGCAGGCGCGGGAATTTTGTTTTATAGCAATGCTGCGGTGGCTTCTGAAAAAGTAGTCCTCAAATACAGCGTGATTCGGATGACTCTACCAGTCAGCGAATTAGAAGTTTTCGCCGAAACTGGTCAAATGTCCCCAGCCTTAGAAATGCTGCTGGGACAAGCCAAAAAAGACCCCGAAGTAGTTCGTCGCAGTCTCACAAGACCGGTGAAAGTCAGCCAAAAGCTTTTGGACCGGACTCTCAACAGCAAACTGGGAGAAATAATTCTAGATGAAGTCGGTCAAGTAATTCGGACTCCTTCTGGAACTGCAAATCAAGAGGCTTTACGCAAGGCTTTAGTGCTGTCGGCGAGCACAGACAATCAAATTACGCTGCTGGAAACCATCAAGAATTATCCGACTTCCGAGGTTCACGTTGAGGGCGATCGTTTAGTAGAAGCTTATGGCAAACTTGTAGCGCTATCAGAACAATTAGGGGGTGTTTCTGAACGACTCCAAGATGTTTTGAACAAAATTCGGCTACCTAGATTGTAGCGGTACATTGTCATTCCATCAACTTTATTTACCGGAGAAATTAGCAATATGAACAATCCTATTCGCTCTAAAGATCGCTTCCTTGTATTTGGCTCTCCTGCGATCGAAGATGCTGAAATTCAGGAAGTGGTATCGACCATGAAAACAGGCTGGTTGGGTACTGGGCCAAAGGTCATGCGCTTTGAAAATGAATTTAAAGCTTACAAGGGTTCCGAACACGGAATTGCCGTCAATTCCTGTACCGCTGGACTTCACTTAAGTATCCTCGCTGCTTCCTTAAAACCGGGCGATGAAGTCATTACCACTCCTATGACTTTTTGCGCGACAGTGAACGCGATTATTCACGCAGGGGCTACACCGATACTGGCGGACATAGACCCGCTGACCATGAATATTGACCCGGCGAAAGTCGAAGCTAAAATAACTTCCAAAACTAAGGCAATTTTGCCAGTTCACTTTGCCGGTCGTCCTTGTGATATGGATGCGCTTTGCGAGATTGCTGAACGCCACAACCTGAAATTAATCGAAGACTGTGCTCACGCCATCGAAACAGAGTACAAGGGACGCAAAGCAGGCACTTTTGGCGACTTCGGATGTTTCAGCTTTTATGTCACCAAAAACATCACCACCGGCGAAGGTGGCATGATTCTAAGTCGCAAGCAAGAAGACGCTGACAGGCTGAAGATTTTGGCGCTACACGGGATGAGCAAAGATGCTTGGAAGCGCTTCGGTGATTCAGGATACAAGCACTACCAGGTAGTGGAAGTCGGGTTTAAATATAACATGATGGATCTGCAAGCTGCGATCGGCATTCATCAAATGGAAAGAATTACTCCTTATTGGAAGCGCCGGGAACAGATTTGGCAACGCTATAATGAAGCATTTGCAGATTTGCCAATTACTCTGCCATCAGCCCCAGAACCCGACACAATTCATGCATATCACCTGTATACAATTCTGGTAGATGAAGCCACCACAGGAATTAGCCGCGACGAGTTTCTTAACGCTATCAATGCTGAACATATCGGTGTTGGCGTGCACTACATGAGCATGGCAGAACATCCTGTCTATCAAGAAAAGTTTGGATGGCAGCCAGAGGACTATCCGAATGCAAATTATATCGGAATGCGTACTATCAGCTTGCCGATTTCAGCAAAATTAACAGATGCAGATGTTGAAGATGTAATTGCTGGTGTCAAAAAGTGTTTGGCGAATGGTAAGGCTCGGACTCAATTAGAGATGACAGCAGGCAAAGCCGCCTAGAATGTGAGTCACAAAAAAGGCTGATTCCTATCGAGTTAGTTAGTATTTATTGAATGATGGCTCACATTCGACCCCTTGATCAGGGCAAGAAAATATTTCTCTCAAAGTCTCCCTGATCAAGGCAGACTTTGAGAGGTTTAAACTCGACAACAAGCGATATTAATTAGAGGGAAAAATCAATAATGAATAAAGAGATTGGCTACTTTATCCCTGAATTTCCAGGGCAAACTCATACTTGGATCTGGCGTGAATATCAAGCACTGCTAGATATTGGTATGAAACCTCACATGATATCAACCAAGTATCCACCCACTCAAGTTGTACATACTTGGGCTCAGAAAGCCCAAAGTATGACTGATTATTTGGTACCCTTTGAGACCAAAGATTTTGTTAATATTCCTATAGAACTGATCAAAGCTGGTCCGATCGCCTGGTGGCGCTGTTTAAGTGTAATTGCCAATACTAAAAATATATCTTTTTCCCAAAAACTTTACTACTTGGTATTGGTCGTGATGGGGGCAAAGCTAGTTTCCCTTGCCAAAACCCAGGGCTGGTCTCACGTTCACGTTCATTCCTGTGGCAGTGCTGCTAATATTGCCTTATTTGCCTCAATACTTTCGGACATCACTTATAGTCTGGCTCTTTTGGGTCAGTTAGAAGATTTTGGTGCCAATCAAGAACAAAAATGGAAATATTCTGCTTTTGCTTCTGTGATGTCTGAACAACTTTTCAACTCTGTCAAAGATGAACTAGCAGGCTTTTTACCAAAGGATGTGAAAGTTTCGCCAGTCGGTGTCAATCTGGATGAAATTAAGCGTGAAACTCCCTATATTCCTTGGCAGGAAGGCAGTCCGTGCCGAATTTATACTTGCGGTCGCCTGAATATC
Source organism: Tychonema litorale BBK16 (assembly GCF_021648855.1). Taxonomy (GTDB): domain Bacteria; phylum Cyanobacteriota; class Cyanobacteriia; order Cyanobacteriales; family Microcoleaceae; genus Microcoleus. The sequence goes on along the minus strand of NZ_JAKJHX010000089.1, from coordinate 17,193 downwards.
GCGAAAGGACAAAAGTACCTGATTGAGTCAGTGAAGTTGCTTCGAGAACGAGGGTTTGATGTGCGCTTGCAGATTGCTGGTGAGGACTCAGAATCTGGTAATGGCTACCGCAAAGAACTTGAGAAATTTATTCAAGAGCAATCAATGTCTGATTATGTTGAGCTCCTTGGTTCTGTCTCTGAAGAACGAAATCGTCAAGGTTATAAAGAGGCTGATATTTTTGCTTTACCCAGCTTGAAGGAGGGAATTTCTGTAGCTGTTATGGAAGCAATGGCGATGGAAACTCCTGTAGTTGTGACGCAGGTTGGTGGGATGGCAGAATTGATAGATAGCGGTGTTGACGGTATGTTAGTCCCGGCGGAAAACCCAGAAATAATGGCAGATGTTATCGCAAAGTTGCTACAGAACAAAGAGTTAACTTTGAGTTTGACTCAAAAATCACGGCAGAAGATTGCTGCTAAATTTCATCATCGGCGCAGTGCTCAAATATTGCTTGAATCTTTGGAGGAACTCCAATAGTTGATTTTTTTGAAGATTCAATGCATAAATATCCTAGTCCCTGAATAAAAGGAACTAGGATTTTTATTTTAACTTTGAAACGCCCTTTTCAAGGTGATGATGCTAAAAGTAGTTGAAAAACTTTTGCTATTTTGTGTCAAAATTTGCGATCGACAGTGACGATCGCATATTGGACTGGACTGGGCGGAATTTGAGGGTGAATTTCACAAATCGTTAGAAGATTTGGTTCTACTGCACTCAGTAAGCCAAAGTTTCTAAAGTTTCCCGCAAATAGGAGCGAACCTGCTGGTCCATGCTGACATTTGCCTGATGACTCTCAAAGTTGAGTTCTAGCTGCCAGCGTTGAAATCCAGAACTTGAACTGATCGCACATTTCAGGCTGTCCCAGATTTGAGAATCTTCCTTAAGCTCGATCGGCTCTGCTGCTTGAGGTTGTTGTGCGATCGTTCGTGAATTCGCCATATTTTTATACCTCTATCGTTAGTCCTTAGTGAGGACTTAAAGCTTACCTTGACAACTTCCATTATATATTCTCCTATCCAATTGACACTCCCCAATCTAAAGGTGTGGGGATTCTTAATTCAGCGACTGACCTTTAAGTGCTGCGTCCTTGTGGCAATACTCAAACTTTTTAACCGTAGGAATTCTACCAATTAACGAGCCTGATTCGCAGTCACCCCAGAGAGCCTATCTCCAAAAGCGTACTAGGATATTGACCTAGAGTTCGGGTATGCCCTACCCTACCTAACAAAAATGAATTGTTTGTTTTTCTGGTTGTGAGGCTGTATTAAGCCCCTAGCTGTTTTTAGAGTTTTCGCCGCTCTTTGTCCCCCGGTTTACGCCTAAAAGTGTGTCTGAGTCTCTGTTTCACGATGGCGAAGGAATTTAACCTTGACTATTCTAATATACCATAACAAATACAAATAACTTCAAATTAAAAATTGGAAATTAAATCTTAATAATGTCAATAAGTTTATCTTAAGAAGTATTGTTTTTATGTAGCATAGTAGCCTCAAATATGCAGTATCTTTAAATACATTTTTTATGGATTGAGTAAGCTCAAATTCTGTCCTCGTCTGCGACAAAAGCCGGTAAAATGCGATCGACTTGCCAGCCTGCGATCGTAAAATCCTGCCCAATTTTCTCCAAAACATCAGGCTGTATCGCTGCAAATTCTGATTCCGGTGTCAGCAAAACAGCCATCACACTAGCGGGTATCTGCAAGAACAAATTGCTAGCCAAAAAAGCGAAAGCAGCCAACAGCAACCCCGCTAATCGCCATTGAGGAGGAAACGGAGCCACCGCAGCCGCCAGGGGAGCAAATCGATATAATTGCCACAAGATTACTGCCAGCACAACAGCCACAAACAGAGCTAATGCTTGATTTAAGCGAGATTTAAACCTAGGGAGAATCCGCTGTTGTGCATTGCTTAAATTCTGGGGTTTCACCGCCACCACTAAAATACTAAAAATGTAAAAAGGGCGAAACCACTGCATCCACAGCACAGGGCCAATACCTGCGGCCCCAACTAAAAATACTTCCACCCACACAGGTAGCAGTGGAGCACCCACCGCCAGTCCCAGCAAACACAGTCCCAGGAAAATCGGCAATGCAGCCACCCCACCTAGGTGAATCCACAAAAAAGGTTCAGACCAAAAAGAACGCATAAAAAGAAGAAGGAAGAAGGAAGAAGGAAGAAGGAAGAAGGAAGAAGAATGCTTAAAACTCAAGGCAGGTAATTAACCTGCCTTGAGTCCAAGATCCAGAATTTAGAATCCAAAATTATGCCGAGAGGGTGCGGCGTTTAGTTACCATCCGGTAGGCTTCAATAATATCGCCATCCGCCCAGTCGCTAAATCCACTCAAGGAAATACCGCATTCAAAGCCAGTATTGACTTCCTTGGCATCTTCCTTCATCCGTTTGAGGGAGTCGAGGACACCTTCGTAAACGACATTGTTGTTGCGGCGTACCCGCACCTTGCAGTTACGGATAACTTTGCCAGAAAGCACCATACATCCGGCCACGGCCCCACGACCGATCGCGAAGACAGCACGCACTTCTACGCTTCCCAGAGGTTCTTCCACCAGTTCGGGTTCCAGCAAGCCTTCCATCGCCCCTTGAATGTCATCCAAGAGGTTGTAGATGATGCTGTATTCCCGGACATCTACCCCTGCTTGATCGGCCGCTTGGCGAGCGCCGGTGGCGAGGGTAGTATTGAACCCGATAATCACACCATTACTGGCGGCTGCGAGGTCAATGTCGGTTTCTGTGACTTCCCCAGGAGCAGATAGCAGCAGTCGGAGTTGAACTTCTTTTTGAGGAAGTTGGGTTAGAGCGCCAACAATTGCTTCTAGGGAGCCTTGGACATCTGCCTTCAAGATCAAGTTGAGTTCCTTAAGGACGCCTTCCTTAGCTTGTTGAGAGAAGCCACTGAGGCTGATCCGGCCGCCTTGTAGCAGACGGGAATCTCGTTGGGATGTAGCTCTGCCACTTGCGATCGCCGCAGCTTCTTTTTCGTTGGCGAAGACATCGAATTCGTCTCCAGCACGAGGAACTTCTCGCAGCCCCAGCACTTCCACCGCAAAGGATGGAGTTGCTTGTTCTACGCGATCGCCGCGATCGTCGATCATAGCCCGTACCTTACCCAAGGCCGAACCTGCGACCACAATATCGCCCACCCGCAGAGTACCGTTCTGCACCAGCAAAGTTGCCACAGGCCCCCTTGCCTTGTCGAGGTGAGCTTCAATCACCGTACCTTTAGCCGCGCGGTTCGGGTTAGCGTTGAGGTCTTCCATTTCTGCAACGGTCAAGATCATTTCCAACAGCGTATCGAGGTTTTCGCCTCGGATCGCGCTAACAGGAACCATCGTGATATCGCCGCCCCAGTCATCTGCAACCAAGCCGTACTCTGTCAGCTCTTGCTTCACCCGTTCCGGCTGAGCGCCCTCCTTGTCAATTTTATTGATCGCCACAACAATTGGCACTTTCGCCGCTTTCGCGTGACTGATAGCTTCAATTGTCTGGGGTCGTACACCGTCATCGGCCGCCACAACCAAGATGGCGATGTCTGTCACCCGCGTTCCACGAGCCCGCATCGCTGTAAAGGCTTCGTGACCTGGAGTATCCAAAAATACTACCTGTTGGCTCCTGCCTTCGTGTACCACATCCACATGGTAAGCACCGATATGCTGGGTAATACCCCCAGCTTCTCCCTGAGCCACCTTAGTTTTGCGGATCGAGTCGAGCAAGGTAGTTTTACCGTGATCCACGTGACCCATAATCGTTACTACTGGCGGACGGCGTTGGAGGTATTCCAAATCTGTTGCGTCCAGCATATCGATTACTTTGAGAGCTGGGGCTGCCTTTTCAGGAGTTTCCACCTCTATGCCCATTTCTTCAGCTACCATTCTCACCGCTGCAATATCCAGGGTTTCGGTAATGTTGACCGCAATCCCTTTAGAGAACAGCCGCTTAATAATTTCGGTTTCGGGAACAGCCAGAGTAACTGCTAGTTCCTGAACGGTCATTGGTCTGCTCAGATAAAGCTTTTCTGGACGTTCGACCTTTGCTTCCGCTGTTTTGTTACTACCACGACTACCGCGTCCGCCGGTCGAACTAGACGAGCTTTTATCGTGAGAAGGGCCCGGTCTCTTATTTTTGCCACTGCTTCCGGGTGCGCCCGGAGTTGGGGTTGATTTAGGTGCTGCTGGTGACTTCGACTTAGCAGGGCGGGCTAGGGACAGGCTGACCATCACTGGTGCTGGCATATCCAAGCCGTTTTCTAAGTCGTCGTCATCGTCGTCTATAGGTTTGAGACGACTACGCTGCTTGAGTTTGGCCGCTTTGGCCGCTTTGGCAGCATCTGAGTTTTCTTCGTCATCTTCTTCCCAAATGACCGAAGTCTTTTTGGCAGGACGAGGGAGAGAGGGCCTTTCGAGGAGAGGAGTCTCCAAGGGCGTGTTGTCTTCTTCGTTATCGTCAGTGTCATCCCCTGTGACTCCGGTGTCACCACCGCGGCTACGCAGCCCGCCGGCTGATGTTACCGGTGCCAGGCTTCGACGCGAGCCACCACCTGGTTGGGGTCGATCGGCAAGTTGAGTTTTGACTGGACCACCACCTGGTCGGGGTCTTTGCCCGTCGCGAGATTCGGGAGCTCCCGGTGCGGGTCTGCTGGGGCGACTGGGTTTAGCAGGCGCTTCCAGATTTTGTGCCTGTTCTGATTGCTCTTGCTCAGTTTTGGCAAGTTTCAGTACGGGTTTGTTCCCCTGACCCAGTTGAGTGGGGTTAGCAGACTCTCCGGCGGGTCTGACTGGTGGCGAAGTGAGTTTTGCTGATGGACTCGGAGGCGCAACTCGCTCTTTTCGTTCAGCTCTTTCCGATGGCACTTGGGGTGCGATCGATACTGTGGCCTGGGTGTCTGTTTCTAAGGCGATCGAATCTACTGTGTCAGAAACTGTTTCCAACAAAGTTTCTGACGAAGCCGTTGCTGATTGAACAGTAGGCTTCGACAGCACCGGTCGATTGATATTTGGTTTGGCCGGAGACTGTTGTAGTTGAGCTGCGGGTGATTTCGGAGGAGTGGCAACGGTTGCCTGCGGGTTTTTTCTCTCCTCGTTCCCCGACTGCTGGGAGTTTGCACCAGCGGGTCGTACTTTTGGACTGCGTATTTCTAAAATTTGCTGTTTTTTTTGTTGATCGTTGGGATGAGGGCCAGATTCTCTAGATGGCGCTGCTGCTCTTTCGGGGGGAGCTGGCTTGCCGGGGGAAGAGTGGCTGGCGACGTATTTTTCCGCCGTTTTGCGGATGCGTTCTGCTTCTGATTCTGTAATTGTGCTGCTGTGGCTCTTGACTGAAATATTGAGCCGCTCGCACACTGCCAAGATGTCTTTATTATCCAAATTTAGTTCCCGTGATAACTCGTAAATTCTTACTTTGCCGTTGTTCATCCACTCTGCCCTCTGTTATGCCAACCAGTTTTTACATTTTGATTTTTTGTTCTAATGACGACATCATTCGCTGTGATTGATTTCAGTGTCAGGAATCGGGGTTTTGGTACTCTTTCAGCAGTTTGATCTATAAGATGCAACGTAGCTGAAGTCTGCGGTTGGAGAATTCTCAAGTTTTTTTCAGAACTCAGAAGTCTAAGTTTTGGCAAAAGCCATTCTCTCCAGCTTCTTAGTTTGCTTTTCTATCTTGAGGATACCTCTGCTAGTACCCCACCCTTATCTAATCTGACACAAATCTTTCCAGACTGGTGGGCCGATCGGATTGGGGTTTCAGTGGAGGCACTACCGGTAATTACAGGTAGTGCTGCCAAGAGGGTTTTGTACCTAGGAAGCCGAGCTTTTGTCTGCTTTGACCTAAAGGTCGCCGCAGTCAGGTGTTGCTAAACGCTGCCAAAGTGTTTGGTAGAGTTCTTCAGCTACAGGCGCTTTGAGCGATCGCCCAAGTCGATTTTTTTTCTGAGCTGCTTTGAGGCACTCTGCTTGCGGACAAAGGTAAGCTGAACGACCCATGCCAAGATCTAATTGTACCTGATGAGAAGGATAGAGCCTGACTACTCTCCAAAAAGCTTCTTTTGGAGCTATTTTTCGACAACTTGCACAGCATCGGTAGTTCGGTTTCATCATTGTATGATCAGACGTTGGCTTCTGTTTCGTCCATTGTGCCCACATCTTCTTGCTCAGATTCTAAATCTTCGCTGTCACGGTCGAATTCAGCTTCTTCCTGTGCTGCCAGTTCATCAAGTCTGGTCTCTTCTGCTGCCAATTTAGTATCTTCAGCCTCGCGATCGTACTTAGCAATATCTTTGATATCAATTTTCCAACCGGTCAAGCGGGCTGCGAGGCGGACATTCTGACCTTCTTTACCAATGGCAAGACTCAGTTGGTCTTCAGCGACCAAAATGTGTGCTCGTCTGCCTTCTGGGGCAACTAAACGCACTTCATCTACCCTAGCTGGACTTAGAGCGTTGGCAATATAGGTTGCGGGGTCTGGAGACCAGCGGATCACGTCGATTTTTTCACCCCGTAATTCGTTAACAACCACCTGAATCCGCGATCCCCGTGCTCCGATGCAGGCTCCTACGGGGTCTACGTCGCGATCGAGCGTATCAACAGCTATTTTAGTCCGCGGGCCGACATGGCGGGAAGGGGGATTTGCCTCTCTAGCTACAGCAACAATTCTGACCACTCCGTCTTCAATTTCTGGCACTTCATTGGCAAACAGGTAAACAACCAAACCTGCGTCAGCCCTAGAAACCATTAACTGTGGGCCTCTAGTAGAACCTTCGCCTACTTTTTTGAGGTACACCTTAAAAGTAGCATTGGCGCGGTAATTATCATTAGGCAACTGTTCGCGTTTGGGGAGTTCGGCATCTACTTCTGGCTGACCAAAACTGCTAGTGACTGCTAAAATTACCGACTGCCTCTCAAACCTGAGCACTCTTGCTTGCAGAACAGTTTCTTCTAAATCCTTAAACTCTTCTTGAATCATTTTGCGCTGTTGATCGCGCAGTTTTTGAGCCAGCACTTGTTTAGTTTGAATGGCTGCCATGCGACCAAATTCTTTTTGATTTGGTGTGACATCTACCAGAACAATACTACCCGGTTGAGCTTCGGTAGCTACTTCCTGCACTTCAGAAAGTGCTATTTCGTGATCGGGATAGACGACCTCTTCGACAATAGTTTTGTTAGCTAAAACGCGAAAACCTTCTTGTTCCGCGTCTAGTTCTACATCAAAGTTGTCAAAGTATTCTTCGCTGAAGTGATCTAACTTTTGGGTGCGGCGGTAGCGTTCGTATCCTTTCAGCAGTGCTTCTCGCAAGGCTGCTTGAACGGCGTGTTTCGGCAAATTTCTTTCTTTGCTAATACCTTCGACCATTTCTTTGAGTCCGGGCAGAGGAACCATTGACATATAAAACACTCCTTTTTTTTATTGGGTAATCGGCCAAACAGGGCATCGGTCATCGGTCATCGGCAATTGCCGAGAGTAAATTATGAATGATGAGGGATTAGTAGAAATCAAGACTCAAAACTTCCTGTTATATCGTTTCCGGTAGCATCAGAATGATCAAGTCGAGTCACGTTACCACCAAATCCAAGGAAGCGCAATTTTCTGTTTTGCGACTCAAGCGTGAACAGTCAACAGTCAACAGTTAACGTCACCTGACGGTGCAACCGGAAATGATATTACATCTCTTTTCCCTCATCTAGTTCAACTTTGGCAATCTGAAGACGTAGAATTTTAATCTGTCGCCCTTTTTGATTGAGATAAACAGTTGTTTCATCACGGGAGACGAGTAGTCCTTTCCACTCTTTGATTCGCGAATCCGGTTCAGCGGCTTTGACTGTCACGGGGAAACCTTTAAAGGTAATGAATTCTCGATCGCTACTGAGCAATCGGGATATGCCGGGACTAGAAATCTCTAACACATAGGCATCGGGTATGATATTGGCTGCCTCTAACTCTGCTTCGAGGGCTGTGCTCATCCGCTCGCAGTCGGCTAAACCAGTGTCTTCCTGGCGGTTGCGGATGTCTACCCGTAAGACGGGTGGATTATAGTGGGTGTGAAACACTGCTCCCACTACTTCCAATCCCAGTGTTTCCGCAACCGGGGTAGCTAAGTCAATGATTTGTGGGATTAGAGGATGAGTCATGTTGAATAATTAAGTTAAAACTCCTGAACTCGGACACGGGCATGGATCAGTCCTAAACTTGCAAGTCTGATGCCCTGAGTTCTTTTCCTGCGACTAATGCAACAAAAAAAGTGGGCTTGACCCACTTCTAGGTAAAATAATTTTTTCCAAGAAGTTTGAGAATTTCCTCTGATCTCACATTTTGTACCATTGTCAAAAAGTTTTTCAGGGGTGAGCTCTGGGGCCCACGACCCAAGCAAATTTACTTTTTGTGGAACAGGCCGCTCGTGCCTGTTGGCAACAGAGGTGCAAGCTTTGAGTTCGATCGCAGTTAATCTCAAATCTCAGTCTAGCTCGATCGCCCGCCCGGTGACAAACAGCCTTCGGAGCTCGACCATTCCTGGAGGGAGAATTCCGAGAGGGGGAGAGGGGAAGATGGGAACAATTTCTTCCTTCTTGCTAACGCGGGGCTATCCGTTGCAATTCTTTAGCTTGCTCTAAAATTTTCTCGAAGTCTTCTTCACTCAATCGCTGGATGTAGTTGATTTTGAACTCTTCTAGGAAGTCGCACAGCAAAATTTGTATTTCTTGCCAAGTTTGCTGCTGTTGCAGTTCAGCTCCTAAAGCTTGCCCAAAATGCTGGACTAGCTGGGTTGAGAGTTTGGTTCCTACGGGGTCTTCGCTGGCGATTTTGAAGGCTTCATAGGCATCTTGGGGGCCGAGTGTGGCTAATTTCGACAATTCTGCAACTAATTGCTCCGCTAGCTGTGCGGGCAGGTTTCCCAGTCCTGGTACTTGCTTCCATCCTTGATAAAGAGGCGATTGTTTGAGAAACATTTCTATATTGTAACGGAGCAGAGCTTCTAGGTCTGGCTGAAGTTGAGGGAGGACTTTATAGACAGTGATTTGAACTAAATGGGTGGCGATCGCCTCTATTTCATTGATATTATTAATATCTAAATATCGCTGTTTCTGAGATTGAAAAAGTTGTTTTGCTAGCTCACCACTGCTAATTGATTGTTGCATCTGGTTAATGAGCTGAATTACGACTACTTCGGTTAATTCTTGGGCGAAGTTGGCAACGAAACCCCGGCTGATTTGGGTGCGTATGGGTTGGAGGTCGGGCATTTTGGCTTGGTGGATGCGGATGGTGACGCTTAATACTCGCAATAGTCGCCAGAATGGGAGCAGCATGAAGATGTCGTACCACCGCCAGAGCATTGCTGCTCGCCAACTGACGCTGCGGTGGCGACGGCTGATAGTGTAGGTACGGGTCAGAAATTCGATCGCAAATATGAGAACAAATGGCAGGTCAATCATCCAGAAATCGTCTTTGAGTTCGCCATTATCTCCAATTTCGCGATAATAGTTTGTGGCGATTAATGGCTTGATTTTGCTGTCAAACCAGTTGATTTCTTGTTGCCAACCTTGTCTGGTTAAGTAGTCTTGACTCCAGAATGTTTTGAATGATTGTTTTGCGGAGTCTTGGGGGTTCGGAATGCGATCCCGAAGTCGGTCTTTGATTTTTTCGAGGCTACCGCTTTTTGATGCTGCTCGAAAGGGGTCTTCATCGATCATTTTCGCGCTCAGATTATCTAGTTCTTGCAATTGAGCGGTTATTTTGGGAGAGGGTAAACCAGTTTGCACTAATTGTTTTTTTAATTCGTCTAAGCTTTGTAGATACTTTTGGGTGTCTCGGTGGGGTTTAATTCCTTTGAATGGATCGTAGGCTTGGGTGAGAAGTGGCAGTTGCCGTTGGTAGAAATCTCGCCAGGGAACATAACTTATGTCAAATAATACTAGGCTTAAATTTCCTAGGGCTACCAAGGCCATTAACCGCTCGAACCACGGTATTTTGACAGATTCTTTGTGGGGATTAGAATTTTTAGATGGCTGAATTTTTAATGTCATTTGATTTGGCATTTGGGATAAATGTAAAACATTTTTTTTGATTATACTTATTAATTAATGCGATCGACCGAGTACGGGCGCTGTTATAGTCTCGATCGGCAGGCGGAGACAAAAAAACTGAAAGTAGGTCGGGCTATCAGCCTGTTTGACGGCTAAGTCAAAGCTGGTTGCGATCAAAGCTTGTTTGTGCCATATGTTGCATCAATTGAGGTTCGGTGTCAGACTTGGACTCTGAGTTTGAGGTAAAAGGCTCAAGAGAGTTATACTCGCTGTGGGGCAGTCTGGCGATAATTCATCAAAGCTTACCTCCAGACAGCCTCTGTGCTGACGTTCAAAGTTTTGCCCCAAAAAAACAAGCTCGCGATCGCACTCTTGAATAAAATGACCAAGAAAATGCGATACAAGCCCCGTCATTCTGGGACGGCTTTTCTTGATTTCTAATGTACTCCTTATTTGGGGGATGGCTAGGGTGACTATAAAGTCATCACAACTAAATACACATCTGGGTGCGGGTCATCCCTAGCCCCAGTCCGCAAGTGCAAACGAATAGTATATGAGAGAGGGATTGTATCAGAAGCCAATGCTCTGTTGTAATGACAGAGATATGCAAACAGATACACGGTAACTTCAAGGATAGGAACTTAGTAGCAATGAATAAGTCTAAAACGCGGGACAACCCGACGGTGGAATGGAATCAAATCAATTGGCGAAAAGCCGAAAGATTGACGTTCAAGTTGCAAAATTGCAGAATGGTTAAGTGATTTAGACATCGCTACAGAATCTACCCAACCGACCAACAGCAGTAGGGTTTAGCTCAGTTGTTTGGCTGTGTGCGTGTAGTTTGGAACGATGCTCTTGCGTTGTGCAAGCAGTCTGAGAAAAAGCCAAGTTCGGCAGAAGTTCAAAAAATAGTAATTACTCAGGCTAAAAATACTGAAGAAAGAGCTTGGCTAGGAGAAGTGTCGTGTATTCCCTTGCAACAATCGGTTGCCGATTTAGATGTTGCTTTCAAGAATTTTTTCAACTTCTGTAAAGGAAAGAGAAAGGGACGTAAAGTCGGATATCCTAAATTCAAGAAAAGAAGTAGCAGTCAATCAGCACGTTTTAGGATTGGAGGGAGTTCAGGATTTTGTGCGAAGCTAAGTATAATTTTGTTCACCTGTTTTTAATATATGACCTACTGCCTTAATCTCGATTGCCCTGGAGACAAGCGTCAGAACCCACCAGGCACGAAGTATTGTCTTAATTGCGGTTCAAAATTGCTGTTGAAAGACCTTTATGCAGCAACTGAACCCCTGCGCGACGGGGGATTTGGCAGAACTTTTCGAGCTGTTAATCACGGGAAGTTTGAGGAGCTCTGCGTCATCAAGCAGTTGTCGCCACCACAGGAGTTTCAGCGGAAGCCTGGTCATTTTAAAAAGTATGTCCGATTGTTTGAACAAGAAGCAAGAAGGCTCTATGAACTGAAACATCCCCAAATTCCTCAGTTAATTTCTTATTTTGAGGAAGATGGGCGCTTGTATTTGGTGCAAGAGTTTATTGATGGCAATAATTTAAAGGATGAGTTAGATAAGTACGGTGCTTATAGCGAAATTAAAACTAGGGAACTGCTGTTAGATTTGTTGCCTTTGTTGAATTTTGTGCATGAGCGTAATGTAATTCACCGGGATATTAAGCCCGAAAATGTGATCCGCCGCAATCGCGATCGCAGATTGGTGCTGATCGATTTTGGGGTTTCTAAACAGGTAGTAGCTGCTGCTCCTAGCCAAGCCGGAACTAAGTTGGGAACTCCCGGCTATGCGGCTCTAGAACAACGACATGGCAAGGCTGTTCCTGCTAGCGACCTTTACAGTTTAGGGGTGACTTGCATTCGCTTGCTGACTTCTGTGATGCCATATTTGGATATCTATGGGGACATTCATGATGACCTTTACGACCCGCTTGAAGGTCGCTGGCTGTGGAGGGAGGCTTTGCCTAAAGGCACAAAGATTAGCCAGGATTTAGGTCAAATTTTGGATAAGTTGATTCAGGAGTATGTTAAAGACCGCTATAAGTCTGCTTTGGAAGTTTTAGAGGTTTTAAAACCTACTTCTGTGGTTATTATTCCATCGGTGCCGCAGTCGCAGCAGGTGACAGTTGTTAGTCCTTCTATGGCGACTCAACCTGTTATTGAAACTCCGCTAGTTTCTGTGAATTTAGAATCGGAGAAAGGGATTAATTATTCTGTGTTGGAAAGACTGCTTGCCGCTCAAAATTGGCGGGGTGCTGATGAGGAAACTTCTCTGAAAATGTTGGAGGTGATGGAGCAAACTTCCAGAGGTTATTTAAGTGAGGAAGATATCAGGAAGTTTCCGGCTAAGGATTTGCAGACTATCGATCAACTTTGGGTGAATCATAGTCATCGCAGGTTTGGTTTTTCTGTGCAAAAGGGTCTGTGGCTAAAGTTGGGGGGGAAGCCGGGAGTTTATGATGCTACTGTTTGGGAAAAGTTTGGCGATCGCGTGGACTGGCGGGTTAACGATCAATGGGTATACTGTTCTGAGATAAATTTCACTTCTAAAGCAAAGCCGGGACATTTGCCTGGTGGTACTGTTTTTGGGTGGGAAGGTGGGGTTTTGTGCGGTGTTTTGGGTTTGGGTGGGATTTGGTTTTTGCTGTCACGGCGAGATGTGTAGTCATTAGTCATTAGTCATTAGTCATTGGTCATTGGTCATTGGTGATTAGTTAGTTGTTATTTGTTATTTGTTATTTGTTATTTCCATGACCAATTCCTAATTACCAATTACCATAAATGATGTGTTGGGTAGAAATTAGCTATAAAATCAATGAAAAATAAGATATAATCACAAACTATTTTTTTGTGATATGTTTTGAGAGAAGGGCGAGTTTACAAAGTCAAAAGCCAGTCCTCAGCCCTGGAAAATTATGGTTGACTGGCTTTGGCTCCCATTGAAAAAGGAGGTATATCTATTATGCTGCAAGAAAAATGTCTTAAGCCATGGACTATAGTTCGTTCGCTTCCGAATTTGGACAAGGTGGTTGTGGGTCAGTTTCGCAGTTGGTCTGATGCGGACGGTCACTTGCAAATTCTCAAGCGGATGGTTCCGGCTGACAGGTTGACTGTTGTCTTCGACCCCGTAGTTCCAGCGTGATGTCATTGCTAAATTGATTTAGTGCTGTCCGCCGAACTTAAGACAAAAATCGCCCCATAAATGGGACTCTCTTTTGGGAGATGGTATTTTTCGTGACGTACCTACACTTCCTGATTACAGGTAAGTGTAGGCTTCTCAAAGACTCCTTATTGAGGACATAATTTGAGCTTTTAGATCGTGCGTCCCACGATTCTTTATGTTTATTGCCGCGTTCAGAACCCTACAGAAATTGACCTGACAATTAGGGCAATTGTGTGTTCTTTCTGATAGCGGTTTTTTGACTTTGCAATCAACTAGAACATTCTTGGATAGTGTCGTTTGTGTTAGATAGCTAGTTTTTTAATTGCTTTTTTACGACGGTTAGAGCCTTTTTTTCTGCGATAGGTTTGTCTAGTAGTATGTAAAGGAAATAAATAGGATACAATTCGTTTGTTGGTCAATTTCTCACTGACGCGCCTTCATCCCACGCTCCGTCGCGAGTGAGACGTGGGACGAATGCTGTTAAAGTTAAAATAAAAGAAATTATACAATTTCGGAGTTAATATTTGATACTTGCACCAGCGCGCGATCGCGTCCTCAATTGGCTCTCAGAGCGTGTTCCTGCTGCTAGGATCACACATATTCTCGGAGTGGAGCAATCTGCGGGTGATTTGGCTCGCCTTTACGGGCTCGATGAAGCTAAAGCCCGATCGGCTGGATTGTTGCACGATTTGGCAAAATATTTTAAACCTCAACTGCTTTTGCAAATGGCAAAGGCCGAAGGTTTAGAGCTAGACTCAGTGTTAGTCGCGCACCCGCACCTGCTACACGCAGATGCCAGCGCGATCGTCGCCAGAGACGAGTTCGGGGTGGTGGATGGAGAAATATTGGAGGCGATCGCCAATCATACCCTCGGCAGACCAAATATGAGTCAACTCAGTTGTACTGTGTTTATCGCAGACACTATAGAACCGAGCCGTGGTAATACTCCCGAACTAGAAGCATTGCGACAAGCCAGCGTGCAAAATCTTTATGCAGCCGTCTGGCAAACTAGCGATTATTCTCTGAAGTATTTGCTAGAAACTCGCTGCTACATCCACCCGCGCACCGTACTTACCCGCAATTGGGCGCTGCAAATGGCTCGCGAATCGCCAGAAACAGGAAATTTGACACGGGAGTCGATCGAACAGATTACAAGTTAAAAGCAAAATTTAGCTAGGATCATGGAGGCAATTCCCCAAAAATTGGGAAGCCGAAAGTCAGTTGGAGGTTTTAACCTGCCTTCAATCTTTGGGGACTCGTCAACTGAATAGGAAGGGTATTTTTCTGTTATAATAATTAGCAATTATCTCAAAATACGACTTCCAGAAGACAGTTTAATGCTCAAAGGTAAAAATAAATGTACGTCGTACAAAAAGATGTGTTGTCGTTAACACAATTAACCACAATCTCCGGCTTGTCCCTCCAATTTTTTCCCTAATAATCCCCGTGTCTTACAGTACCCGGAAGTGTAAATTTTAGCTTTTTCTAAGCTGCTATTTCTGATCTCAAACTCCCAACAACTGATCGTCAATCGTCAATCGTCAATTAGCCCCTACTTAGGAACACACACACTGAATGTCAGATAGAACCCAACTTGAATATGCCTTGGCCCAGTCTATAGCGACTCCAAGTGCATCTCCAGACCCCACCCGCCCTCTGGCTTTGACCATTGCCCATGCTGCCGAAGACCGAAAAGGGCATGAGATTGTATTACTCTGTGTATCGGAAGTCTGCTACCTAGCAGATTACTTTGTCATCATTACCGGATTTTCCAACGTCCAGGTACGAGCGATCTCGCAAGCGATCGCCGACCAAGTAGAAGAAGAATGGCAACGCCTGCCACTGCGTATAGAAGGTCAATCAGATGCCAGTTGGATAGTCATGGACTACGGCGACGCGATCGTCCACATTTTGAAACCTCAAGAACGCGAGTTCTACAATCTAGAAGCGTTCTGGGGACACGCCGAACGCATTGATTTTTCTGTTGCAGAGGATCGCTAATGTGAAAAATACTTCTGTTTCGATTTGTCCTGTTCCCCAAGAACAACGACCGATCAATGAATATCAAGAGCTGAAAGAATCCTGGTTTTTTAGCTGGGGAACTCTCAGTTGGCAACAGTATTTGGCAAAACTTGCTTGGGTATGGGGTTGGAGTTGCTTGGTATCGGGGCCACTGGCAGCCGCTAGCTTTGCTCCTTTCAAGTATCCAGTTCAGTTTGCCATTAGTGGTGCCACTGGTGCCAGTTTTATTCTAGGATTAGCTTTGCTGCGACTGTATTTAGGTTGGTTCTACGTGCGATCGCGCCTTTCTAACCCCACAGTCGTCTACGAAGAATCCGGCTGGTATGACGGTCAATCCTGGCTGAAAACTCCCGAAGTCTTGCTTCAAGACCGATTGATTGTCAACTACCAGCTAGAACCTATTCTGAAGCGTCTGCGGCAGACATTTTATGGTTTGACGCTATTCCTGGTTGCCGGGGGACTAATTTGGAGTTGTTTGTAATCGGCAATTCCACTAGCATCGGAATTGATATTACCCAAAGCTTTCGACACGCTGTGTCCTGAGTCCAAGGCTTAGATCAAGGACACGGCTTGGCCCTAGTCCCTACAATTAACCGGGGTAGGGACACGGCACTGCCGTGTCCTCTATGTCCTGACGGCGCAACCGAAATCCATCTAAAAATCTAAAATCTAAAATCTAAAATTGATATGACAAGGGGAAAACGAACCCAAGCTCCCGAACTGGAAGTCAGACTGCTGCGCGAAGGTATTGTGGAATCTAAGCATCGCGTCCAAGCGGCTGTCTGTGACAATCGCGGCCGCGTTCTGTCCGTTGCTGGCAACTCGGAAACGGCGACCTTTGTGCGTTCTTCACTCAAGCCTTTTCAAGCTTTGGCGGTGACAGCGACTGGTACTTTAGAACGCTACGAACTGAGCGATCGAGATTTAGCGATTATGTGCAGTTCTCATCAAGGGACGATCGAGCAATCGCGGCAAGTGTTCAACATCCTGTGGCACTGCGACATTGACCCCTCTAAACTTCAATGCCCGATTCCTGAAGGCAAAACAAGTTCGTTGCAATATAACTGTTCCGGCAAACACGCCGGAATGCTGGCTGTCTGTCAGCAACTCCACTGGCCACTGGAAACTTATTTGCGCCGCAAACATCCCGTCCAGCAGCTTATTTTGGGCAAGGTGGCTGACTTGTTGGCAATGCCTGCTGAAGAGTTTATCAGCGCTCGTGATGACTGTGGCGCTCCTACTTATCTATTACAGTTGGGGCAAATGGCTTCTCTGTACGCTAAGTTGGCCAGTGGTGACAATGTGGACATGGAACGGATTGTCCGCGCCATGACTCATCACCCGACAATGATTTCGGGTGAGGGAAGATTTGATACGGAACTGATGCGCTTGACTCAAGGGGAAGTTGTCAGCAAATCTGGTGCCGAAGGGGTGCAGTGCATTGGCCTGGTTGGCGAAGGCATGGGTTTGGCAATTAAAGTGACGGATGGGGCAAAGCGCGCTCAATTTGCGGTGGCGATTCATTTGCTCAAGCAATTGGGATGGATCACTGCGGCGATCGCGGAAACTCTCTCGGAAACTTACATGACTCTCAGCGAATTCAAACGTTTGGAGGTAGTCGGCGAAGTCTCGATGCTCTAAAAGTGCTTATGGGAAGCCGATTTCAGCAACCCCTCCCACAATCTCAAAAGTTTTTTTGATTTAGGGGTTGCTATTTTCAGAAAGATGTGTTTATATTAGGACATGGAGAAAGCGACGCGGGATAGAGCAGCCTGGTAGCTCGTCGGGCTCATAACCCGAAGGTCAGTGGTTCAAATCCACTTCCCGCCACCAAATTAAATCAAACAAGCCTCGATAACTAAAAGTTGTCGAGGCTTATTTGATCGTATCGTTAGATTGCATCTTTTAGGATTCTCGACAGATTGCCAA
>NZ_JAKJHX010000088.1 GCF_021648855.1 Tychonema litorale BBK16 | reverse complement strand
CACCATCTCCGACAACTTCACCATCTCCGACAACTTCACCATCTCCGACAACTTCACCATCTCCGACAACTTCTCCGACAACTTCTCCGACAGAATCTCCTACTGCTTCACCAATTAGCTATTCGGTGATTGTCTCCCAAGAAGCTACACCTCCAGTATCTCCAGTAACTTCGCCAACACCCAAAGCTTCGCCAACAACTTCGCCAACAACTTCGCCAACAACTTCGCCAGAAACATCCCCCACAGCATCTCCCACAACATCTCCCAGTCCAAATTCAACTCTTTCGGCGCCTTCAACTCTTAGAAAAACTTCGCGAATGGTAGTAATTGGCACATCTCAATTTGTGACCAACGGTTGGTTTGACCAACAACTGAATAGCGACGTGTTTCTTAACTCAGTTAGTTGGTTGAGTAAGCCAGACCAGCAAAGCTTTTCTATCAGCCCGAAAAAAGCTACTAACCGTCGCATCAATATGACTGTTGTTCAAGTATTATTGCTGGTTTTAGGTTGGCTGATTTGGCCTTTACTCGGACTGGGAGTTGGTACTGCTATTTGGTGGAAGAGAAGATAAGGAAGAAGGAAGAGAGGGGGAGAGGGAGAAAGGGAGAGGGGGAGAGGGGGAGAAGGGAAGAGACGGATACCGATTCCCAATTCCCAATTCCCGATTTCCAATTCCCGATTTCCAATTCCCAATTCCCAATTCCCAATTCCCAATTCCCAATTCCCAGTTATTTTGACACTCTCAGGGCTGAAGCCACTGAGATTCTACTGACAGAATTAGACCAAGGCTGTGGCCTAAATCTAATCTCGTTACGACCGTCAAACGCCGTCTACTTAGTCACCAATCGTCAAGCGATAGTTACTAGCTACTTTTGTTTTTAATGCTTTCAGAATCCATCACTTTCTTGCCAAGATGCGGTACGCTCGACAACCTGCCATTATCTGCTCTTTCCTGTCATACTGACATTAGGACTTAAACCTAACCGTTGTTTCATAGGAGCCGGGATTTCTCCGATACTAGGATGTTTCAACACGTAGATGTTTTGATTATTACTCACAATCTAAATTGTATCATAGTACGAAGAACACGGGGACTAAAGTCTCTGAGTTTCCCGCATCCCATATTATTTTTATGAAATTGCAGAAAAATACATTAATATTAATAGCAGTTGCACTGAGCTTAGCTGGGTTGGTTTCGTTGTTCGAGATACAAGTAGCTCCAAAGCAAGAGGCGGCTAAGGATGAAAAACAGAGAATTTTTGCTTTTAAGTCCGATCGCATACAATTCTTTACACTAAAAACTCCCGAAAATATCTTGACTTTTGAGCGAGTTTATGCAATCAAAGGAGGGAAATCTAGTTGGGAAATGAAAGTGCCGGCGCAAGCACACGCAAATCAGGCATCAGTAGATTTTTTGTTAGATAGATTAGGGACAGGAAAGAGCGATCGTACAATTAACATCACTCCCAGTCAACTAGCAGAATTCGGTCTCGACAAACCCCAAGCTATAGTTACAGTAAAACTGGATAACCAGGAAACTCACCGCCTAGTTTTAGGCAACAAAACAGACTTTAGTGGTCGCTTCTTGTACGCCCAAGCCAACCCGACCGAATCGCCCTCTCAGAATTTTCCTGTGCTTCTAGTACCCTTTGACTTTAAAAATGCTACTCAAAGACCTTTGTCCGAGTGGAAAAAAACAGAAGAACCAAAAGCAGACAAAAAACCAAAACCTTCTCCCAGCCCAAGTGAGACCCCAAGTCCGACCAGCCCATAGGTGAATTCTCAGGTAAAATTTAAATGACCCATTTAAAAACCTCTTAATTCAAGCATTCCTCGCTTAAAATACAAGAAACTTTGAAGTTAAACTATATCCAACTGGCGCGCATTACTTCCAGGAAATGGTGAATATGTTTCAAACAGCACTCAACCAAGGTACGACAGCAACGGATACAGCGCTTGACGTTGAACTCCGCAAGGTCTTCAAGGTATTCAACGGCGAAACCGCAGTCCGCGGGGTTGACCTGGAAATCCGTCAGGGAGAATTTTTTAGCATTCTCGGCCCCTCTGGCTGCGGCAAGACTACGACGCTGCGGTTAATCGCTGGCTTCGAGACTCCCTCGGCGGGCGAATTGATGATTCGAGGTCAGTCGATGACTAACACTCCCGCTTACCGCCGTCCGGTAAATACTGTGTTTCAAAGCTATGCTTTGTTTGGACATATGAATGTTTGGGACAACATCGCTTTTGGATTGCGGATTAAGAAGCTGGGGAAGGCGGAAATTGAAGAACGGGTACGGGAAGCTTTGCAATTGGTGAAAATGGAATCTTTCGCCACCAGGTTTCCGGGCCAGATGTCGGGTGGTCAGCAGCAGCGGGTGGCTTTGGCGAGAGCTCTGGTGAATCGACCGGCGGTTCTGCTGTTGGACGAACCTCTGGGGGCTCTGGATTTGAAGTTGCGAAAGCAGATGCAGTTGGAATTGTCGAATTTGCATCAAGAGTTGGGTTTGACTTTTGTGATGGTGACTCACGACCAAGAAGAGGCGATGAGTCTTTCTAACCGGATTGCGGTGATGAATGAGGGCCGAATTGAGCAAATTGGTTCGCCTGAAGAAATTTATGAGTGTCCGCAAACGGCTTTTGTGGCGGATTTTATTGGTGATACGAATTTGTTTGCTGGTAAAGTGGAGGCGATCGACCGATCGACTATTACAGTTCGCACACCAGCCGGTCTGAAAATAGTCGTTCAGCAATCGGATATGTGGAATGGGGTGACAGACGACTCTGTAGTAGTCAGCGTCCGGCCGGAAAAAGTATATTTGAATCTTTACCAGCCAGAAGTTTCGGTCAACTGTTTTGAAGGGAGGCTCAAAAATATCATGTACATGGGCACCCACGTTCATTACGTGGTGGAGTTGACCACGGGCGATAAAATGACAGTGCGACAACCGAATACCGGCGGTTCTTTCCCAGACCCCCACACGCCAATTTATGCTTACTGGGGAACTACTGATTGTCTCGCTTTGAGCGATAGAAAATAATTAGTCTGTTGACTGTTGACTGTTGACTGTTGCTAGTTATTAGTTATTAGTTCCAATAACAAATAACCCTTCGACTCCGCTCAAGGCGACGCAAATAACAAATTACCAATCTTTGAATCTGTGCCTCCGACTAATCTACCAATTTCCAAGATTTCCAGGGCTAATTCTACACGCCGTCAGTTCATCAAAAATTCGGCGGCGACAATCTCCGGCTTAGCCCTTTCTAGTTGCGGCTGGCGGCTTGCAGATGTACAATCTGCTCCTCCCGTCAAAGGTAATGCTGACCAACTTTTCATCTATACTTGGGCAGGCTACACAGACAAAGCTTTGCTCGATCGCTTTGCCGAAAAAACTGGCATCCGCGTCATCGCAGACGTATTTGACTCCAATGAGGCGATGCTGGCTAGAGTTCAAGCTGGTGGCGGCCGGGCTTACAGCATCATTTACCCATCTGACTACATGGTGATTCAGATGAAGGAACTGGGGCTGTTGAGCCAATTAGACCACTCCAGTTTGGGAGGGATCGATCGCCTCAAAAAGCAGTTCCAAAACCCTGTATACGACCCAGGAAACCGCTACAGCGTACCTTTGAGTTGGGGAACCACAGGCTTAATTTACAACAGCGAACAGCTCAAAGAACCTCCTGAAGATTGGGACTATTTGTGGAAACACAAACAGGAGTTGACAAGGCGAATGACTCTGGCTAATGATGTTCGAGAAGTGATGGGGGCGGCCCTGCGGATGCTGGGCTATTCTCTCAATTCTACGAACCCAGAGCAAGTGAAACAAGCTTACGAAAAGTTGGTAGAGTTAAAACCGTCGATCGCATCTTTTACCACTGATGCTTGGCGGCCTCAAATACTGACAGGGGATTTGAAAGTAGCCATGTGTTACTCTTCTGATGCTAATGAGGTAATTCCAGATAACGACAAATTGCGCTATGTTGTGCCAAAAAGCGGTTCTTCTCTGTGGACTGACACTTTAGTAATTCCTAAAGGTGCTCCCAATCCCGAAGCAGCTTATAAGTGGATCAACTTTATGCTACAAGCGGATGTCGCTGCTTCTTTAGTCGAGCGGCTTAGTTTTTCAACTCCTTCGGAAGATGCTTTTAGTTTGCTGACACCGGAAGTCAGAGAAAATGAAATTCTTTTCCCTTCCGAATCTATTTTGAAAAATTGCGAAGGTGTTGCTCCGGTAGGAAAATTTATCGATGTGTACGATCGCTATTGGACTAAATTAACAAGTGGTTAATCTTAATTTTGTCATAAATTTCATGTGCATTTTGATTTACCGTGGGGTGGGGGCGGGTTTATGAGATTGTTTATTTTAGGCGATGATTGTTGGTGAACCCGCCCCTACCAATCAATAATTAAAACTCAAAACTGAAAACTATTTATTATTTATGGCTGTTTCTACCAAAAGTCCCCCTCCGATTCCACCCAATTCTCCCTCGAAGGCTGAAACTGTCTCTCCTTGGTCATCGTGGGCTGGGCCATTGGCATTGCTCGGCCCTTCTGGATTGTGGCTAGCTTTATTATTAGTAGTACCAACTATAGTCATTTTCCAACTGAGTTTGGTGCCGAATATTAAGCCTGGAGATTTGGTGATTCCTTCGGGAATTGGCAATTATCTGCGAGTGTTTGAACCTCTGAATTTGCAGGTGATTGGGCGATCGCTCTTTTTCGCAAGTGGAACTACTATACTGTGTTTGGTGCTGGGATTTCCCGTGGCTTACTGGATCGCCCTCAATGTCTCGCCCAAATGGCGGAATTTAACTTTGTTGGGCTTTGTGTTGCCGTTGTGGACTTCTTCGTTATTGCGATCGTATGCTTGGATTACAATTCTACGCCCTACGGGGGTTCTCAACTCGGTCTTGGCACTTGTAGGGATTCCTCCTCTAGAATTGCTCAATCAAAGTTCAGCGGTCTTAATTGGCATGGCGTACAGTTATTTGCCTTATATCGTGACAATTCTCTACGCTTCCTTAGAAAAATTAGACCGCAGATTGCTAGAAGCATCTCAGGATTTGGGGGCGAATCCGGTGGAAACTTTTTGGCAAGTGACAGTACCCCAAACGATGCCGGGAATTGCAGCGGGTTCTTTGCTAGTATTTATTAGTTGTTTGGGCGATTTTGTCGATCCTGAGTTGCTGGGCGGCGCTTCCAGCATGACGGCTGCTCGTTTGATTTACAATCAATTCTTGGGGGCGACTCAGAATTGGGGGCTAGGATCGGCTCTGAGTATGGTATTAATTTTTGCAGTGAGTATTGGCATTGCACTTTTGCTCAAATATGGCGATCGTAATGCAGTTTAAAGAAGTCATTAGTCATTAGTCATTAGTCATTAGTCATTAGCAATTCCCGATTACCAATTACCAATTCCCGGTTAGCGAGATATGGAAAATATTACCGACAATCCACAGGAGGAAATACCCGCCGATATGATCTACTTAAAACCTAAGTTTAAGCTTTCTTGGCAGGTAATATTTGCCGTTTTGATGTTTTTCTATATGTACCTCCCCATTTTGGTACTAACATTTTACAGCTTTAATAAATCACGTTTTAGCGCTGGTTGGGAAGGATTTACATTAGATTGGTACGTTAAATTATTTAGCGATACCCGCATTCTAGTAGCCCTGAGAAATAGTTTAACAGTTGCTATTTGTGCAGTTGCTATCTCTGCTATACTCGGTACTTTAATGGCTGTGGGTTTGTCCCGCTACCGCTTCCCCGGCAAGAGCTTGTATCAAGGAGTTGCCTATTTGCCAATTATTATTCCAGATATTGCTAGTGCAGTTGCGACTCTAGTATTTTTAGCAGCCCTGGCTATTCCGCTTAGTTTGTGGACAATTGTAGCGGCTCACATTGTGTTTTGTCTAGCTTATATTGCCCTAGCTGTTTCTACCAGATTAGCAGACCTCAACCCATCTTTAGAAGAAGCTGCTTTGGATTTAGGTGCCACACCAGTTGAGGCTTTTATTCAGGTTTTATTGCCTCAATTATTACCTGGGATTGTCTCTGGTTGTTTGCTGGCTTTTGTCCTCAGTATGGACGATTTTTTGATTGCGAGTTTTACCGCAGGTAGCGGTACTACAACTTTGCCTATGGAAATTTTTAGCCGGATTCGGACTGGGGTGAAACCTGATATTAATGCTCTGAGTGTACTGTTAATGGTAGGTTCGGGAGGATTGGCGTTTGTGGCGGAGTATTTGCGCGGCCGCAGCGACCAAAAGCGGGCTAATTAGTGAATTGGTAGTTGGGCAGTTGGCAGTCAACAATGCCCAATGCCCAATGCCCAATGCCCAATTACCAAATTACTATTTTGCTGGTAATTTCACCTTGCTTGCCAAACCGAGTGCTTCCATCACTTGAATTGTCATCCAGGTAAAGTCAATTTCCCACCATTCCATACCGTGACGGGCAGAGTATTGATAAGCGTGGTGATTGTTGTGCCAGCCTTCGCCATAAGTCAGGACAGCAACCCACCAACAGTTAGTAGAACTATCTTTTGTTTCGTAGGTGCGGTAGCCAAATTTGTGAGTGGCGCTGTTCACAAACCATGTGCAGTGATACACGAAAACTAAGCGTACAAATATTACCCAAACTACAAAAGGCCAGCCTGCTGCTAAGTAAAGCAAAATGCCAAAGGCGATTTGAATTGGCAGAAAGTAATTTTGCAAAAATTGGTAAAATGGGTCGCTAGCAATGTCTTTTGTACAGCGGGGAATTTCATCGTGGGCTGGGCCTTTGTAGAACATCCAACCTAGGTGACTCCACCAAAAACCCTGCTGGGCATTGTGAGGGTCAATGTCATTTTGGTCGGAGTGGGTGTGGTGCAATCGGTGTAGTCCAACCCAATCTATTATGCCTCCTTGACAGGCAAGAGATCCGCAAAAAGCTAGAAAGTATTCTACAAATTTGGGTGTCTGAAAACTGCGGTGGGTCAGTAGTCGATGCCATCCGAGAGTTATTCCCAAACCACCAGTTATCCAGTGCATGAATACTGTTAAACCAACGGCTGTCCAGTTGAAGTTGCTCGGAAGGAAGGCGAACAAGGCGCCGATGTGAACTCCGCCTAAAGCAATAATGTGTTTCCAATTGTATTGGAGTTTGTCTTGCGTTGCAATTGTCATTCGGTTTTAGATGGAGGTTTTAAATTGACTAAAATTCATATTTTTTTTGCTTCAATATCTATGATAGTACATTCTGCTCTTGATTGGTGGGAGCAGGCTGCGGATTTCTGTTTGATTTTATTTAGCCCACTCTAATAAATATTAAACAAAAATGAGCAAATATAGGTTATTAGCCTTTAGTATAAAACTAATGGCTAATAATGTGTTAATTGCGATCGCAAGTTACTTTTCTGCTATATCTGCTAATTTGACTTTGGTTGCCAAACCCAGTGTTTGCAGGAGTTGAATTGTCATCCAGGTTATGTCTATTTCCCACCATTGAAGACCGTGACGAGCGGAGTATTGAAAGGCGTGGTGGTTGTTGTGCCAGCCTTCGCCGTAGGTTAGTACAGCCACCCACCAGCAGTTGGTGGAACCGTCGCCGGATTCATAGGTGCGATACCCGAATTTGTGGGTAGCGCTATTCACCAGCCAAGTGCAGTGGAATACCACTACAATCCGCATAAATACGCCCCAAGCCACGAAGGACCAGCCGCCTAATAAATAGATCAAGAGACCGAAGACTATTTGGATCGGGATAAAATATGCTTGGAGAAACTTGTATACTGGATCGTCGCTAATGTCTTTTGTAAAGCGGGGGATTTCAGATCTGATCGGTATATCCGAGAGCATCCAACCCATGTGGCTCCACCAGAAGCCTTGATTGGAATCGTGGGGATCTTTTTCGGTGTCAGAATGTACGTGGTGTAACCGATGCATTCCTACCCACTCGATGGGGCCGCCTTCACAGCAAAGCGTGCCACAAAAGACTAGGAAATATTCGAGCCATTTGGGTGTTTGAAAACTGCGGTGGGTGACGAGACGGTGAAATCCGAGAGTAATTCCTAGGCCACCTGTTACCCAGTGCAGGAATACAGCGAAGCCGACGGCGGACCAGCTAAAGTTGGCGGGTAGGAGAGCAAATAAAGCACCGATATGGAGAAAGGCCATAAAGCCTATGACAGGCCAATCAGCAGAATTTTTTTTGGAAGTTGCGATCGTCATGAAGATATTATGTTTACAAAGTAAGGGCCGCATCTACGCGATAGTCAGCAGCGCCCACGCAAATGGTGAGCGAGGTACAGATGAATAGCGTTTCACGGCTACAGGAAGCAGAACAGGCACTCCTTCAGATTTTTTCTGGTATTGACGCGACAGTCAAGAAAAATCTTCAACGAGTCTTAAAAGCTTTTCGGGGCCACCGGGTTGGAGTCCACCATTTTGCAGGGGTTACGGGTTACGGCCACGATGATTTGGGTCGGGAGACTTTGGACGGCGTGTTTGCCGAAGTGGTGGGTGCAGAGGCGGCGGCTGTGCGGGTACAGTTTGTTTCGGGTACTCACGCGATCGCCTGTGCTCTTTTTGGTATTCTGCGTCCTGGTGACGAAATGTTGGCGGTGGCTGGTTCTCCCTACGATACTTTAGAAGAGGTCATCGGCCTGCGGGGGCAAGGTCAAGGTTCACTGATTGAGTTTGGCATTAGCTACCGTGAGTTGCCTCTAACTCGCGAAGGAAGTGTGGATTGGCAGGCACTGAGCTCTGCTATTTCTGCGAAAACTCGCCTGGTTTTTATCCAGCGCTCTTGCGGTTATTCTTGGCGATCGAGTTTGTCTATTTCTGAGATTAAAAAAATCGTCACGATAGTCAAACATCAGAATCCTAACACAATTTGCTTTGTTGATAATTGTTACGGAGAATTTGTTGAGGATTGTGAACCTACTGCTGTGGGTGCGGATCTGATGGCTGGTTCTTTGATTAAAAATCCGGGGGGTACGATCGCGCCTGCTGGCGGTTACGTGGCTGGGAGGGCTGATTTGGTGGAAATGGCGACTTGTCGCTTGACAGCACCGGGAATTGGCAGTAGTGGTGGCGCGACTTTTGATTTGAATCGGTTGCTGTTCCAGGGTTTGTTTTTGGCGCCTGGGTTTGTGGGTGAGGCGATTAAGGGTAATCATTTGACGGCTTATGTTTTTTATAAGTTGGGTTATCGGGTGAATCCGACTCCTTTGGCGAGAAGACGGGATGTGATTCAGGCGATCGAATTTGGTTGTCCTGATAAGTTGGTGGCTTTTTGTAGGGCTGTCCAGAAAAATTCGCCGGTGGGTTCTTATTTAGATCCGGTGCCTGGCCCGATGCACGGCTATGAGAGTGAGTTGGTGATGGCTGGGGGTACTTTTATTGATGGGAGTACGAGTGAGTTTTCGGCGGATGGGCCGTTGCGGGAACCCTATGTGGCTTTTTGTCAAGGGGGTACTCATTGGACTCATGTTGCGATCGCGCTTGAAGATGCGATCGAGGCTGTGGGGCCTGCTAAGTAAGTCTGTAGCCTTGGACGCACGGGGGAGCAAAAACCCGGTTTCTACGTGAATATTTGTCAAAAAAATCCACGATTCTTGGAAGAAACCGGGTTTTTGGTCTTAGTTGAGATAGCCTCGCGTATTCAATCAAAGAGGAGATTAAATCTTGAATGAAATAGACAGGTTATTGGGGAATTTAGCAGGAAAAACAGATATTGTCTTAGAAGAAAAACTTAAAATAGTAGAACAGCATGATGAGTTTAATCACAACTGGCGTAACGCTTGGGGAATCAACAGGTAAATTAATTGTGCTGAATTTAAGTGGATATCGCAAAGCACGGATTTGGCTGGGTGAATTACCAGAACTAAACTATCCGATAGTGAATGTTTTGTCACGGACTAAAGATGCGAAAAAAGTTGATATATCTGAAGTGCGGCGCACAGCTATTGAGATGCTGATTCCAACAGGAGGGTGCTTTATTTACGGACTCCTGAAGGCTGAGTTTACGCCGACAAATTTAGGAGAATTTTCCATCAAAGTTGCGACTTCTGCAAATACAGGAAATCCAGTTGATTGGTCGCTGGCTGCAAGCGTTGATGAAGTTTGCACTGGAATTCCGTTAGAATACTCTGAGAGTGTTATCGAAGGTGCTTTGAGTGCAGGAGATATTCTCGGTTCTGGGATTCTTTGCTTTGAAGGCGGGGCTCACGGTGCTGTCGGTTCTTCCAAACGCATTTTTAGACACTTGGCTACAACCGCAGTTAAGATACTTGTTTGTCGATTTGAGTCGATTTCAGAGGAAGATTTAACTGATATTGTTGCTGGTTTTTAAGCCTATTTTATGTATGTAGATCTGTTTTGTGATGGATTAATTTATGAACGCTGATGATTGATAGGAGGGAGAAATGAGAATTAAAAAATTAGCTTTTTGGGATAATTTACGAGAGTGGCGTTTTGAACCGATATATTTTTCCAACTTGGCTTTATTAGTTGGTGTATCTGGTGTTGGCAAAACACAAATTTTGAAAGGAATTTTGAGTTTACAAAAGATAGCAAATGGTTTTTCGCTGAACGGTTTAGCGTGGGATATTACATTTTCGATTATCGAAAATGTAGAATACCGGTGGCAAGGCGAATTTGAAACAAGAAAAAATCCCGTCCTAATTCCTGACGAAGATGAATCGAATAATTTTAGGATTGTTCAAGAAAAACTATTCAAAAATGGAGATATAATTATAGAAAGAAATTCGACAGAAATAAAATTCAAAGGAAACACCACTCCAAAATTATCACCTTTTCAAAGTGCCGTTCAAATCTTCAATCAAGAAGAAGATATTTCCCCGGTTCAACAAGGGTTAAATAAAATTATTTACAGCGATAATTTTAATTTCAAAAGTTCCTTCAATGTATTTTTCGGCATCCCTCAAAGTTTAATTTCAATTAATACCGTCTTAGGTATACCTCAAAGCTTAATGTCAATGTTTTCAACAAGTGATTCTTCATTGGATAGTGTTAAATCAAGTAATTTGCCAATATTTATTAAAATGGCTTTAGTCGCTCGCTATTACTCGGAAGTTTTCAATAAGATTAAGCAAACATTTGTCGATGTATTTCCTCAAGTTGAAGATGTTAGAATAGAAGCTGTAGAGAATGATAACAATCCATCATCTCCAAGCTTTCCCATTCAAATCAAAGAAAAAGGTGTTAATGATTGGATTTTTCAAAATAACATTTCGTCGGGAATGCTGAAAACTCTGATTCACATTAGCGAACTGTACTTGTCGCCCGAAGGTACTGTAATCCTGATTGATGAATTTGAAAACAGCTTGGGAATTAATTGTATCGATGTGGTGACAGATTTGATTGTGGAAAATAGAAATATTCAATTCATTCTCACCAGCCACCATCCGTACATAATCAATAATATTGGGATGGAACACTGGAAAATAGTCACTCGCAAAGGTGGGGTTGTAACTGCGATCGATGCTAAAGATTTGAATTTGGGGAAATCCAGGCATCAAGCTTTCATGCAACTGATTAATCTTGAAGAATATAGCGAAGGAATTAAAGTTTGATGAATCTGTATTTTTTAGTAGAAGGAACACAATCGGAGAGAAAAGTTTATCCTGCTTGGCTGGATCATCTTTTACCAGAATTGCAGCGAGTTGACAATTGCGATGATGTGAAGGAAAAAAATTATTACTTGATTAGTGGCGAAGGATATCCTTCAATATACAATCATATTCTGACTTCGATCGCCGAAATTAACTCTAACGGAAAATACAGCTATTTTGTAGTGTGTCTGGATGCTGAGGAAAATACTGTTGCTGAACTCACAACTGAAATTGATGATTTTTTAAATGAGCAAAAGTTGAAATTAAATAATGCAGAACTTGTGCTGATATTTCAGAATCGCTGCTTGGAAAGTTGGCTGTTGGGCAATCGCAAGATTTATTCCCGAAACCCTCAAAACAAACCTTTATTAGATTATACTAGATATTATGATGTTTCAGTGGATTGTCCCGAAAATATGGGCAAATATCAAGAGTTTAATACTCACGCTCAGTTTCATGGAGCTTATTTGAAAGTGTTATTTGAAGCTAAAAATACTTCATATTCTAAAAAAAGACCGGGAGATGTACTTAAGCCATTTTATTTGAAACAGTTATTGGCAAGGATTCAAGCTCAGTCGGAACAACTGACTACTTTTCGTCAGTTTGTCGATTTTTGTAACAAAATTCAACCGAAATTGCAAAATTAATTGATCGCACTTAAAAGCCAATAAAAACCTAAAACTACCATAAATCATGCAAATTACGATCGACCTTCCCGACAATCTCTCCCTGACTGAAGCCGATGTGAGGATCGAACTTGCGATCGGACTTTATCAGCAGCACAGCCTCAGTCTCGATCGAGGCGCTCAACTCGCTGTAATGTCTGTGGACGACTTCTACCAACTATTAATCAGTCGCAATATCGTCACCCCGCCCGCAGATGCCGATGACGAGCCAGTGGAACTCGTTCTAGCCAGCCTCCGTACCTCCCTCCAGCAGATTAAAGAAGGCAAATTGCATCCTATTTCCGAACTGTGGGATGGAATTGATGACTAACGAGATACCACAAATCCAGATTGTCTTTTCCGATGAGTTCAAAACACGACTTCGCACACTTCTTAAACGCTACGGCAGCAGCACAGCCATCACGACTAAAGCATTTAAGTGCGATCGGGCATCATTTTCAAGTTTTATGGTTTGAATAGTGGTTCCCACCTACAGATAGACCCTTGCGGAAGAGGACAAGTCTTGGGAGCGATGGGATTTCCGCTGAGGTAGAGAACAAACACTTCAGTCAAGGATGCTAGCGGTTTGATGTCGCTAATTTGATTGTTTTCGAGGAAGAGATCGGTCAGGTTAGTCAAGGATGCTAGCGGTTTGATGTCACCAATCTGATTGTTGTTGAGGCCGAGAACCCTCAGTTGAGTTAAGGATGCTAGCGGTTTGATGTCGCTGATTTGATTTCCTTCGAGCTGTAGCGAAGTCAGGTTAGTCAAGGATGCTAGTGGTTTGATGTCACCAATCTGATTGTTGTTGAGGTAGAGCTCAGTCAGTTGAGTTAAGGATGCTAGCGGTTTGATGTCACCGATCTGATTGTTGATGAGGTTGAGCTTCGTCAGGTTAGTCAAGGATGCTAGCGGTTTGATGTCGCTGATCGGATTGTTTTCGAGGCTGAGATCGGTCAGTTTAGTTAAGGATGCTAGCAGTTTAATGTCACCGATCTGATTGTCTCTGAGTTCGAGCTGTGTCAGGTTAGTCAAGGATACTAGCGGTTTGATGTCACCGATCTGATTGTTGACGAGGCTGAGATCGGTCAGTTTAGTTAAGGATGCTAGCAGTTTGATGTCACCGATCTGATTGTTGACGAGGCTGAGCTTTGTCAGGTTAGTCAAGGATGCTAGTGGTTTGATGTCACCGATTTGATTTCCTTCGAGCTGTAGCGAAGTCAGGTTAGTCAAGGATGCTAGTGGTTTGATATCGCTGATTTGATTTTCACTGAGGTAGAGAGCGGTCAGTTTAGTTAAGGATGCTAGCGGTTTGATGTCGCCGATCTGATTGCTGATGAGGCTGAGCTGTGTCAGGTTAGTCAAGGATGCTAGCGGTTTGATGTCACGGATCTGATTGCTGATGAGGTTGAGCTGTGTCAGGTTAGTCAAGGATGCTAGCGGTTTGATGTCACCGATCGGATTGTTGATGAGGCTGAGCTGTGTCAGGTTAGTCAAGGATGCTAGCGGTTTGATGTCACCGATCTCATTGTTGGCGAGCCATAGCGAAGTCAGGTTAGTCAAGGATACTAGCGGTTTGATGTCGCTGATTGGAGAGTAGTACAGTTTTAGTTCCGTGAGAAGAGAAAGTTTTCGATCGGCCGCATCGCAATCATTAGTCTCTGCTTCCTTCAACAACACATCAACGGTATATTTGGTTTCTGGACTCAAATCAGCTTTTTGGCGACACCAATCAGCAAATGTTCGTCTACTATTTTCTGGTTGCGTCTGTGCAACTTCGGCTCCAAGTATATTTCCACATGATGCCACGATCGCACTTAAAGTAAATACTATCAATCTTGATAAATTAATCTGTTTCTGTGCAACGATAAATTTCATCATTTTGTATCTCTAATTTTCCGAGTAGACGAGTGCATCTCAATTGTGGAAGGGCGAAGCATTTCGGCAGACAGTTTATTAGCGATCGTCATATATCTACTGCCGAAATGCTTCTCCCCTACTAATATATTTGCAAAACTGAAATGCTCGCGAATAAACAACGGCAGGTTTGCAAACTGTCACGAGACTGCCACAAAGCTCTAAAATAACTCTGATATTAAACTTGTACCCAATAACTTTATCTCCCAAAACCCCCGAAAATACCCTATGAACAACACATCGTCTCAAATGACCGATCGCGATCGCGCTAACCTCAGCAGCCTGATCGATTACACATCCATCCAATCAGTACCAGAAATTTGGGCGATCGCACAACAAAAATTCGGTCAAACCGTCGCCCTCCACGATCCCCACACCCAGCCCGAAATCAAGCTGACATACACCGACCTTTACCAAGAGATCCAACGGTTCGCAGCAGGCCTCCAAGCCCTCGGCATCGAACCAAACCCCGCAGAAGCAATCCCTCCCCGCGTCGCCCTCTTCGCAGACAACAGCCCCCGCTGGCTGATAGCAGACCAAGGAATCATGATGGCCGGGGCTGCCAACGCCGTCCGAGGTGCCACCGCAGATCCTGAAGAACTCCTGTACATCATCAAAAACAGTGGCTGCACCGCTTTGGTAGTTGAAAACCTGGCATTACTGAAAAAACTTCAAAATAGCCTCCCCGATTTGCCCATTCAACTCATCGTTCTCCTCTCCGACGAAGAACCAGAAGCTAGCGAAACCCTCAACACAGTCAAATTTTCCCAAGTTATCGCCACAGGGGCTAACCGCGCCCTCAAACCCAGCAACCACAAGCCTCAAGGCCTCGCCACGCTTCTCTATACCAGCGGCACCACGGGCAAACCCAAAGGTGTGATGCTCACTCACAGCAACCTGCTACACCAAATCAATACTTTAGGCACAATTCTTCAACCCGAAGCGGGCGAAGGTGTCCTCAGTATTCTCCCCAGTTGGCACGCCTACGAACGCACTGTCGAATATTTCATGCTTTCCCAAGGATGCACGCAAATTTACACCAGTATTCGCCATTTCAAACAAGACTTTAAGACTTATAAACCCCAGTACATGGTTAGCGTTCCCCGCATCTGGGAATCGATTTATGAGGCAGTACAAAAGCAATTTCGGGAACAACCAGCTAACAAACAAAAATTGGTTAATTTCCTCCTATCTGCTAGTCAGCAATACATAGAATCCCGACGCATTTTTCAAGGATTGACTCTTAGTTTAAAACCTGCTTCTGCTTCGGAAAAACTGATCGCCCGCATCAAAAGTATTCTGTTGTCACCTATCCACGCCGTCGCCGAAAAACTGGTTTACCAAAAAGTCCGGGAAGCTACGGGAGGACGTTTCAAATGGGCAATTAGTGGCGGTGGTTCTTTGGCGGCACACTTGGACAATTTCTTTGAAATATCGAATATCGGTTTGTTAGTCGGATACGGTTTGACAGAAACTTCCCCTGTTTTAACAGTGCGTCGCCCTTGGCACAATCTCAAAGGTTCGGCGGGTCAGCCGATCGCCCAAACTGAAATTAAAATAGTAGATCCCGATAGTAGACAACAACTGTCGATCGGTCAACGTGGCTTAGTTTTGGCGCGCGGGCCACAAATCATGGCAGGTTATTATCTTAATCCTGAAGCGACTGCCAAGGCGATCGACCCCGAAGGCTGGTTCGATACCGGCGATTTGGGTTTGCTGACACCGGGCAACGATTTAATCTTAACCGGGCGGGCCAAAGATACGATCGTACTTACCAATGGGGAAAATATCGAACCTCAGCCGATCGAAGATGCTTGCATCCGCAGTGTCTACATCGACCAAATTATGCTAGTCGGTCAAGACCAGAAATCTGTGGGAGCATTAATTGTACCCAATCCAGAAGCCGTGCAGAAGTGGGCAGAAACTCAAAATCCTCCAATACACGAAATTGACTGGAATAGCAAGACAATTCAAGACTTATTTCGCCAAGAATTGAACCGGGAGGTGCAAAATCGCCCTGGATACCGCGCGGACGATCGCATTGGCCCGTTCCGGTTGATTTCGGAACCCTTTTCGATGGAAAATGGAATGCTGACTCAAACCCTAAAAATCAAGCGTCCGGTTGTGACGGAACACTACCGCGATATGATTGACGGGATGTTTTGAAAATATTCTCAAGGCATCGGGAATCGGGACAAGTAACAACTAACAACTAACAAGTAACAACTTTATGGAACCACAATTAGAATTGAAGCGATCGATTAACGTTAAAGTCATCGTTACTCCCCGCTGGAAAGAAGAAGCTCAACAGCAACTCCAAGCTCAAATCAATCAAACAGATTCTCAGCTACAACAGCTAGAAATGCAAGGTCAGCGGATGATTTCTGAAATTCAAAAACAAAGCTTGCAACCACCAGGGCCACAGGTAATGCAGCAAATAGAAAATATTCAAGGGCAGGTGAATCAAGAGAAAAGCAAACTGCTAGAACAAAAAAACCAAAGTCTGCAACAACTTCAACAAGTGCAGGTACTAGATCTCGAACAAGAAGTAAGTCAAGGTCAAATTGACGGTACATTCACTGTCGGATTAGGAGAAAACTTGATTCAAAAAATGCAAGTAGAAGTTCTCCTCCGTGACGGCATAGTCGAAGAAATTCGAGGTGATATTTAGAACTTAGAAATTGCTAATGGGGAATTGCTAATGGGGAATTGGGAATGGCGCATTGCTAATTGGTGATTAGTAATTAGTAGTTGGTGATTGGTTAGTTGTTTTGATTTAATAGTCACATATCTTCGGACTATATTTCAGAAATTCCCAATGCCCAATGCCCAATTCCCAATGCCCAATTCCCAATTCCCCAATTCCCCAATTCCCAATTCCCCAATTCCCAATTCCCCAATTCCCAATTCCCAAATACCTATTAGTAACTCAAAAGGACTTTTTACAAATGATTCGCGAAGTTTTCATGCCAGCTTTGAGTTCTACCATGACAGAAGGCAAAATTGTTTCCTGGGTCAAATCTGCTGGGGACAAAGTAGAAAAAGGCGAAACCGTAGTAGTAGTTGAATCCGATAAAGCCGACATGGATGTCGAGTCTTTCTACGAAGGCTATTTAGCAATCATTATCGTACCTGCGGGAGAAGTTGCTCCTGTTGGGGCTGCGATCGCCCTAGTAGCAGAAACCGAAGCCGAAATCGCCGAAGCTCAAAAACAAGGATCTGCCGCCCCAGTCGCCTCAGCCGCACCACCCAAAGCCACACCAGCCGTAGCAGCTACAAATTCGCCCCCCGGTTTGCAGCAAAATGTCAGCCGCCAAAATGGCCGCAGTGTCGTTTCTCCGCGTGCTCGCAAATTGGCCAAAGAACTTAAAGTAGATTTGAATTCTATCAAAGGTAGTGGCCCCCACGGCAGAATTGTCGCAGAGGATGTCGAAGCCGCAGCGGGTAAAGCGAAACCCGCCCCGGTTCAGCAACTGGTGACAGTCGCAGCAGCCCCACAAGCAGCACCAGCGCCCGCACCCGCAGCAGCTAAACCGGCACCACAGCCTGTTCCAGCAATGGCGATGACAGGCCAAACAGTGCCAATGAATGCGTTGCAAAATGCCGTTGTGCGTAATATGGCGGTAAGTTTGAGCGTGCCATGTTTCCGCGTTGGTTACACAATTACTACTGACAATCTCGACAAACTCTACAAACAAGTCAAGTCGAAGGGCGTGACGATGACGGCTTTGCTGTCGAAGGCTGTAGCAGTAACTTTACAAAAACATCCTTTGCTGAATGCTTGTTATGTGGAGTCGGCTATTCAATATCGGGCTGATATTAATGTGGCTGTGGCTGTGGCGATGGAGGGCGGTGGTTTGATTACGCCGGTGTTGCAAAATGCCGATCGCCTGGACTTGTATTCCCTCTCGCGCACTTGGAAGGATTTAGTCGATCGCGCCCGCACCAAACAGTTGAAGCCTGATGAGTATAGCACCGGAACTTTCACTCTTTCCAATTTGGGAATGTTTGGAGTAGATAAGTTTGATGCGATTTTACCACCGAATCAAGGATCGATTTTGGCGATCGGTGCTTCGCGGCCGCAAGTAGTGGCAAATGAAGATGGTTTGATGGGAGTGAAGCGGCAAATGCAGGTGAATATCACCTGCGATCACCGAGTTATTTACGGTGCTGATGCTGCTTCTTTCTTGCAAGATTTAGCGAAATTGATTGAGACAAATCCTCAGTCTTTGACACTTTAATTAGTTATGAGTTGACGGTTGACAGTTAACCGTCAACCGTCAACTCATAACTAATTCGATCCCACAGTCAAGACTTGCGGCGGTGTCGCATCCGGCGGATACAAGAAATCAACCTGCACCAAACGCCGTTCCCCCGACTTCATATTCAAATTCACCAAAGCTTCCCCCTGCTGTCCCCGGCGCTGCACAATGTGCGTATAGCGCGTCACCGTCTTTCCTTGATCGTCACTAAACATTACCCGCACCGTACCTCGGAAAAAGATCCGATTTTCTGGAGGATCATAAAACATCAATCCCCCCGATTCTGTATTTGCCTTAATCGGTGTTTGCATCTTAATACTCACAGATTGAGCATCGCGAGATTTGTTATAAAGCGGAAAGCTTAAACTGTATTGAATCCCGTAATTACCATGAGCAAAATAAGCAGTATCGGGATAACGAGCTAACATTTTAGCACTTTGAACTTGACCAGTTCCAAAAGTACCCGTATCAGTGGTGCTCAAAGCATAAGAAAATTCTTCCCCACGTTTCGGAATACTTAAATAATCTGTTTTTGAACTATCAGTAATTTTAGCTTGCCACTGAGAACCTTCAGCTACCCCAGCTACGCGACCATAAATTTTTTGCTCAGGATTTGAATCCTTCGCCGTTGGTGCTAAATCCCTCGGCCCAGCTAAACCCTTAGTATTTAAAATATTTTCCCACTGTTCCAAAGTTGGATATTGTTCGACTCCGGCTCTAGTTTTGGGAGCAAACATTGCCAAAGAAGCAACATAAACCGAATTGCTACTCGAAACTCGTATTAAAGTCGATCGACCATTAGAAGAAGGCGTGACATTCCCCACAGGTATCGGCAAATTCATCAGCATTCGGCTCTGATTGCCCGGAATTTCGATCGTAGCCGGCAAAATGTTTTGTCTTTGCCCCCGTAGCACATCGCTCGTGATGCGGCTCCCAGGCCCCGCAAACACAGTGCCCAATCGATTTTCTAAATAGGAAGGCAAATCGACAAATAAAGCATCCGGTTGAGTTAAATAACTCGCTCCTTGCAATATGTCTAAAGTCACAGGTTCCGAATTAGGATTATAGACAATTATACCTTGAAATAAAGTACGAGTTTGTGAGCGATTTGCGGCCTTTGCAATGTGATGGGCAAAAATGTCAAATCTGCCTTTAAAAGGAAAGTTTAAATGAGCCGAAGGTACTTGTTTTGATTGCTGCGGAAATGTGGAGAGCAAAATTCCTTCAGTTTGTACAACTTCTGGGCTGTTGCTATTAAAAACCGGGATGTTGTCGAGTTGTCCGGGCAAAACACGAACTTGCTGGCGCATCATCACGGTTTTCAGCCTGCGGGTGCTAGGCTGTGGTGGCAAATCCAGTTCGCTTTCCGGTATCAGAATTTCTCGCTGGAGGATGACTTGTTGAGGGGGTGCGGAGATTGTTTGAGCAAGGGGGAAAATTGGCAAAAACATTACAGTAAGCGCGTTTAACTGAACTTGGGTTGATATTTGGTCGATCCTCAAAGAGGACTCCGCTAACGGCGATCGACACAAAACTTTACCACAACTTGGTGCTGTGTTCAGGGAATTTTGGGAATTGGGCATTGGCCGCGCCCTGAGCGAAGTCGAAGGGTCGGTTATGATTTTTTGGTGACTATAGCGAATAATGAATAACCAGTAACCAGTAACCAGTAACCAATAACCAATAACCAATGACCATAATTTTAACCAACGACGACGGCATAGACGCACCGGGCATTCAGGCACTTTTACAAGCCGTAAGTGGCAAGACTATCATGGTAGCCCCTCAAGGGCAATGGTCTGGCTGTGGGCATCAGGTGACGGCTCATAGTCCGATTCATCTCGATCGGCGATCGTCCATCGAATATGCTGTAGGAGGAACACCAGCAGATTGTGTACGCATCGCTCTCAATCACCTTTGTCCAAAACCAGATTTGGTACTTTCGGGGATTAATGCGGGCGGCAATTTGGGCGTTGATGTCTACATTTCCGGTACTGTGGCGGCGGTGCGGGAAGCAGCGATGCACGGGATTCCCGGTATCGCAATTTCCCACTGGATAAAAAAGCCTTGGGAAATAGATTGGGAAATCGCGACTCGTTGGACATCGCGCGTATTAGCGGATTTACTCAATCGCGAACCAAAATCTGGCTGTTTTTGGAATGTGAATTTGCCACATTTAGCACCCGGAAGTGCGGAACCGGAAATCGTGTTTTGTCGCCCTTCCACTCAGCCTCTACCGCTGGTATATCGCCAGGAGGGAGAATATTTTCATTATGTGGGAGAATACGGTAAGCGCGATCGGGCTTTGGGAACTGATGTTGATATCTGTTTTGGCGGGAATATTGCAGTCACTGAAATATCGCTTTGATCAATTAGTCATATCAAAAGAGGTTTTAAAAATATGCGTATTACCGGGTTGCGATTCTTAATTATTGTCTTGCTAGCTTTGGGAATATTTTTTCGCTTCGTGAATCTCGACAAAAAAATTTACGGGCTTGATGAATCTTATACCTCACTCCGAATTTCCGGCTATACCGAAGCAGAACTCGTACAAGATTTCTCAAATACCCGCATAATTAGTATCGACTCAATCACCAAATATCAGCAGGTTAATACGGAAAGAAACTTTCTGGGCACTATTAAAGGATTGTCAACCGAAGAACCTCAGCATCCACCTCTATATTACGTGATGGCTAGAGCTTGGGCCGGGTGGCTGGGCAACTCTGTATCAGTCACAAGAAGTTTGCCAGCCATCATCAGCCTCCTAGCATTTCCTTGTATTTATTGGCTATCCTTAGAGCTATTTGAATCGCAACTCACAGCATCGTTAGCAGTTATACTTTTAGCTGTTTCGCCATTTCATATGGTTTACGCACAAGAAGCTCGGCAGTACAGTTTATGGACAGTAATAACTCTCTTGTCCAGCGCATCCCTATTGCGAGCAATGCGGCTCAAGACTAAACTGAGTTGGGGTCTGTATGCACTTAGCTTAGCAGCAAGTTTTTATACTTTTTTACTTTCTCTCTTAGTTGCCGCCGGACATGGATTTTATATACTAGCAATTGAGAAATTCAAATTCAGCAAAAATTTGATATCTTACTTAATAGCATCATTATTAAGCGCGATCGCATTCTTCCCCTGGGTTTTTGTCGTCATTAGCAATTGGTCGAGAGTTCAACATACAACTAATTGGGATAAAACTAAGCAAGTCTCTAATATCAATCAGTTATGGAATTTATTTAGAAGCTGGACTCGTCAGCCAGGACGCCCGTTTTTTGACTTGAACACTTCCCAACAAGATTGGTTTGTAGCTCGGATCACCCAATCCTGTTTTACTCTAGCTTGCTTGATTGTAGTAGGATACTCTCTTTACTTTCTTTACAAAACAACTCAAAAGCGTTCTTGGCTGTTTATTTTTACTTTAATTGGAAGCACAGGTATCAGCCTAACTCTGCAAGATTTAATTTTAAAAGGGCAAAATGGCGAGTCGTCGAGCATTCCCAGATATCTTATTCCTTGCTATTTGGGTTTTCAACTTGCTGTTAGCCACCTTTTAGGGCAGAAACTTGCCAACAATGACTCTGTAAATATCTGGCAGCAAAGACTGTGGAAAAGTGTTTTTGCTGTAATAATTTCTGGGGGTATTCTAAGCTGTCTAGTCAGTTCTCAATCTGAAATTTGGTGGAATAAGGGAGGCCCAGAATATTTAGAATACAATCTATCAGCAGCTAAACTCATCAACCAGTCTAAGAATCCTCTTTTGATTAGCGATTGTGATTCATGGGGCTTGCTTTTTAGCAGTCATTTACTTGACCCAAAAGTTAAAATGCTAGTCCAACCATATTGTTTTAGTTGCAAGTTGAAGACGAATCGAGATTTTCACCCTAATATATCCAAGGAATCAGCGGGTTTTAGCGATATATTTTTATTTCCCCGTCCTTCTGATTCCTTATTAAATACAATAAAAAATCAGCCAAATTACCAAACAAAAGTTGCTATCGAGTCATCAGGTAGCTTTTTGTGGAAAATCGAAAAGGTTGTTGCTCCACAAGTTGCTAAATAGGAGCGGTCATTATTTGTTTAATAAGTTCAACTCAGCCTTGACCGATATATCAGATGCTGGAGAAATCCTGCATAAGCAAGTCATGTCGTCGATTAAAAAATCCCCGTGCGTTCACGCCGGGGAGTGTCAAGAGTCCAGACTTTTAGATTTGAAAATCTAGGGGTTAGGTTTTTGTCTGAAACACAATTAATATTTTTGCCCAAAAATGCTGATTTGTAGCGAAGGGTAATTATACAATCATCATGGGGAAATGGTTTAAGCTACAGTTAACCTAAAC
The DNA here is from genome assembly GCF_021648855.1 of Tychonema litorale BBK16. Classification (GTDB taxonomy): domain Bacteria; phylum Cyanobacteriota; class Cyanobacteriia; order Cyanobacteriales; family Microcoleaceae; genus Microcoleus. The sequence continues at coordinate 138 of NZ_JAKJHX010000088.1, read as the reverse complement.
CATGATTACAGATTGAAAAAACGTAATTTGATAAGACTTTGACTGTTTACTTGCGGCCCTCGGTGCCACCATAATTATTTTTGTTTTGAAATACTCACCGACCTCTTATGTGCGGTGATTCTTGACGCTTCATCGGGT
>NZ_JAKJHX010000087.1:20893-23787 GCF_021648855.1 Tychonema litorale BBK16 | reverse complement strand
TGCCGTGTCCCTACGGGAATATTGAATGTACAATTATTAAATCTCTTCCTCTAGTTCTTCTCTGTCAGTAACTGGCTTTGAAGCAGAAACTTTCCACAGTGGTCGGAGAATTGCACCTCCGATTAATCCGGTACTAAGGCTGAGAGCTAATACTATTCCTACGGGCATTTGTATGGATTGGAAGAAGGTAAAGTTTAAGGATACTAACGTGGCATTTTGCACAGAGATAATCGCGATCGCACTTACCAAAATTGCTAGTACAGAACTAATGGCGAGCAAAGGAATTGTTTTCATCATAAAAGCGGTTAAAGTGAGGGATCTTTTTACGGATATTTAGCCCGCGAGTCTTGGTTAATTGAAGTTTAGACTCAGATCAAAGACTGGTTGAGAGATTTCCGACTTCTTCAAGAAGTCGGAAATCTGGGTGTTCTAGACAAACAATTACACAACAGCGGTGGCTTTTCTCTCAAAAATGCGATCGATTGCATCCTCCACAACCTTATCCGGTGTAGAAGCACCTGAAGTAATCCCCACGACAATTTTGCCCTCCGGTAGCCAGTTTTGGGCGATGACTAAATCGCCCGCCAAAGGCTTGTGTTCGATCCGATTTCCTGGTAAGATACGTTCGGCACAGTCAATGTGATAAGACGGTATTGTGCGATCGACAGCAATTTCCTGCAAATGAGTCGTATTAGAAGAATTAAAACCCCCAATTACCACCATCAAATCTAATTTTTCGTCCACCAAACTCAACATCGCATCTTGCCGTTCCTGAGTCGCATCGCAGATAGTATTAAAACTTAAGAAATGTTCATTCAACTGATCCGGGCCGTACTTTCGCATCATTGTTTTTTCAAACAACTTACCAATGTGTTCAGTGTCGGTTTTGAGCATAGTAGTTTGGTTAGCAATACCAACCCTTTCTAAATCCACATCGGGGTCAAAACCAGCCGAATAAGCATTGCTAAATTTTGCCAAAAACTCATTGCGATCGCCACCATTGAGGATATAGTTGCTGACATATTCAGCCTGTTGCAAATTCAGTACAATCAAATATTTGTCAGCAAAAGAACTGGTAGCAACAGTTTCTTCATGCTTGTACTGACCGTGAATAATCGAAGTGCAATCCTTCTTTTTGTGCTTCTCAACAGAATTCCAAACCTTAGAAACCCAAGGACAAGTTGTATCAACAATCTTGCAGCCTTTATCATTTAGCAACTGCATTTCTTGCACGCTGGCCCCGAAAGCAGGTAGAATTACCACATCTTCACTACCAACAACCGAAAAATCTTTCTGACCAGCGTCAACGGCAATAAAACCAACTTCCATATCTCGTAAATGTTGGTTAACAGAGGGATTGTGAATAATCTCATTTGTAATCCAAATCCGTTCCGTTGGGAAATGCTGGCGAGTTTCATAGGCAATCGCCACAGCCCGTTCTACCCCCCAACAAAAACCAAAAGCCTCTGCTAGGCGAATCGTGACACCATTGCGTTCCAGCCTGTAGTTATTGTCCCGAATTTGCTGAATCAGACTGCTTTGATAGGCCGTATTCATGACATCTGCAACCTCAGCTTGATGCCCGAAACCTTTGCGGTGGTAATTTTCCGACTGTTGTAGCGATCGCTTGAAAGCTTTAGTATCCATGCAGTGTCTATTTAAAATTTACGTTAATTACTTTTGATTTTAGAACGGCTAGGGTGCGATCGGGAGTATTGGCCTTGGTAGAGAAGAGGGATATAGTGTTTGTGCGATCGACACATTGAGAGGGAAGAACGAATGAACCGCGAAGACGCGAAGGACACGAAGCAAGAAGAAAGAAGAATGAGACAGTTGGGCGAAGAGGTAGAACAGTTAGCCTATAGAGCGATTGGAGCAGCAATTGAGGTGCATCGGCTTTTAGAACCAGGATTTTTAGAATCGGTGTACCAGGAATCCTTAGAAATTGAATTTCGGATACGAGGGATATCTTGTCAACCTAAAAAGCCAGTAGGAATAACCTACAAAGGTTATCGAGTCGGTGAGGGTCAATTAGACTTTCTGGTTGGCGATATCCTAATTGTCGAATTAAAAGCTGTCGAAAAGCTAATTCCCATCCATGAAGCCCAAGTCATCTCCTATCTCAAAATGACCAAAAACACCCTAGCCCTTCTCATCAACTTCAATGTTCCAATCCTCAAAGAAGGGATCAAGCGCATCATTCTCTCTTAACTCTTCTTCCTTCTTCCTTCTTCTTTCTTCCTTCGCGCTCTTCGCGCCTTCGCGGTTCGTTAAAAAAAATATAGAGACGCAGCTACCTGCGCCTCTAGACTAAATTCGATCGAACTTATCGAAAAGAATCAGCTTCCCACCTTTTTAGGCGCAAAAGGAGAACCTGAGTCAAAGGCACTAAAACCGCCAGCAAAATCTTCACCGTAAGCCTCTTCACCGTGCTCGCCAATATCCAAACCTTGGTCTTCAGCAGATGACACGACTCGCAATTCCATAAACTGTGCCAGAAGTTTCAGAATCAGAAAAGTGCCGATCGCAGCAAACGCATAAGTTGCCACAACAGTGATAAATTGAGTCAAAAGTAGCCCCGGATTTCCGGCAAGCAGTCCATTATTTCCTGCCTCGTTAACTGCTTTAGTGGCAAATACACCAGTCAGCAGTGCGCCTACAGTACCGCCAACTCCATGAACCGGAAAGGTATCCAAAGAGTCGTCAAATCCCAACTTAACCCGTAAGCTAACCGCAAAGAAGCAACAAACTGAAGTGATTGAACCAATGAGTAGTGCCCCAATGGGTAGCACATAGCCAGCCGCAGGAGTGATGCCCACAAGTCCCGCAAGGAAGCCACTAGCAATCCCAACTGCTGTTGGTTTGCCTCGGAGTACCCATTCGATAATTGTCCA
>NZ_JAKJHX010000087.1:0-20793 GCF_021648855.1 Tychonema litorale BBK16 | reverse complement strand
TAGCAATCCCAACTGCTGTTGGTTTGCCTCGGAGTACCCATTCGATAATTGTCCAGGTTAAGCCACCGGCTGCGGCAGAAATCATGGTGGTGACAAAGGCTACAGTTGCTAAAGAACCGGAACTCAAAGCACTGCCACCGTTGAAGCCAAACCAGCCGAACCACAGCATTCCAATACCCAACAACACGTAGGGCACGTTGTGGGGGGTATGGGGCTTGCTTTGAAAGTCTTTACGTGGGCCAATTACCCAAGCTGCGACTACCGCAGAAACGCCGGAACTGATGTGAACGACTGTGCCACCGGCAAAGTCGAGAGCTCCCATTGCCCCCATCCAGCCTCTACCCCAAACCCAGTGGGCTAAAGGAGAGTAGATGAAGGTGGACCACAGTAGCACGAACCAGAAATAGGTTTTAAATGTGACTCGTTCGACGATCGCCCCGGAAATTAACGCCGGAGTGATGATGGCGAACATCATCTGATACACCATAAATACTTGGTGCGGAATAGTCGGTGCGTAGCCGATCGGATCTACTTTGTCGGCTGCAACGTTATTCAGAAACATCCAGTCTAGGCCACCGATGAAAGCTTCAAATCCTTTGCCAAAGCCTTCTGACGCGGGGGTGGTAACGTCAAAAGCTAAACTGTAGCCCCACAGTGTCCAGGTGACACCGATCAGTCCCATCATGACTAGACTCATCATCATGGTGTTGAGGACGTTGCGCGATCGCACTAATCCTCCATAAAAAAATGCTAGCCCTGGTGTCATTAACAGCACCAGTGCTGAGGAAACTAACATCCAAGTTGTATCGCCAGAGTCGATCAGATTTTCGACCACAGCAGCAGCGGCTGGGGCAGATTCTTGAGCTAAGGCATTATCCATCATTGGCCAGCTCAACAGCCACAGTGCAATTAGTGCGATCGTTAAACTTTTTTTGAACACGTTACTGTACCTCTAGTACCCAGTAGTTTACAGAGTTGACCGAGCGGATTTTAGATATGAGGATCCATTAGTAGATGCAATAGTTATTTGGTTTTAAGCCGCTGTCTGATGGAAACGAATCTTACAATAGATAATTCCCAGTCCTCAACTAAAATCGTCAATTTTTCATCACAAATATAGTGACCTTTGGATTGCACCATTTGTGAGTCTGATTTTTCTGTATCTAAATATACTAAAATTTGTATTTATATCTTATTAATCTATCTTCAGGTACTTGACATCACCCCTGACTACGGAGTAATAGTTGACTGTTGACTGTTGACTGTTGACTGTTGACCGTTGATAGTTAACAAATGACAAATGACCACTGACCAATGACCACGGACTAATTTTTTAACTGGATCTGACTGAAAAGCTGTAGGGCCGATCGCCAAACCAAGTAGCCTCGATCGTTGAGGTGTAAACCATCAGTGCTCAGTTCGGTTTGCAAATTGCCGTCAGTATCGGTAAACAGCGGGTACAAATCCAGATATAAAGCATTTTCCATGCTGGCGATTTCTCTGAGTCGCTGATTAATCTCGCGAATCCGACTGTTAGAAATAGCCAATAGCCGATCGCGATTTTCCCAAGTAGCCTGTTCCCCGCTGTGTGGCAAAATCGACTGAACCACGATTTTTGCCTTGGGGTGTGCCCACCGCAAATCTCGAATAATCTGCCGCTGGTTGTTCAAAATTCCTTCGTCACTTGTCCCTTTGAGCAAATCGTTAATCCCAATCATCACAAAAACAGCATCCGGCTGAGTGCGATCGAATATCTGCAACCGCTTCAGCAAACCCACCGAAGTCTCTCCCGAAATCCCCTGATTCAGCCAAATTCGATCGATCGGCAACAGCTTAGTCGGAAACCACATACTCAGAGAATCCCCAACCAAAACAGTCAGTTTTGAGGGGCGATTCATCGCCACCGCCTCAGCTTCCCGCCCCAACTGAGTGACCCACTGCTGGTAAGTCCACTTGTGTCGCTGTCCCGAAATAGGCTGATCTGAGACGGATTTTGTAGAATTCCGCTGGGGAATTATTTCCTCAAGCCTAGCAGCACTCACCGCAGCACTGGCAGGGGAGCTTTCTGGCAATTCTTGTCCCCCCACCATAAGCTGAACTACTGTTACTATGAGTACCCCGTTTGTAAGCAGAGATAGCAAAGCCCAAAACGGAACATTTTTCGATCGTTCCCTCGCGAATATGGGTCTATGAGCCCGACGTCCGCTAAATCCTCCAAACTTCTCCATAAACTCAGGCGATTTGCAAGCACCATAACAAATAATCGGCACGAATCACTTTATCAAATTCCACCGCTCAATTTTCGCATCAATCCTGTTTAGCATCAAGCACTATATTTTCAATCCCCCATTTTAAGAATAGGGGATTCTCAATCAAAGATTCTAACTGTTGTTTTTGCTGCCAAAGTCTGCTTCTTTGACAAAACCGCTGTAGGCTTCCATCCCGTGTTCTCCGATATCCAAACCTTCGGCTTCTTCTGCTGCACTCACTCGGATGCCCAGCAAAACCTTGAGTGCATACCAAAAAATCGTACTCAGCAACACGGTCATCCCGCCTACAGATATAATCCCGATTAACTGTGGTATTAGTTGATCGAAACCTCCCCCTACCAGCAATCCCGCTTTCGGGCCTGCGGTATAAATACCTGTTGTCGGGCCGTCGGCAAATAAGCCAACTGCCAGAGTTCCCCAAATCCCGCAGACTAGGTGAACCGAGGTTGCCCCTACAGGGTCGTCAATTTTCAAGTTGTCAAAGAAAGTTACGGCGAAAACGACCAGAATACCTGCGATAGTACCGATAATCGCAGCATTGGGTACGTTGATATAAGCGCAACCGGCAGTAATTCCGACTAAGCCAGCCAGGATGCCATTAATCACCATGGAAAGGTCGGGTTTGCCCAGGTACAGCCAAGCTGTGATGGTGGCTGCAACTCCTCCGAAGGCTGCTGCGGTGTTGGTGGTGATGGCAATGTGGGCGATCGCATTGGGATCAACTGCCATTGTCGAACCGGGATTGAACCCGAACCAACCCAACCACAGAATCAAACAGCCCAGGGTAGCAATACTCATGTTGTGTCCCGGCATTGCTACAGTATCGCCGTTGCGGTACTTGCCAATCCGCGGCCCCAAAAATGCTGCTCCCATCAAAGCAGCCCAACCGCCGACAGAGTGAATCGCTGTCGAACCTGAAAAATCGTAGAAACCGGCTTTTGCCAGCCAGCCGCCGCCCCAAATCCAGTGTCCGGTAATCGGGTAAGCAATTCCTACTAGCAACAAGCTGAAAATTAAGAAGTCAAGGAATTTAATTCGCTCTGCAACGGCTCCAGAAACGATCGTGGCCGTAGTTCCGGCAAAAACTAATTGGAAAAAGAATTTAGCATTCAGAGGTACTCCTGTCCAATTTAGAGAACTGAAAATACCTTTGTAAGCCTCTCCTGTGGCGGGGCTGTTGTCCGCTACATTCCATAGGAAAAATCCGCCGCTTGTGCCAATCAAACCATTGCCATCGCTGAACATCAACGCAAAGCCGATCGCCCAATATGCGATCGTAGACAGCGCAAACACAATTAAGTTTTTTGCCAGCACGTTGACTGCATTTTTCTGGCGACAGAAACCGGTTTCTAACATCGCAAAACCAGCATTCATAAAGAACACCAGCATCCCAGCCACCATCACCCACATGGTATCCATGCCCACTTTGAGGCTTGCCAATTGCTCCTCGGTGCTCGGCTTGGGCGGAGTTTGAGCTACCGCCGCATATCCCCAAACCAAGACGATGATTGCAGCCAAAGGTATACAGGCTTGCCAACTGGGACTGAGCCGTGCGATCGCTATTTGTAATTTCTTGAACCTGTTAACCTTAGTCCCAGGCTTGGCTATTGCCAAATTTAAAGACCCTCGCCTGACTGTTTTTGACTTTTTCCTTCCGATATTCAATTTAGTCACTGTCATCCTCTCTACAACTAATCAGCTAAACTATAATCTGAAAATTTCCCAATTATACTACAAAATTTTCTCGGTCATTTTTTGAGATCCAGATAGTTATGATAGCCTAGCTCTTCTAGCTGATTTTGTTTTTTCATGACAGATTCCGACAAAGTTTTGCGGTAATCCAGGATTCGCTCTAGCAAATCAGGCTGGTAAACTGCTAAAATCTGAACTGCCAGTAATCCAGCATTTTTAGCGTTGCCGATCGCGACAGTTGCTACCGGTATCCCCGCTGGCATTTGGACGATCGAGTACAAAGAATCTAATCCTTGCAGATGACGGCTCGGCACTGGCACACCAATCACCGGCAAAGGTGTTAAAGATGCTACCATACCAGGTAAGTGCGCTGCACCCCCAGCACCTGCGATAATCACTTTCAATCCCCGTGAGTGCGCGCTTTGGGCATATTCCACCATGCGCTCAGGGGTACGGTGAGCAGAGACGATCGCAACGGAGCAAGGTATATTGAATTCTTCGCAAACTGCGATCGCATCTTTCATTGTAGGCAAATCAGAATCGCTACCCATGATAATTCCAACTATCGGTTGATTCATGTAATTTAAAAATTCGAGGTTTCCGCTCAATACTAATACCAATTTAATCGAAAGTTGCATATATCCCTTCTTCCTTCTTCCTTCTTCCTTCTGCTATAAATCTAAAATATAAAATCGGATGACTGAAGCCACCACCCCAAATTTAGCCCCTACAAATATTCTCAATGCAAAGCTCCCCGGTTTCCAGGACTTGCAGATGCTGGCTGTTAATAAAACTGGCATAATTCAAGAAGTTTGTCCGATGAATAAAGTCTTTAAACTGGCTTCTACCCCAGATTTACAAATCCTCGATGCAGCAGGAGATTGGCTTTCTCTCGGTGGAGTTGACTTGCAAATTAACGGAGCCCTAGGTTTAGCTTTCCCAGATTTAGAAAATAAGCATATTGAATTTTTGCCCACAATTTGTCAATTTTTATGGAATCAGGGAGTTGATGCTTTTCTACCAACTTTGGTGACAACTTCACTAGATAAGTTTAGACGATCGCTCTCGACTATTGCTAATTTTATCCGCACTATAAAAACTGCTACCTCCCCAACCCATCAACTCAAAACAGCGGAAATAATCGGTGTTCACCTCGAAGGCCCTTTTCTCAACCCCCACAAGCGAGGAGCTCACCCATCACAATTCTTACTGCCACTAACCATCGAAAATGTCAAGTTAGTTTTAGGAGATTGTGCCGATATTGTCAAAATAATTACTTTAGCACCGGAGTTAGATACCAGTGGCGAAGTAATTTCTTATTTGCAAAGTTTGGGTATTATAGTTAGTCTCGGACACTCCCAAGCGACAGCAGAACAAGCGGAACACGCCTTTGCACGGGGAGCTTCAATGGTAACTCATGCTTTTAATGCTATGCCGAGTTTACACCACCGAGAACCGGGTTTGTTGGGCGCGGCGATAGTTTCTCCAGGTGTTAAGTGCGGTTTAATTGCTGACGGAAAGCACGTTTCTCCGACAATGATTGATTTTTTGCTGCGGGCTGGTAGATACGAAACAGGTGTTTTTTTAGTTAGTGATGCTTTAGCTCCTTTGGGTTTGCCTGATGGTGTTTATCCTTGGGATTCTCGCCAAATTGAGGTCAGAAAAGGTACGGCTTGGCTAAGATTAGATTATCACTCGCCGCTGGAATCTGGTACTTTGGCAGGTACAACGCTATCACTGTTGGCGGGAGTACAGAATTTGGTAAGATGGGGGATTTGTGACGCGGAAACTGCGATCGCCCTGGCTACTGATTCTCCCAGAAAGGCGATCCTCTTCGAGGGCTTCGCTAACGGGCTTTCAGGAATAATCGGTAAATCTGCTACTCAATTATTACGTTGGCATTTGGATGAACCAACAAAGGAATTGACTTGGCATCGATTGTTTTAAGTTATTGGTTATTGGTTATTAGTTATTAGTTATTGGTTATTTGTTAGTTGTTATTCGTTATTTGTTGATTACAATGCCCAATTACCAATTACCAATTCCCAATTACCAATTCCCAATTACCACCCGAAGCATTATAATATTTAACCGTTGGCAATAACTCAGTAGCAGGCAGACTAATGAATTTGGTAAACGACAAGGATATTGTCAAACAGTATTTTAACTCCACGGGATTCGATCGCTGGCAGCGAATTTACGGCGACGGCAAAGTTAATAAAGTTCAGCTAGATATCCGCACCGGACACCAGAAAACCGTAGATACAGTCATCGAATGGCTGGAAGCTGACGGCAATTTGCGCGGGCTCTCTGTCTGCGATGCTGGCTGTGGCGTGGGTTCTCTCAGCATTCCCCTGGCTGAATTTGGGGCAATTGTTTGTGCTAGCGATATCTCAGAAAAGATGGTAGCAGAGGCCTACGAGCGATCGACAGCCGTTCCGGGTAAGCTCTACAACATCTCCTTCGCAGCCCAAGATTTGGAAGCTTTGAGCGGCAAATTTGACACGGTTATCTGCTTGGACGTGCTGATCCACTATCCTCAAATTAAGGTTGCGGACATGATAGCTCACCTAAGTTCGATCGCCCAATCCCGACTAATTCTCAGTTTTGCTCCCAAAACCTTAGCACTTACCGCCCTCAAAAAATTTGGCGAACTTTTTCCCGGGCCCAGCAAAGCTACTCGCGCTTATCAGCACCGAGAAGCTGATATTATCAAAATCCTAGAAAACAACGGCTTTGTTGTTAAAAGAACAGCCATGAATAGCACTAGCTTTTACTATTCTCGCTTACTGGAAGCCGTTCGGAAATAGGGTTAAAATATCTGCCAATTCTGAGGTCAATTTAGATATTTTATTGGCGGGGTGGGGCGGGTTTATATAATTTGTCGGGTTTTACAAAAAATAATTGTCTAAAACTCATAATCTCGTAAACCCGCCCTCACCCAACGGTAAATCCCAATCCACTACATCTAAGCTGATTCTTGGTGCCCAGAATCGCTACGAAGTTTTTCCAGAAACTCTGGATAATTTTCGATATCTTCTAAAGATTTTAGGGGTGGATGCGTTACCCGATTCCCTTCAGCATTGATTTTATCAACATAGGCATAGAAGGCCTCATTATCATCTCGATGAGCAAGGACATAATTGCGTAACTCTTTCTTGCTCATTTCATTGAAATTGGGTTTCATATTTACTCAATCCATTCTCCGTCGGGTTTAATTTCGATTTCGATTTCTTCACCAACTAAGATGAACACATTTCGTGTCCGCTCATCTATACGGACTAAGTTAACACTCCGATATAATTTTGTTGCCCAGCAACAAATAACGAAGGTTTGCCAGATTTGCGCTGTTGTGGGAATATCTTGCACTCCTGAAACTCACCATATTTCATTTTACATTTTCTTTACTAAAATTGCCATTGACACAAGCTTCAACTTTATTCACCTGTTTAGGTGTTTTCATATGATTAAATATTTGAATAGCTTGCTGCCAGTGATTCTGAGCTATTTCTAATTCTCCCAAATCCCGGTAAGTCAAGCCGATGCAATTGTAGCAAGGAAGAGTCACACAACCGCCGCGTTACTTTCAGTTGTTCTGCTGGCGTTACATCCCACAGCAAAGCTTTGATGCAAGTATCTGGCAACCATTCAATTTCTTGATACCGACAAGCTCCCAAACGACATAGCAAACGGTAAGCTTGATGAGAGTGAGCGTTGAGGCGATTTAATTGATTGTTGATAAGAAACGAAAATGAATCTAGCTGCTGTAATTCCTGGCGGTTTTGTTGCCAAGCTTCGGTAATATCTCCGTTGTAATTATTTTGAATATCATTATACAGCACCTCCATTGCTAGAGCATTGCCTTTGTAAACTGCGTGCATTTCTTGTAGGGCTTGTAAATCTTCCGAAGTTGTGGGATATTCAAAATATTGTTGCCATGCTTCTGAACTCAAGCCTGTTAAAATGTGAGTTTGAACACCTCTGATGTCAGGTTCTTTTAATTTTTCTCTACTGGTGATCAGCGTGACTCCTTTGATTCTGGGATCGCTGAGTACCCGCAGCAATTCTACATAATTACGATATTCTGGTAAAAACATACCGTTGCGTAAGGCAGGTTCTAAGTTATCTATGAAAATTGCGACTTTGATTTGACGTAGTTTCTTTTCTAGTAAGGTTAAACTCAGGCTAAAATCTCTGGGTGCATCTTCTTGAAAATCTTGTTGCAGCCAAGTCTGCACAAATGAATCGGCACTCCGCAAGTTTTCGGGAGTTAGGGCAATTTTCATATCTAAGATTTTTTCAAATTGGCAACTTGCTAAGTATTGCTGTGCTAAGGTAGTTTTGCCGATGCCGCCTTCTCCTACTATTATCAAAATTTTGAAATTTTCTGATGTCCATTTTTGGAGTTTAGTAATATCTGAAGTTCGTTCTACCCAGCGAGAATTTAATGGTTTTGGTTCTGGTTTCGTTGGGATTAATTCGGGCATGAATTGAAAAAATAATGACTGTAAATCTGACCAGCTAGAGCGCTTTTCGTCTCCTAAACTAAATGCTTGATATGCAGTTGTCAAATGTTGGCGCACAGTTGCTTCTGATTTAATTGCGAGAATTTGGGCGATTTGTTTGTTGGCTGTTCCAGCTAGTTTTTGCTGCAAAACTTGCTTGCATTTGTTGCCTAAATTGTTGTAAATGGTGATAAATTCTGCTTTATTCATAGGTGTGATTTGCGTGTATAAGTACGATCGCGCGGTGTATTTAGGGGGGGCTAACCCCTGGGATGTTTGAAAAAGTGTGATGTCTTAAGTGCGATCGCGTTGGGGTGCGAAATGTCAGAGGTTGCTGACCAAAAGCAATTAGGTTACAAGCCCCCGGATTCATCCCTGGAGGGAGAAAAAAGCTCGCCCCTCCTCTTGCGCTCGCCCCCAGATTCATCAGTGGGGTCGATTCTTCAAATCTAAAATCTAAAATCGATTGACTGCTGCCTATGACTGCACAATTGTGAGTTTTAAATGTGTATTGATTTTACACTAGGTTACGGATTAAAAGTTATTCAATAATTAAATTTTTGCAAACATCTTTTTGGAGGTAAGAAGTATGGAGTTTCTGGGGGATGGAGATTGTGCGGATGCAATGCTGCTAATTGTTGATTCTGTGTGTCATCGTCTGCGACTTTGGGGGCGATCGTGTAAATGATTGTTACAAAGGTTGGAACTATGCGTAAAAACCTAGGGCTATTTCCGAAATCTATATAGAGGCTGAAATGTAGGGAGTAAAAAGCTATGAAGTTTGTATCAGAGAATGCAGCAGGCGATCGGACTGACAAAGCAGGCGACAGTAACAGCAAAGCTAAGTTAAATCAGAAGGTGGAAACAGATATGTCATCAGCGCCAGAAAGCAAAGAGAATCCGATTAATCAGGTTTTGAATCGAGTTGAGAAGATTTTGTGTGAAACTTGGGCAGAAACAGGGTTTGGACAGGTGATTATTGAGAGTGAGAGGGCAGAAAGGGGTAAAGGTAAGATTCAAGTGACTGTGAAGGGTTCTACTTTTTATCGGCATCACATTTCTGAGGAAGATCTTCAGGAGTGGAATTCAAAGGAATAGGTGCGGGCCACCTCGCCTGGGTACTGAAGCAGGGGCTTATGTCCCTGTAGGATGTTGACAAACAGACGAGAATGGTGTATGTTTTTCTGTCAAGGTGAATAAAGTAAAAGTGCATCTGTGCTGTTCGGCTGTGAAGGCTGCCAGCTTTAAAGTTTGAATCATCTAAATAAACACAAAACCTAGTTCGAGACGATTGTGATTTTCGCGGGGCTGGGGAAGTGGTGATTTCGCATTATGTGCGATCGACCCTTCTCCGGCCTTTTATGTTTTGGCAACAATTAGTTTTTTTGAGGAGATCGGATTATGAAATGGCTGACAGATGGCGTGTTGGAAAGCCTAGAACAGGCTAACAGCAATATACAAGTGTCTGCGATCACTCCCAACAGCGAGGCAAATCAACAGATTAATGAGTCTGGAGAAACTGCTTGCGGTTGCAATGGTGCGCCAAATACCGTCAACAGTGTCAAAGCAAAGGATTCGCTAGTGGAAGCTAAAGTTTACGATCCGCTTACTGGTGAAACAATAAGAAGTTTGCAGATACCCGATTCAACTTCTTTAGCGGCGAAGAGTTTGTTCGTTGGAAGTGCATCATCTGATGGACTTTCCTATTTATTAGATAACACAGCCAACAATTTCACTCTGACTCCTAACTTCCTTAAGCCTTATGCCAAAGGGCTTTTTGCACTTGATGGAGCGGATACTGTGATTGGTTCAGTGGGATCTGATATCATTAACGGGAATCAAGGGAACGATAATCTTTTCGGCAGCCAAGGAAACGACACAATTTTCGGAGGAAAGGGTGCTGACTCGATCGACGGTGGTGATGGCGATGATGTCCTGTACGGCGACTTTGGGACAGATACTTTGACTGGGGGTGCAGGTCAAGATATGTTTATATTACCGAGTGGTAGTGCTGCGATCGCTCCCTCTGCTGCCGATTTGATCGCAGACTTCAATAAAGACGATGATTTTATTGGATTAACTGACGGTTTAACAGAAGCAGGAGTGACTTTAGAAGCTGCTTCTATCGTACCAGGAACTTCAGATACGGTCATTAAAAATAGCGCTACTGGTGCTATCTTGGGTCGAGTTGCAGGAGTCTCACCAACAGACGTGCGAGGACGCTTAGTAAAAGCAAACATTGTAACTTATGAAACCCCGAAAGCCAGACAGATATCAGCCGATACTTATGAAATGACTCTAGCAGGCAGTGATGGAAGTCAGTTTGTTTCTACAATCAAAAAAACAAACACTCAAGCTTATCAGGAATCTGTCAGATACACACCATCGAATCAGGGCAACAGTACCCTTCAAACCTTCACAGTTCGCTACAATCCAGAAGGAACGCGAGCTGAACTCCAACAAGCAGGTTCCTCCAACTCAGTTATCCTGCAACGAATTGACAATAAATCGGCCAGCGTAATAGAGAAAAGTGCGACAGGCGAAACAGAAGCTGGGAGAATTGGAGACTTGGGAACAGACTTTGCCAGAAATTTAGCATTAGAGATTAGTTGCATTTTTGGAAAAGGTTTTTGTGACGCATTTGAGCAAACAGCAGATATGGTAAGTAAATGGAAAGATGCTGCTGCAAAGGTTGGCTCTGTGTTGGAAAAATTTCGAGTACCAGTAAATGGGAGTAGCAGTGCCATTGAGGAATTTGAAGGAATCAGTCAAGTTTCTGGTGTTATTTGTACAGCTTTGTTTGGCAACGACGAAGCCCTCAAAAAAGCAGTAACAGGAGCGGCCGAAAATAAAATTCCTCTTCCTGGACCGCTGACAAAACTTCTTAAGATTGGCGATTCAGTTCAAAACTTATTTAGTGGAATCAATAAATATTTCTTTGATGGTAAGGGCGAATTGTCATCTAATCTTCGCAAAGAATTAGGAATCAATGCTTGCGATCCGCAATCTCCAACAGTTCCGCCACCGCCAAGTACAAATCCAAGTCCCCCACCACCATCCACTGCCTCCTTAAAAATAAAGATAGAACCATCTGCTATCCCTTATCTGGGGACTGCTAACCTGAATGTCAAATACTCGAATCCGGCCAACGACAGCAGAATTGTAGAGATCACGGGTACTGGTCAAAAAGGTCTTGGCTCTACCAGTTTTCTAATTCCAGAAGATAAAAAGGGTCAAGGAGAGTTAAATTTCACTTTGAAAAATGGCGGCAGACAGCTAGGAGGACCGGGTAGTGAAGACAGGGGCAATATCTTAGACGTTGGGATTGGGAATGGACGGGGAGGAGGACTATTTCCTAGTGATTACAAACAACTATCATTCGATCTTCTTGGAGCTCCTAATCCCCTAGATTTCTTGCCTAATGTCTATACGCTTACTTCGGTAGAGGGTTTGACGCGGCGATAACTGCAATGATGGGGCAGACACGGGGCACCGCCCCTACAGACATGATTTGATGCGATCGCCATTGGTACGGGCAATCCCCCTGTGGTTGTCCGTTCTACTTTTGCGATCGCGACCAAAATCCTCAGAAAAAACCGAATAAATTCTAGCAACTCCTTGATAAAATTTAGCAAGAATCTCATGCGTCAAACTTTAGTTTTTCTGGCTATAACCACATTTCAAGTAACACAAATATCAGTAGTATTAGCTCAAAACAGTTCACCATTTGAGCAGAGATTGAAGTTTTGCGTGTCAGGATTTTGAGCGAGTCTGCATAAATCAATATCCAATACTCATCACTTTTCTTTTTCCAAGTGCGATCGCCCTTCTTCCCTCCATGTTTATCTGCGGTAAAAAAGAGCGATCGCCATTTTTCCATCATGTTTATCTGCGGCAAAAAAGAGCGATCGCACCACCTTTTACTAGCCACAAAATTATTTTTGATTAAGGCGTTGACAGGCATTTTAAAAAGATTTACAATATAGATTCACAATGAAAAGCAAAACTCAAGTGCATCTATTATAGCTGTACGGTTGTGAGTACCGACAGCATTTGACCTTAAAAACTACTGAATATTAAGCCACCGCGCCTAGTCTGTGACGAATGTGAGTTTCGCGAGGCTGGGGGAAGTGGCAAAGAACTTTGTGTTTCTTTGCTACATCCTCCAGCTTGTTTTTTTGGAGAAAAATTGTAATCGGAGGTAAATTTGATGAAAAGTGAGATTAAACGACAATTTCTGACTGTATTAGCGGGGGCGATCGCGATCGGCAGCCTAGCTTTCAGTGCTAAACCCAGCCAAAGCCAATCAGCGTCTGGGTTTATGTGCGATGCCTCCTCCGGTTCACCCGCCACGGTGTACCAAAACCGCCAAGGGGCACGGGAGGTTTGGATTAACTGGATTTCCGACTACTTCCGCGACTCTGGCTACGATCCTATGACTCGCTGTCGAGAAGTTAGCGGGCGCTTGGAAAGTTTCCGCCAGAACAAACAGCTAAAGTACGTGACAGTTGGCTACATGAACGGACAGCGAGTGATTTGCACCGCTAGCCAAGTCAACGGGCGCTGCGACGGCTTGATTTATACACTCAAACCAGGTCAAGACTCGGTTCGCACATTGTATCAATTCATGGGGTTGCGGGAGGGACAAGCGGGTGTACCTTCCCTGTCTGAAAGTGATGCGATGCCTTACATTGACGCGCGCCCACGGTTAGGGGAGGAAGGTGGCAACTCTGTAGCGCCTCCTGCACCGGCTAATAATCGGCCGGCACCGACTAACAATCAGCCGGTACCTCAACAGCCCACTGGTGGTGGAATGCGGGAGCTTTAAGGTGAGCAATTTGCTACGGGTGGTGGCAATTTGTGCGATCGCGGCGAGTCTTTTTCCAGTAAGAATCGCCGCTCAACCTGTGATGGCGAATTATGGGGTTGCTGACAGTCAAACTGCCAATATTGAGCGTTTGGCGAGATTGATGACGGTGCGAATTTTAACACCGAATGCTTCTGGTTCAGGGGCGATCGTCCGGCGGCAGGGGCAAGTTTATACGGTGCTGACGAGTTGGCACGTTGTAGCTTTTACCCAGCAGCAGACGATTATTGCGCCGGATGGTCAAAGGTATCGGCTTTTGAAAGCACCCTTGCAGTTGGGAAATGCGGATCTGGCGATCGCACAATTTCGCAGTTTTTCCACCTATCAAGTAACAAGAATTAGCACTGATTTATTAACAGTAGGAGAACCCGTATTTGCCGCAGGATTTCCGATGTATCGGGGAGGTAGTTCAACTACTACATTCGAGCAAGGAATTCGGGCATTTCGGTTTACTCAAGGCGTTGTATCAGTGCTGCCGCCAAAATCACTCGCTCAAGGCTATCGTTTGGGTTACACAAACGATATTGCTGTGGGGATGAGCGGCGGGCCAATTTTTAACAGTCAGGGGTTATTAATTGGCATTAATGGGCGGGTGAAAAATCGCGACCCAGATTTTGGAGTGTATGCCTTTGAAGATGGAACAGAACCGTCAGGGAGAATGTTAGAGCAAATGGTTAATTCTAGTTGGGGAATTCCAATTAGTACCTATTTGCGATTTATTTCGTCTTACAGTCGATCGGCGAATTACCAGGTTAATAATCAATCGGCGATTAAAATCGCTTCTACACAAACGAAGTCCGCCTGCGCGGACTAAGAAATAAGCGGGATATTTAGTCCACTTAAGTGGACTTCAGCTTTGAGACAGGGATTTTAATCCGTGTCGGATCGGTAAGAAAGTGCAAGATATTTAGTTTGACCTTATCAACGGAGTTAGTTTATGAATTTAGGTTTTAATCGGTCGAATTACCTTCCAGGCATTGTCGCAGCAACGGTAGCGGTAGCAACAATTGCGATCGGTCAGCCCGCAATGGCAAAAACGGCTAGAGAAGTAGCTCGAATTGCCGTTCCAACTACAGTACAAATTAATAATACTCTAGCTAGTGATAAAGGCGGTTCTGGGGTAATCATTGCTAAGAAAGGCAAGATTTACACGGTGTTGACGGCGAATCATGTGGTGATAAATCCTAATTCCGAGTACGTGATTGTTACTTCTAAGAAGAAAGAGCATAAAGTGACGGAAGTGAAAGGTTTTCAGAATAATGACATCGGGCCGGATTTAGCAGTTGTGATGTTTGAGAGTGAGGAGGAATATTCAGTTGCACCGATTAGTAATTCGGATACAGCGGAAATCGGTTCAGGGGTTTATATTTCGGGGTATCCTTTGCCTGCGGGTGTGGGGAGTCAAGAACGGGAATATCAGTTTACGAATGGGCAAGTTACTAATGTGCGATCCAGTAACGATCAAGGATATACGATGCGTTACGACGCAGTGACGCGGCGGGGAATGAGTGGCGGGCCTGTTTTTGATGTTAGTGGCCGAGTGATTGGCATTCACGGGCAGGGAGATACAGTTGGCCGAGTGCAAAATGAGGCTGGGGGAAGGCAAGAAGAAGTAAAAACGGGGTTTAATTCAGCGATTCCGATTAATACTTTTGTGGGGATGATGTCGCAAGTAGGGGTGGAAAAATCTGCGTTGAAGGTGGATGAGAAACCTGCGGAAAATGCGGATGCGGAAAAGGTTGAGCCTGGACAGGCGCAGGGTTGGTTTGGAGATTTTGGTAAAGACATAGTTAAGGATGTGATTCAGAGGGGAATTCGGAGACTTTTGCCATTTTAAATTTGTAGGGCGGGCGATGCCCTGCCCTACAGGGTTAATTGGAACATTATTTAATCATTGAATTGAGGTAAATTATGCGTCGTATTCGTATTTTGGCTCTGGGTATTGTCAGTTTTTTTGCTGTTTTAATGAGTGCTTTGCTGGCTCCTGGTACGATTGTCAATCGGGCTTTATCGGCTGCACTGTGTACGGTTTTTAGTTTTAATTCTACGATTTGCACGGTGAATTTAGCTAAGTCTTCCGATCGCGTGGTGGCGGCGACTCCGCCTGCTGTGGAAAGGAATATTTCGGATTGGTTGGTGCAGCGAGATCCGGGGGAGTTTGGTGATGCACCGAGTGTGCGGCCTGGGAGTAATCCGCAGGTGCCGCCGTTTCCTCAAAATCCGGGGCCGAATCAGCCGGTGCGTCCTGATTTTGATAATCCGGGTTCGGGTCAAACTCCTAACGTGCCAGTTCCTCGGAATATAAGTTTTCAAGATGATGGAGCGGGAAATGCTACTTTCACCTTAGTAGATCCAAATGGATGTTCACGAAAATATGATTTTAAATCTGATGGAAACAAATCCCATATAGAATCTGTTACCCTTGATATTCCTATTAATGAAAGTAATGTATGCAATAACTTATCAACTCAAATGTATGCTAAATTTACACCTGACGGTAAAGAGGTAATTTTTAGCTCAAGTAATAATGCACCACCTGTAAAAATTCAAGGCATAGATGGTCGTATTTGGACAATTACTTACACAGATGAATCTGGTAAGAGGATGATTAAGCAAGTTTCTCTCGAAGTTATAGGGCAAAGCGAACAACCTAAGCAAGTTAGAATTAGTAGAGAGTTTGAATATAATCAAAGCAAAATTCATAAATTTGCAAGTAAAAGCCCTATATATTCTGATTTTTTTATCCTAGCAAAGTTGGATAAAGATAATTGTGAATCCTTGAGATCACAATGTGAACAAGGATTGTGGGTTAAAAAAAATTTAGAGCCAATAATAAAATCATTAACAGGTGAATTGAAAGGACTATTCGTAGGATTTGTGATATCAAAATCGCTCCTGGGTATAGTTATTTCACTGGCACTTAACGTACTTCCAGAAATAAGTAGCTTAGAATGTACTACCCTGTTTGGTGATAAGTATGCGTCTAGCTACGTTAATGACTTGCGAAAAGATAATAAAAATATTAAAGATTGGATGGATAAAAACCGAAAAAGTCCCGACTGCGAAGATCATAGTGGAGTTGTAACTGCCAGAATCTCACAGGTTGATGATGTAGCCAGAATTTATATTGATGGTAAAATAGTCTTTGAAGGTTTCTATGCTTATGGTGGAAAAGGAGGCGATACTGGTTGGCAACCTATTAATGTTGGTAGTGGTAGGCATCAGGTCAGACTGGTAGTCGAGAATACCTATACTGGTGAATCAGGAGGATGGTTTGAAATTAAGGTGAACGGCGAACTTAAAATTAATCAGGGTCGTCCTTTCCAAAAAGATCGGATTACTGGAATTAAATACGATCAAACAACCACGCTTGAAGTTCCTTAATGTGTAGTAAATGGATAGTAAAATGTGGGATAAAATTTGTAGGGGCGGGTTCGCCGATCACTTTTGACACCCACCAATAATCTTAATAAACCCGCCCCCACCCAACGAATAACCCCGAACAACCATCCTCGCCTCACCCTTAAATTCAATTAATTCTTGATTTCTGGGTGGGTGAGGGCGGGTTTACATAATTTGTCGATGGGTGTCAAATATCTAGGTGAACCCTTCGACTACGCGGTTCCTGAGCGGAGTCGAAGGGCAGGGCATCGCCCGCCCCTACAGGTCTGGTAAAATGTGGGATAAAATTCCTGGTAAAATAACGATCGCCCTTTCATCCATCCGCGTCAATCTACGTGCATCTGCGGTGAAAAAAAGAGCGATCGCCTTTCTGGATGGGAAGGGCGATCGCCTTTATTTATCTGGTCTTAAACACTGGCATAATGTTTAGCGATTAACTCTCTAACTAACGGTAATAACTCAAAAGGAATTTGGACAAACGCTTGATCTTTATTGTCAAACGCTGCTTCATCTTCTGCTACTGCTTCATCTTCTGACTGTCGATCGTAATGTTCGATCGTTTGGCGTACTCGCTGTTCATCCCAATCCAAGGGAAATTTATTTTGTGTTGCCATATTTACCTACCACGTTGTCGGCGTTTATAAGCACTCAAAGGTTTACCCGTTAACTCATACGCTGTTATAACAAAAGCGCTATATGACTCAGGTTCAGGAACGTAAACGATCTTAAGATAACGACCATCTATAGTTTGACCAATAGCTACCCGCGTACCTTCGCGCCCCAAACGATCCTCACCCGGCTTTCTCAGTATATCCTCAACTTCTACCTCATTGACTCCATGCTCATAGATATGAGGTAAATCAGTTTCAGGATCTATATAAAAGCGCAAATTGATACATTATTTTTTTGTTAAACAAATTAACCCCAATCTAATATAGCATAAAAATTGGCAATATGATGTATGAGATTGAATAGATTTTGTCGAGGCTCAACAGTTGTGGAGCGATTCCAACAAGATTGAACTTTCGGCAAAAACCGAAGATGAACCGAGATTTATGCTCATCGGCAAAATCGGTGGCAAACATTGGTCTGCTATCATTACCTATCGCCAGACTAAAATAAGGCTCATCTCAATTAGACGTTCTCGCACCAATGAGGTAAATTTATATGAAAGCTAAAGAATTAGACGAAAAGTTTGATAACAATGAAAACGTTCTTGAGTATTTCGATCTGACTAATATTAGACGACCAGGATGGGAAAATCAGGAATTAAATATAGAGTTTCCCAAATGGATGATACAAGCAATTGAGCGGGAAGCTCGGCGATTAGGAGTCAATAGTGAATCTTTGATTAAAGTATGGATAGGGGAACGGTTAGAAAAATACCTCACGGTGGCTGTGACGGATGAGTAATAAATAGTTTTGTGGTTTTTATTTGTAGGGCCGATCGATACTTCGCCCAAGTTCGCAAGTGAGCACGATCGCGCTTTTTTCCTGCACGTTTATCTGCGGTAAAAAAAGAGCGATTCCTTTGATGTCAATATCGAGGTATGAAAATGAAATTTCCCTTGTTTAAAAGAGTAGCTTTACGAGCAGATGTACCCAAGTACAAACTCTGTCGAGGAGATATTGCCACTATTGTTGAGCATCATCCCCACCCCGATGAGGATGGCTACAGTCTCGAAGTTTTTAATGCTTTAGGTGAAACTATAGCTGTAATTACCTTAGCTGAGTCGGAAATTGAACCGTTAAAGTTACTTCCTGTTTAGTTTCTGGGTCAGTACCAGTAATAAAGTTTTAATGAAATAAAATCAATTAATCATTAAATTATGTCATCATTAATCTTAACCCGAATCTTTCTAGCCACCGCAGCCATCTTCGGAGGCTTATCTGTCGTCGGCGGTGCTTTTGCCTCCCACGCTTTAAAAGACAAATTGACCGATCGCGCTTTAGAAATATTTGAGACAGGCGCACGCTATCAAATGTATCACGCCCTGGCTCTATTACTCGTTGCATTAATCTTGAGCCGCGCCGAACAATCTCAAACCTTTTTCGCAGTTGCTGGATGGGCTTTTATTGTCGGTACAGTAATCTTTTCAGGTAGTCTGTACACCCTTAGTCTGAGTAACATCAAATGGCTGGGCGCAATTACCCCCTTGGGAGGAGTTGCTTATATTGTCGGTTGGGGCTGTTTGGGAGTGGCAGCTTTTAGTTTTAAATAGGCAATTGGTAAATTTCGAGGCAATTTCCCATTCCCAATTCCCCATTCCCAAGGATGCGTAGCAGCTTATAGTTTTAGGGTAGTGGCTTAGTACGAAAAGTACACGGCCGATACGCCTCGACAGCATAGGCTTCTAGTACGATTGATTACATCTAAAATCAAAAGGAGTGGCGAAGATGAGCACCAGCAGCAATTCAACAGAAATCAAGTTTGGAACCGACGGGTGGCGCGGGCTGATTGCCCATGACTTTACTTTTGCTAATGTGCGAAAAGTAACACGGGCGATCGCCAGTTATCTCGAAACAGCTTACACAAAAGACCGTCCAGTTCTGGTATCATACGATACCCGCTTTTTGGCAGACGAGTTTGCTCGCACCTCCGCTGAGGTACTCGCAGATTTGGGATGGACTGTCATGGTGGTCGATCGCGATTGCCCCACACCAGTCATCGCCTACAGCGCCAAGCATTTAAACTCCGCCGGAGCCCTGATGTTCACGGCTTCACACAACCCCGCACCATACTGTGGCATCAAATACATCCCCGACTACGCGGGCCCAGCCACCCCGGAAATTACGGATACAATTGTAGCAAACATTCCTGGTGCTTCTGATGCCCCCGCGATCGGCAACCACAACGATAAAATTTCTACTTTTGACCCCAAACCTGAATATCTCAAGTTTCTCTATACTTTGATAGATGTCGATCGCATTCGATCGGCCAAACTAAAAGTCAAGTACGATGCCCTCTATTCTACTTCTCGTGGCTATCTAGACGAAGTTTTGGAATACTGCGGCTGCGATTTGGAAAGTTTTCACACCTACCGCGACGTGCTGTTTGGTGGCGGAATGCCTGAGCCCAAAGGCGAACAGTTGGTAGAGTTAGTCGAAGCTGTTAAGAAAGATGCGGCCGATTTGGGTTTGGCTACCGATGGCGACAGCGATCGCTTTGGGATTGTTGACGAGTTGGGAAATGTCTTGACTCCAAATACAGTCCTGTTGCTGCTAGCGCGTCACTTGGTGAAGAATAAAGGCTTGACAGGTGCGATCGTCCGTACCGTCGCAACTACCCACTTACTCGACAATATGGCCGCCAAATACGGCTTAAAAATCTACGAAACCGCAGTCGGTTTTAAATACATTGGCGAAAAAATGCGCGAAACAGCCGTACTCATCGGCGGCGAAGAATCCGGCGGCTTAAGCATTTTAGGCCACATCCCCGAAAAAGACGGGATTTTGGCTGATATGCTAGTGGCAGAGGCGATCGCCTACGAAGGCAAACCCCTTTCTCAGCTAGTCGAAGAAGCCATCCGCGAAGCCGACGGCCCCCTGTACAACCAACGCCTTGACTTGCACCTCGACGACGCCCACAAAGCAGCCGTTTTAGCATCTTTCACTAACAATCCCCCCTCGGAAGTAGCGGGTATTCGTGTTAAGGAAATTGGCCGCAAAGACGGCATTAAACTCTATCTTGAAGATGGTGGTTGGATACTTTTGAGGCCATCTGGGACTGAACCTTTGATGCGCGTTTACATGGAAACAAATTCTGTGGAAAAAGAAGCCAAAATCGCCGAACATATGAAACAGGTAATTTCTCAGTTAGAACCTGTTTAACGAAATCGCCAACTGATACCCAGACAGATCTCATTGGTGACAACTTAGTCCGTTGTCACCAATGGGTAGAAACATATCCCGGAACCGACATTGGATTGGCGCTCGATCTCACAGCCAGGAGTGTCCCTACAATTAATCATGGTAGGGAGACGGCAGTGCCGTCTCCTCTATATCATAAAAATTAATACGGGATGCGGGAAACGAGCGAGACTTTAGTCCTTCCTAG
>NZ_JAKJHX010000086.1 GCF_021648855.1 Tychonema litorale BBK16 | reverse complement strand
CGATCGTACCGATAATCAGGCGATCGAGCCGACAAGCAAAGTGAATCTAAAGAAACAAGGAAAGTTTTATGCAAATGGTTCTGTAACAGCAGAAAGTGTTCTTTAAGGACATCAGAAATCGGTGAAGTTGGCCCGCCCCTTAGACTAAACAAGTCTGTTGTGTAGATAAGCTCCCATTACTGATGACAGGCGCACAAAAAACACAGGCGGTATCTTAGGCTCTCGATATTATCGGGAAAGCCTGCATTCACAAGGTTAGTATTCAATTGCCTGTCGGTTCTTTCATAAATCGGAGTATATCAGGAGCAAACAATGACATCAACAGTCTTAGGTATAGACATCAGTAAAAGAGACTTTCATGTCTCATTACTGAAAGAAACTCGTGCAACTAAACCCAAAAAGTTTACGAACAATATTCAAGGGTTTGAGAGTTTACATAACTGGCTTCAACAACAAAATGTAGTCGAACTCCATGCTTGCATGGAAGCTACTAGCATTTACGGCGAAGCCTTAGCCGAATTCCTCTATGGGGCTGGCTTTCAGGTTAGCATTGTCAATCCGGCTCGTATTAAAGGATTTGCTAAAAGCGAACTCCTACGAACTAAAACTGACTCCGTAGATGCGGCACTGATTGCTCGTTTTTGTGCTGCGATCAAACCGCCATTATGGACACCGACTGCGCCCGAAGTCAAGGAATTACAAGCTTTGTTGCGACGGCTGGAATCTGTGATTGAAATGTCAACTCAAGAGCAGAACCGTTTGGAAACAGCTACACCAACTGTTGCTGAGCTTACCTTGGCACATTTGGAGTACCTAAAGGAGCAACAAAAACTGATCAAAAAACTGATTAGTGACCATTTTGACCAACATCCACATTTAAAGCAACAGCGTGATCTCTTGACCTCAATTCCCGGAATTGGTGAACAAACAGCTTCGGTATTTTTAGCTGAAATTCGTGATGTTTCCGATTACAACAATGCCCGTCAATTAGCTGCTTATGCTGGTTTAACACCCTGTGAGCGCAGTTCTGGAACTTCGGTTAAAGGCAAAACTCGTTTATCTTGTACCGGCAATGTCCGACTGCGAAAAGCGTTGTATTTGCCTGCGGTAGTGGCGATGCGTCACAACCCGTTACTCAAGGCTATGAGTGAGCGATTACTGGGTCGTGGAAAGGTCAAAATGCAGGTGATTGGTGCTTTGATGAGGAAGTTGGTGCATTTGGCTTTTGGGATTTTAAAATCCCAAAAACCTTTCGATCCCAATTATTTACTCGCTACCCCTTGACAGGTCAAGACAGTATCTACCAATCTGGAATATTTAAGGACAAATTAATCGATCGCGATTTAACTCCTAAATCCTAACTCCTAACTCATCACTTTTTGAGCTTGTCGGAGAGATTGAATAGTTGCGATCGCGTGCTCCGACACTGCATCTATTTCTGCTACAGTATTGAAACGCCCAATCCCAAACCGAATCGAAGCATAGGCTAATTTGTCCGATCGCCCGATCGCAGCCAAAACATGAGATGGTGATATCTTCGCCGAAGTACAAGCAGAACCCGAAGACACCGCCGCCGCTGACTGTAACCCCAACATCAATGCTTGACCATCAACGCCACCTACACTAATATTAAGATTCCCAGGCAATCTCTTCGTGGCATGACCGTTGAGAACAACATCTCCTAACTCTACCAAATTCCCCCACAAACGTTCACGCAAACTCACAACTCGTGCAGTTTCCTCCTCCATTTCCGCAATTCCCAACTCAACTGCTTTAGCAAATCCGACTATTTGCGGTGCATACAGCGTACCCGATCGCATTCCCCGTTCATGGCCACCTCCGTGCATTTGTGGCGCTAGCTGCACTCTCGGCTTGTTACGGCGCACATAGAGAGCACCAATGCCTTTTGGCCCATAAATTTTGTGCGCTGTCAAGGACATTAAATCAATGTTCATATCCTGTACATCAATCGGAATTTTGCCGATCGCCTGCGCTGCATCTGTATGGAAAATAATATCATTTCCACGACATATTGCTGCAATTTCCGCGATCGGTTGAATAACTCCAATTTCATTATTTGCCATCATCACCGAAACTAAAATTGTCTCAGCCCGAATCGCTTTAATCAAATCCCCTATATCAATCAATCCGTCACTTTTTACCGGTAAAACCGTAATCTCAAATCCCAATTTTTCCAAATATGTACAGGGGTCAAGAATCGCATTATGTTCAGTCTTAACTGTAATAATGTGCTTTCCTTTGCTGAAATAGGCTTCAGCGACGCCTTTAATCGCTAAATTATTCGCCTCCGTTGCGCCGCTGGTAAACACAATTTCTTCTGGGGAAGCGTTGATTGCTTCTGCCAAAATTTGTCGCGACTGTTTTACCGCTGCTTCTGCTTCCCAGCCGTAGACATGGCTGATGCTGGCTGCATTGCCGAATTGTTCAGTAAAATACGGCACCATCGCATCAAGTACCCGTTTGTCTACGGGGGTTGTGGAGTGGTTATCGAGGTATATAGGACGTGCGGACATAGTAGAGATTTTGTGAAAGAAAGTGTTAGATTTATTGTAGACGAACCTTTTGTTCTACATCTAAACTTTATAATTAACAAATATTTGTGAAGATTTATGCGAGTTGACATCCAGGGATTAGAAATTACCGATGGTGAACTCAAACGCCTTAGCGGGGCGACACCCGATCGCGTATATCGACCAGCAACAGCGACTAAATTTGCCCACGAAGGCTTGAAAACAGTCGGCTTAATTTTTTTAGTTTTAATCAGTTGTTTGCTGCTGGTTATGATATTTCCCAGGGCTTATTTAGTTTGGTTCATCATCCACCTAACCGCAATCGTCGGTTTGATCATTGAGGATGCCTGGAAAATTAGGTGCAGCAGCCAAAATAAACATTTAATTAATCTTTTTGATGATGTCGATCGCTACAATGGCATAATTAAAACTATCCAAATTAATGACCAAATAGAAGAAGCTGGCAATTCGCAAGTCAAAATAGGCGATCGCACAAAACTCATTAAAGCATTACAGCTAATCAGAGATGACTTAGTCCGAGCCTTGAAAACCGAGAGAATTCTCAGGGAAAACAAAAAATTCGTGGCGACTAACTCAGAACTATTTTCCAATAACTTGACAGCTTTGACTGGGTTGCAAATTAACGATAAAGCTAGCAAACAAGCGCGATTGCTCAACGAAGCTTTGCAGGTAGCCCTGGGAGTTCAAGCAGAAATGAAAAAACTCCAAGAGCGAAATGTGGCAAAGTAAGGTAAAACTGAGATCTTGCACCTTTTAAAACGATTATGGACGCAATTATAAATTTTTTCCTGTGACGTAGCTAGGTCAGGATATCTTGGAAAGGTAACGCTAACAACCAGGTCAATATGTCTGCCAAACCTAAGATTATAGTTCTTGATGACGACCCTACCGGTTCTCAAACCGTCCATAGTTGCTTGCTGCTGACACGTTGGGACGAAGAAACCTTGCGTTTGGGACTGCGGGACAAGTCGCCGATTTTCTTTATACTCACAAATACTCGATCGCTAACTCCCGAAAAAGCAGCCTCCGTCACCCGCGAAGTTTGCCAAAATCTGAAAGTTGCGATCGCCGCCGAAGCAATCCACGACTTCCTCATAGTTAGCCGTTCCGATTCTACCCTGCGCGGTCACTATCCGATCGAAACCGACGCGATCGCCGAAGAACTAGGCCCCTTCGACGCCCATTTTCTAATTCCCGCCTTTTTTGAAGGAGGTAGAATCACCCGTCACAGCGTCCATTACCTGATGGTAAACAGCGTCGAAACACCAGTTCACCAAACCGAATTTGCCAAAGATTCAGTCTTCGGCTACACTCACAGCTACCTCCCAGACTATGTAGAAGAAAAAACCAAAGGTCGCATCCATGCTGATACAGTCGATCGCATTTTACTCGCAGACATTCGCTACGGAAGTTTAGACCGACTAATGGAAATGACAGACAACCAATGTGCAGTCGTTGACGGCGAAAGTCAAGCCGATTTAGACACCTTTGCCAAACACATTCTCGACGCAGCTAGTCAAGGCAAAAAGTTTTTATTCCGCAGTGCAGCAAGTATCTTAACATCCTTAGCTGACCTCGGCCCCCAGCCAATCGCAGCCGAAAAGATGGCAAAATATGTAAGGGATGGTAAACCGGGTGTAGTAATAATTGGTTCCCACGTTAAGAAAACCACAGAACAATTGGAACGCTTGTTAAAAGAACCCAATACAATTAGCATTGAAATAGATGTATCTCACTTGCTAGAAGATTCTCCAGAATATCGTACAGATATCTTGAATGAAACTCTAGAAAAAGTCCGCACTGCTCACGCCGATGGCAAAACCCCTGTAATTTATACCAGTCGCCAAGAACTGCAATTTAAAAATACCGAAATTCGGTTAAAATTTGGAGAAGCCGTTTCTGCTTTATTAATGGATATCGTGCGGGGACTACCTGCGGATATCGGATTTTTAATTAGCAAAGGTGGCATTACTTCCAACGATGTTTTGAGTACAGGTTTATCGCTCAAAAGTGTCAGACAGCTTGGTCAAATTATCGCAGGTTGTTCAGTAGTAAAAACCGAGGCAGACCATCCTTTGTTTCCCAATTTACCAGTGGTTTTGTTTCCGGGAAATGTGGGAGATAGTCATGCTTTAGCTACGGTTTACAAGCGGCTAACCAAGCAATAAGTAAGTCGCTTTAATTAAATAAACGTAAAATCCTTCAATATCCCAGGACACGGCAATGCCGTGTCCCTGCCCAAAATAACACTGTAGGGAAATGGCACTGCCGTCTCCTCTATATTATTCCGGTGCAACCGGAATTGGTATTCCGTAACCAAGCCGATCGCCAAATCTGAAAATCGCGCCCCGCCTGAGCACTCTCAAAAAAAATAAATTTATCAACAATAATTAAGGCAGAACTCTACATATAGGGATTAGATCCGCAGACACACTACCATCAGTAGTGTTTTTCAACTAGCATCACATAAAGTTTTAAAATCTAAGAAACATTTGTACCTCGCAATTTTTAGCTCAAAGGGTTAGCATATAAGGGTGACAGAACATTATCAGCCCCTAAACTCATTAAAAGGTGGCCATTGGTTCAAGCTGATCTGTGGGGCTAGCTTTCAAGACCTGCCTGCCGTTCGGAACCTAACCTTGGCATACACCTTGGCAGGCGCTGACTGCATCGATGTCGCGGCAGATCCAGCCACGATCGCAGCAGCACAAGAAGCCCTACAGGTTGCCAGCAAAATACAGGCTCAAACCTCGAACCCTAAATTTAGTGCCAAAGGTTTGCCCTGGCTAATGGTCAGTTTAAATGACGGGGAAGACCCGCATTTTCGTAAAGCCGAATTCAACCCAGCCGAGTGTCCGGCGGACTGCTGGCGGCCGTGCGAAAAAATTTGTCCAGCCGAAGCAATCATTTTTCAGGGTGCTGGTGAGGGTGTTTCCGGGGTGATAGATCAGCGCTGCTATGGTTGCGGTCGCTGTCTACCGGTTTGTCCCAGCCAACTAATCTACACTCGTTCTTACGTTTCTGCTCCCGCCGCGATCGCACCTTTAATCCTGCAATCCGGTGTGGATGCCATAGAAATCCACACGCAAGTAGGCAGAGAGCCAGATTTTGCGCGACTTTGGTCAAGCATCGCTCCCTGGGTTACTCAACTCAAACTAATTGCCATTAGTTGCCCCGATGGAGAAGGTTTGATTGACTATTTGCGGACACTCTATCAAATAATTTCCCCCCTTCCTTGTCCCCTAATTTGGCAAACCGATGGTAGGCCAATGAGTGGAGATATTGGAACCGGAGCTACCAGAGCCGCGATCAAACTCGGTCAAAAAGTCTTGGCAGCCCGTTTACCCGGATATGTACAACTCGCAGGCGGAACTAATGCTCATACTGTTAGCAAACTCAGAGCCTCTGGACTGATGAAGGAGCATCGGAAAAATTTGTCAATTCCTGATGCCCCCCATATTGCAGGTATAGCTTATGGCAGCTATGCTCGCGTTCTCCTGTCCCCAATTTTAGAGCAATTAGAAACAATGCAAATCGATCGAGCTTTGGCCATTCCTGCCACCATTCCGCCACCACCAGCCTCCGCTCAAATACCAGGACTTACTCAACTCGAAGCCTTCCCAGAACTTCTCTGGCAAGCCGTCAGTTTAGCTCATTCTCTAGTTTCCCCACTCAAAGAATATTAGTCATTAGTCAGTAGTCATTAGTCAGTAGTCATTAGTCAGTAGTCATTGGTCATTGGTCATTAGTTAGTGGTTAGTAGTTAGTTCCAATAACGAACAAGCAATAACAACTAACAACTAGCAACTGACAACTAACAACTAACAACTAACACCTAACAACTAACAACTAACAACTAAAAAGGTTGAAAACGTCACTGAACAGATGGACGGCGAATGCAGATTAAAGACGACCTCAATAAATTACTCGACATCGTGCCAGATCACATCCGGCAACCCCTAGAACAGCACCCACAACGCAACAATCTGATCGAGATTGTCATGGACTTGGGTCGCCTCCCAGAAGCCCGTTTTCCATCAAACGCCGAACACCTTTCCCAAACACCGATTTCCAAAGCCGACCTCAAATACTGTATTGAGCGAGTCGGCGATTTTGGCGGCGACAACCGAGCCGGCATCGAGCAAACCCTGCACCGAATCAGCGCCCTTCGCAACCGCAGCGGCGAAATAATCGGCTTAACCCTAAGAGTTGGTCGCGCCGTGTTTGGGACAATCAAGATCATCCGCGATTTAGTCGAAACTGGTCAATCCATTCTGATGCTAGGTCGCCCCGGAGTCGGCAAAACTACTGCACTGCGGGAAATTGCCCGCGTACTCGCCGATGACTTGGAAAAACGAGTGGTGATCATCGACACCTCCAACGAAATTGCCGGAGATGGAGATATTCCCCACCCCGCGATCGGCAGAGCTCGCAGAATGCAAGTTTCCCGTCCCGAACTTCAGCACCAAGTCATGATCGAAGCAGTGGAAAACCATATGCCAGAAGTCATCGTGATTGACGAAATCGGTACAGAATTGGAAGCTTTGGCCGCTCGAACCATCGCCGAAAGAGGCGTCCAGTTAGTCGGTACTGCTCACGGGAACCGGATCGAAAACTTAATGAAAAACCCAACTCTGGCCGATTTAATTGGGGGCATCCAAGCCGTGACGTTGGGAGATGACGAAGCCCGACGCCGCGGTTCTCAAAAGACAGTTTTGGAGCGCAAATCACCGCCAACCTTTGCAATTGCCATCGAAATGCTCGAACGCCAGAAATGGGTGGTACACGAAGAAGTTGCAGATGCGATCGACAGCCTACTACGCGGACGACAACCGAACCAGCAAATCAGAAGCATCAGCGACACAGGAGAAGTGATTATCGCCCACGAGTCGGGCAATCCCCCAGCCCGTTTTCCAGGGAACTCAGGTGCTGTGACGGCTGGGGTATCAGCAATCCGACCAGTCACCCCACTATCCGGATGGCGCAGTGCTGGCAAAATGGTACCAATGCCTCCTCCCGCCGAAAAAGTATCTGCTAACGGTGGCCCTGTTTCCGAGACCCGATATTTTGAGCAACTGCTCGAAGAATCCCTAGCCGAGGAACCCGTCGCCTTACCAGGACGCTTTTCTCAGAATGTCGGCCCTAACGGCGAAGATTTGCCACTTCACGTTTATCCTTATGGCATAGCTCGCCACCAGCTAGAACAGGTAATTTCGACCCTGAATCTGCCGATAATACTGACCAAGGATATTGACACTGCTGACGTGGTTTTAGCATTGCGCTCTAACGTTCGGAACCAGTCAAAATTGCGGCACCTGGCTAAAACTCGCCAAGTTCCCCTGCACACAATTAAGGCTAGTACACTTCCCCACGTAGCCAGAGCTTTGCGACGCTTGTTGGACATGGACGACCCCGGCACCCCGGAAATCGCCGACCTCAGCTTATTTGCCCACAGCGCTTCTTCTGACGAGCTCGAAGCTCTCGAAGAAACCCGCTTAGCAGTTGAGCAAATTGTGATTCCCAAGGGACAGCCAGTCGAACTTCTGCCCCGTTCCTCCAACGTCCGCAAAATGCAGCATGAACTTGTGGAACACTATCACCTGAAATCCGACAGTTTTGGTGAAGAACCAAATCGCCGTCTGCGGATCTATCCAGCTTAAGCTTAGGGATTCAAGCGTTTTAAGCTAGAAGGTAGAAAACAGAAACTTTTCCCTTGCTTCTGTTTTCTACCTCAATTATCCAATCTAAAATCTAAAATCCTATGGATGATGCAGTAATTCAACTATTTATTCAATTAATTAAAACTCATACTGGCTTACAAATTCGCCCGCAAGATCGATCGGCTTTATCTCAAAAACTTTTGACTCGGATGAAATCCGTAAAAATAGCCGATCCAGAAAAATATTATCAATTTTTAACGGCAAAAAGCTTGGACAATCAAAACGAATGGCACGAATTAGTGGTCTTACTAACAACAATTGAGAGCTATTTCATGCGAGACAAAGGACAGTTTTCTTTATTAAAAAAAGTTATTCTTCCTAAATTAATAGAGCAAAAAAAAAGCTTGCATAAGACATTGGGAACTAAGCCTACACTGCGAATCTGGAGCGCGGGCTGCTCCACTGGTGAAGAACCTTATTCTTTGGCCATTATTTTAAAACAATTGATTGCCGATTGGAAACAATGGACAATATTAATTTTAGGTACAGACATCAATCAAAAAGTAATCGAAAAAGCGCAACAGGGAGTTTACAGCCCTTGGTCGTTTCGCTTGGTCGATCCCCAGGTACAAAAGCAGTATTTTAGTCCGCGACAAATTGAATGGGAAATAAATCGAGAATTGCGCGAAAGTGTAGAGTTTAGATGTCTAAACTTAATCACAGATGCTTTTCCTAATTTTTACCGAAATATTTATAACATAGACTTAATCTTGTGTAGAAATGTTTTTGTTTATTTTGAACCTGAGTATATTTCACTGGTACTGAAAAAATTTTCCAAGACCCTGAGACCGGGAGGATATTTAATCACAGGTCACGCTGAAGTTCATGGTCAAATTATGAACGAATTGAAACCAGAGATTTTCCCAGAGTCGATTGTTTATCAGCGTCGGGAGGCATTACCGGAGAAACGGTATCAAAATGAACCAAAGTCAGCCCCTGATCAATCAGAAAATTCTGGATTGATCAATGATACTTCCTGGCTAGTAAAAGGAACTATGCCAGCTAGTTCTGCTCAGGGTTTTTCAGAGATAGCTACTCTATTAACAAGATCTAGCTCCCCAGAAAAAGTGTCCCAAACTCCCTATTTAGCTGGAAATTCTGTATCACAAAATGGCTCATTTTTATCTTCGACAATATCAGAAAAAATACCCCAAAAAACTTATTTAATGCTAAGTCAAGAAGCAAAAGAAAGTTTAAAAAAAAAGCTTATGCTGAGGCTATTTACCAAGCAAAACAATCGATATATATTCAACCTGATAATTTTGATGCTAATTATTTATTAGCTCGAATTTATGCAAATTTAGGTAAGTATTCTCAGGCGATCGAATACTGCAAACGAGCTAGTAAAGTAGATTCAATGTCAGTTTTGCCGGATTACTTACAAGCTCAAATTGCCACAGAACAGGGAGAGTTAGAAACAGCTAAAATTTTGTTAAACAGAATAATTTGTATTTGCCCATCTTTTGTTTCAGCTTATCTAGAACTCGGAAATATATACAATAAAGAAGGCAAGCTCAAAAGAGCTATCACAATGTATAATTCGTCTTATGAAATCCTCATCAGATTACCGCCTAATACTCCAATAGAACAGCATGGTAAAATGACAGCAAGCCAAGTCTTGTTAGATGTCAAAAAACAATTGTTAATATTACAGACTAAATAAGTTTAGCTAAATATGGAAACTACATCGTATCTTACTTTTGAACAGAACAGTTTTCTCTACGCTGTAGAGGTCTGTAGTGTTCGGGAAATTTTCTTTTTGCCGGAGTTGACGATAATTGCAGAAGCGCCTCAAGATATTGTTGGGGCGATCGACCTTCGGGGCGAAATTCTGCCTGTAATGGATCTGAATCTCCGTTTTGGATACGTTTGGCAGGAGTATACTGTGACAGATAGTGCGATCGTGCTCGAGTGGGAACAATGGAAAGTCGGTATCATTGTCAACAAAGTTCGCGAAGTTAAGGATATTTCACAAGATGTCATCACTCCGCAGCTATCTTATGGGCGAGATGATGCGATCGCCTCCAATCATTTTGTAGCTGGATTTGCCCGCTGCGAAGCCGATATTGTCATGCTGCTGAATCTCGATCGCCTAATTCGATATTCTGCCGAAAAATTAGAGGAAAGCTTGCCTGTTTCTACCAGCGATCGAGGTATGGAAGAAACAGGGGCTGAGGCAGACATAGAAAATTTGCAACGGGAAATAAATGCCAAAATGCTCGGCGTAAGTGCTAAACTTTTGAGTAAGCATCACGTTTTTTGCCCGCAAGCCACTCCGGAAGAAAAGGCGATTTTTAAATCGCGGGCTGATAATTTGAGGCTGCAAGGCGAGGAGGAAAATTCTGGTGCTAATATATCCCTAGCGGTGCTTACTTTAAATAGCGAATACTTTGGTATTAATCTAGATGCAGTGCGCGAGTTTACTGAAATTCGCCAAGTTACTCCGATTCCTTGTACTCCCGATCACATAATTGGAAATATGAATTTACGGGGAGAAATTGTGACCCTACTTGATATTCGCCATGCTTTAAATATGTCGGCGGCTACAAATTGTCTATCTAAGGCGATCGTTGTTGAAGTTGCAGATTTGGTTACTGGTCTCGTTGTTGACCAAATATTAGATATTATATATTTAAGTAAGTCGGACATTATGGCTGTTCCGGCAGCACTGCATTCTGTCAACCGCGAATATCTATGGGGGACAGCTCTTTATGGGGAAAAAATGATAGCTATTCTGAATTTGCAAAAACTGCTAACTAAAGGAGGAGTTGTTGTAGATGAGGAGGTTTGAATCAAAAAAATATACCAAATCCGGTTGTACTTCTTATAATACCGAGGACACGGCAATGCCGTATCCCTACAATATTATTTTGGGTATGGACACACCAATGCTGTGTCCTGATTTCGGGTAATATTAATTCCGATACTTGTTCAAATTCAGGAAAAAAATATGTTTTCTAAGTTAAGAAAATTAAATATTAGAAATAAAATGCTGCTTGCCTATGTAGCACCAATAGCCATCTACCTAGGTTTGCCAGTGCTAGTTTATCAAACAACAAATCAGACATTAAAAAACCTTCAAGAAGTAGAAAAAATAGAAAATGTCATCGAGCAAACAAACAATATTTCCATAGGTACCGAGCAAATGGTTCGGGGGTTGCGTGGCTATTTGATCAATAAAAATCCGCAGTTTTTAAATGATTTTAAAACAGGTATAGAATTAACTCGCCAGTCTGCTAATACTTTGGAGCCGATTATTGAAAATTCTGAACAGAAAACTCGTTTAGAGAAGATGCTATATCTATGCAACGAATATTATGATAATTCCAACGAAATAGTTAGTTTATTACAGCGCAATAAAACAGTGGAAGCCTTGGCAATATTTAACACAGGAAAACAGACAAAATTCGTCAATGAATTCATAGAATTACATCGACAATTTCGTGAATTTGAATTAAATTCAATTAAACAACAAACAAAAAAGACTAAGGAATCTTTGGTTTTTTTGATGTCAGTTTTGGTGGTTGGTTCCGTATTTTTAGTGATCTTAGGTGCAGTTATAGCTTGGCTGGTTTCGTCAGGAATTGCCAGAAATATCGATCGCGCAATTAGCTCGATCGCAACTTCTTCCAGTGAGATTGCAGCAACCGTAGAAGAACAGGAACGCATGGCAAGCCAGCAAGCCGCTTCAGTCAATCAAACTACTACCACAATGGACGAATTGGGTGCATCTTCCAGGGCGACAGCACAGCAGGTGGAAACAGCCACAATTCAAGCAATGCAAGCTCTGACTTTAGCTGGAGGTGGCACAAAAGCTGTAGAACAAACTTTAGAAGCAATGACAACTCTAAAAATTAAAGTTCAAGATATGCAAGGACAAATTATGCAGTTGAGCGAACAAACAGATCGCATTGGTAATATCTCAACTTTAGTTAGTGATTTGGCCAATCAGACTAATATGTTAGCACTAAATGCCGCCGTTGAAGCAGTGCGGGCGGGAGAACACGGCAAGGGGTTTGGCGTTGTCGCCTCAGAAATTCGCAAACTTGCCGATCGCAGTAAAAAATCAGGAACCCAAATTAATCTATTAGTTGCTGATATTCAAAGGGCGATCAACTCAACGGTAATGGTAACAGACGAAGGAACTAAAACTGTCGAATCAGGTCTGGATATTGCCAAAGAAACTGCCGCCGCATTTACAGGGGTTGCCAATGCCATTAACAACGTGGTTTTGAGCTCTCAGCAAATTTCGCTGAATGCTAAACAGCAAGCAATTGCGATCGAACAGGTGGTGGAAGCGATGAATTCCCTCAACCAAGCCGCAGCCCAAACAGCCTGCGGTATCAGTCAAACTAAAATCGGAACTCAAAAATTGAATGAAGCAGCCTTAGATTTGAAAGCCGTGGTATAAAATATTTTTGAATTATAAACAGTCAAAAAAAATGCCAAATATCTCCTTAAGAATCAAAGCAATTATTTTTGCGATCGCCGTCGGCACACTCCCAGTAATATTAATGGGGGCGTTCAGTTATTTTTTGGCAAATCAATACATAACTACCTATGTAATTAAGTACCAAGAATCCCGCGCGATCGCTACGGCAAATCAAGTTAGCGACTTGATGTTTGAAATCTATAACGACATTCAGGAAATCGCACATTTACCTATTTTAAAAGATTCCACAGTCAGGCAAGCCACCTCAATCAGCGAACAAACAGCCAGATTAGATGAATACATCAAAAATTCAAAAGGCTATGATAGCATAGCAGTTGCCGACCTCAAGGGCAACACTATTTTGCAGTCGAGCGGGGAAGCAATTACAGACCTCGGCAAACGGGATTATTTTCAGGAAGTAATTAAGACCAATCGTCCTACGATCATGCAGCCGAGAAAATCATTTACTACCGGTCAATATTCCATTTTTGCTGCTGCTCCGATTATTGATGTCAATACTCGTCAAACCATTGGCATAGTCAGAACTCGCACGCCTGCTAGCTATTTGGACCGAGAGTTTAAGGAAACTCAAGCAAAATTAGCCAAAGGTGCTGAGGGATTTGAAAAGGAGGAATACCATTTGATAGATGGCAAGGGCAAGTTTTTTGTAGCAATAGAAACTAATCAGATAGGCAGAGATGCGCGCTCAGATTTTAGATCTTTTGATGCGATGCACGCTAACAGACAAATTAGTAGTGTCGTAGATATCGATCGCATTGACGAAGCTAAGCAACTGATCACCTATGCTCCTATTGAAACAACAGGAAATATGCCCAAATCAGGCTGGAGCGTGATTATTGCCAACGATACAAAAGATGTATTTGCACCTCAAAGGCAGTTGCTGGTAACTTTGATATTAGGAGTTGGGGTTACGGCTGTTATTGCTAGTGCGATCGCCACTTTTTTGGCTAGTCGAACTACTAGATCGATGAATCAGATTGTACGGGCGATCGCCTATTCTTCCTCACAGATTGCTGTCACCATCGAACAACAAGAACGCATCGCCAGCCAACAACTATATGCGGTCGAGCGAACAGCTACTACAATGGATGAATTAGGTGAATCAAGCAGGGCTTGTGCCTCACAAGCAGAAGCCGCTGCTTTCGGAGCGAAACAGGCTTTGGCTCTTACCGTAGGAGGCAATCAAGCAGTAGATAATACCCTCACAGAAATGGCAATGTTGAAACAAAATGTAGAATCAATTGAAAAGCAAATTTTGCTTTTGAGCGAGCAAACCAATCGTATTGGCAATATATCCAGTTTAGTTAGCGATTTAGCCAACCAAACAAATATCTTAGCGATTAATGCTGCTATCGAAGCCTGGAGGGCGGGCGAAAGTGGCAAAGGATTTGCTATTGTTGCCACCGAAATTAGGAAATTAGCAGATTTAAGCAAGGAATCTGCCAGCAATATTAATGCTTTAGTTATAGACATCCAGACAGCAATTAATTCAACCACAATAGTAACGAATGAAGGGGCGGAAACTGTTGATACAGGAGTAGAAATTGCGCTAAAAACCGCCGAAGCATTTGCTGGTGTAGCAGAGGCGATCGAGCGCATTGTTTTGAATAGCCAACAAATTTCTTTTACTGCAAAGAACCAGGCGATCGCGATTCAGGATGTCTTTCAAGTTGTGAACTCTCTCACCTTAGCCACTCAGGACAATGCCAGTGGAATTTCCGAAGTCAAAATTGGTATCAAACAGCTTAACAAAGCAGCCCAAAATCTCAAATCAGCAGTGTAGTTATTAGTTATTTTTTATCACCAATTACCAATGCTAAATTCCCAATCCCCAATAACTAAATGATCAACAAATTTTTCAAAAAAATCCAGCACCGACTACTGATTCTTCTAATTTTAAGCACCTTGATTCCAGTATCTCTTGTAGGCTGGTATGCAGTTAATTCTTCCACAGCAGCACTACAAACTTTAGCTTTGAGTAACCTAAATGAAAATGTCGCTTCCAGCGGAGAAAAGATTGTTGACAATTTGAAATATCTGAGTTCCGATGTTTTGTTCCTTAGCAAAACTCCTCCTATTCAGGGATTGATTAGAGCTAGAGAAGGGAAGGGAGTAGATAGACAAAATAATTCAACTTATCAAAATTGGGTCGAACGAATGCAAATTATATTTTCATCCATGATGGAAGTTAAGCCATATTATATGCAGTTGCGGTACATAGACGAAAAAGGCAACGAACTCGTGCGCGTAGATTCTGATAGCAAAAATATCAAAATTATTCCCGATTCTCAACTACAAAATAAAGCAGACAGAGATTACTTTTTGGCAACTATAAAGCTAAAACCCGGAGAAATCTATGTGTCTGCATTAAATCTGAATCAGGAACGCGGTCAAATAGAAATCCCTTACAAGCCAACAATTCGCTATGCAACTCCAATTTTTAATATTAAAGGAGAAAGACAAGGAATTGTGATTGCTAATGCTCTGGGTAGCACTCTGATCGATCTGGTTAAAAATGTCAATCCTGAACGATCGGAGGAAACTTTTATGTTAAATCAAGATGGTTATTATCTTTATCATCCAAATTCTAAAAAAGCATGGGGATTTGAACTTAAAACCAACCAGAATGTCAAAAATGATTATTCAGCAGACATAGTTACTAAAATACTCTCAGGTGGCAAAGGAGAAATTGAAAAGGGAGATTTAGTTATTAGTTATAATACGGTTATTTTCAACAAAGAAAGCCAGAATAAATTTTTTACAATTGTAAATCAGTCACCCAAAAGCTTACTATTTGCTTCTATTAATTATTTCCAAAAAATGGCATCAATTATTACTATTTTGTCCCTGAGTATGGTACTGATGTTAGGAGTATTTGTTCTCCAAAAAGTTGTTAAGTTAATTCGGAGATTGATCTACCAAATATCATTATCTTCAATGCAAATAGTATCTAGTATGGACGACCAAGAGCAAATAGTTGGTCTGCAATTTGTCTCAGTCAACGAAACAACAACAACTTTAGAAAATTTGACGATATCTTCTCAGCAAACAGTGGAGCAAGCTGAATCTGTGGCGGTGGCGGCTCGTCAAGCTTTAAATCTCGCTGAGGAAGGTACTAAAATGGTGGAGCAAACTCTCAAGCA
Source organism: Tychonema litorale BBK16 (assembly GCF_021648855.1). Lineage (GTDB taxonomy): Bacteria > Cyanobacteriota > Cyanobacteriia > Cyanobacteriales > Microcoleaceae > Microcoleus. The sequence goes on along the minus strand of NZ_JAKJHX010000086.1, from coordinate 8,290 downwards.
AATGCTGAATCTTAGAGAGGCTGTGGTGGCAATTTCTGAGCAAAATCATCGACTTGATGACAGTACAAGTCAGATTGGTAATATTTCGACTTTGGCAAGTTTGGTGAGCGATTTAGCTAGCCAAACAAATATGCTAGCTCTCAACGCGGCTGTCGAAGCAGTCAGGGCTGGCGAGCACGGTAAAGGTTTTGCGGTGGTAGCCAGCGAAATTCGTAAGTTGGCGGATGAAAGTCAACAAGCAGCACAAAAGATTAATGGTATTATTCCAGAAATTAAGGGTGCGATCGCCTCGACGGTGAAAGCAACAGAAGAAGGGCGCAAAACAGCAGCAGCAGGGGTGAAGACAGCACAAGATACAGCCGAAGCTTTTATCGGTGTCAGGGAAGCTTGCAATCTGGTGTTTGCGAGCAACCAGCAAATTTCTCTTAATATTAAACAACAGGCGATCGCGATTCAGCAAGTAGGTGATGCGATGAATTCGATCAATCAAGCAGCATCTCAAACAGTCGGTGGGATTACTCAAGTCAAAATGGGTACTCAAGAACTAAACGAAGCTGCATTTAATCTCAAGTCTGTGGTGTAGTCAGTTGCTGTACCCTGAGCGGAGCGCTGTCCTGAGCCCTGCGTTGGGTCGAAGGGCAGAATAAACGTAGTTGTTAGATCAATTCCCAATCCCCAATTCCCCAAAATACCTATGATAATTGAAGACGAAGAACTCCGAGATGTATTTAAAATTGCTAGTGAAGAACATTTGCAGAAACTAGACGATGGATTGCTTTATTTGGAACAACACCCAGGCGACTCAGCTAAGTTAGAAGAATTGCTGCGAGAAACCCATTCTCTGAAGGGCGATGCGGGGATGCTGGGAGTAAAAAGTGTGGCATCTTTATCTCATCAAATTGAGCATATTTTGGGAGGTGTTAAGCGGGGAGAAACTCAACTAAATGGAGATATTATCGATCGACTTTCCCAAGGTTTAGATGCCATTCGCAGACTCGTCAATGAAGCTGTTACTGGAGAAGATTCCGGGGTTAATACATTTTATATCCTCGCTAGTATGATGGGTGCTTCTAGTAAGCCACAGCCACAAAATGCTGTTCCGATAGTAGAGTTATTATATTCACAGACATCAGATAAACTATTAGTAGAAATGGAATTTTCTGATTCTTCTAGCCAAGATATAGAAAGCAATGTTGAAATTCATGGAGTCGGCAATTTAGAGAATAACTATTCTTTTTTACCTTTACAGTCTGAGCAAGAATTACTGCGACAAGCTCACAACTTGCCTACCCCTTCTGTGAATGTTACTGCGTCGGTATTGCCGTCCAGTGTTACTGCATCTTCTACTTCATCTTATCGCATTGAAACCATTCGCGTTGCCACCCAAAATTTAGACGATTTAATGACTCAAGCAGGGGAACTCACTGTCACAAAAACTCGGCTAGGACACCGAGTTGCAGATATCGAACAAATTACAAGTTTGTGGGAAGAGTGGAGCCGAGAATATTTCGTAAGTAGTTTAAGTTTTTATCAGATGCAAATAAGTGAAAATGGTATTGAAGATAATGGTCAATTTAGGCAATTGCAGGATTATTATCAAGCTACAGAAGATCGTTTAGAACGTCTCGGAGTTTTGGTGAATCGCTTGAGAAATCGAGCTTATGAAGATACTGCGAAACTGGAATTAATCACTGAGGCATTGGCATCAGGAATTCGGACTTTGAGATTGCTGCCTTTGTCTACTATTTTTAATTTGTTTTCTCGAACTGTGCGAGACTTAGCTAAACGGGAAGGTAAAGAAGTTGCATTAGTGATCGAAGGAGGTGAAACTACAGCAGATAAACGTATTTTAGAGGAAATGAAAGACCCTTTAATGCACATGATTCGGAATGCGATCGATCATGGCATTGAGACTGTTGAAGAACGGGAAAAAATTGGTAAAAATCGGGTAGCTACTCTCCGAATTAAAGGCTATAATACTGCTGGAAATATTATCATTGAAATTGCTGATGATGGTAGGGGTTTGAATTTAGAGCGCATTAAAAAAACTGCGGTAAAACGCCACATTTGTACTCTAGAACAACTGGAATTAATGACGGATAGTCAAGTTCAAGCTCTGATTTTTGCACCTGGTTTTTCGACTAGAGCATTTGTGACCGAAATCTCTGGGCGTGGAGTTGGTTTAGATGTGGTTCGCACGAATGTTGAAGCCCTTAAAGGTAGTATCCAAGTAGAGTCTTTGGTGGGGAAAGGATGCACTTTTCGGTTGCAACTCAGTACGTCTTTCGCTACAGCCAATGTATTAATTGTCGTAGTTGAAGAGATTGCATATGCTCTACCAGTCGAGTTTGTGGAAACGGCAAAACTGGTGTCTCAGTCTGATATTTTCGCTATTGAAGGTAAGGAGACTATTCTTTCAAATGGTCAGCCTCTGTCAGTGGCTTATCTGAGAGATTTACTAGAATTAAACAATCGAGAATGGATGCAAAAAAATAGGGAGTGGAGACAGGAAATTTGGAGTGCAGTTAATCGGAAAACTCCGAAAGAATTCCTAGGTTCAACTTCTGCAAAAATGCCTTGTATTGTTTTGAATGTGGGGGGGGAAAGATTGGGATTGTTTGTAGATGCTTTGATAGATGAACAGGATGTGATGATTAAACCTCAAAGTCAATTGCTGAAACGGGTGCGAAATGTTTCTGGTGCAACTATTTTGGATACTGGGGAAGTTTGTATGGTTTTGAATCCCCAGGATTTGATCAAGTCGGTACGGAAGCAAGTTTTGTCGCGTACTATTTCTGGCTTGCGATCGCAAATTGAGACTCCTGATCGAAAACAGGTTATACTTTTGGTAGAAGACTCGATCGCAACTCGGACTCAAGAAAAACGCATCCTGGAAGGTGCGGGTTATGAAGTTATGACAGCGGTAGACGGATTGGATGCGTTGAATAAATTGAAAACTCGCGATTTTGATGCTGTGGTTTCTGATGTGCAAATGCCAAATTTGGATGGTTTGGGATTGACTATTAAGATTCGCCAACAAAAAGAATATAACGAGTTGCCGATAATTTTAGTGACATCTTTGGCTTCGGATGAAGATAGAAAAAGAGGGGCTGATGCTGGTGCTAATGCTTATATTCCTAAAGGTACTTTCAATCAAGATGTGTTAGTAGAGACTTTGAAAAGGTTGGTTTAGTCATTAGTCATTAGTCATTAGTCAGTAGTTATTAGTCATTAGTCAACAGTCATCAAAAAAAACTGATGTTATCGCCGATTAAAGTATTGTTAGTTGAAGATTCTCCAGTAGCTACGATTGTCCTAAAACGAATTTTTGATTCTTCGCCAGAAATCACAGTAGTGGGAACCGCTTGCAACGGATTAGAAGCATTAAAATTAATCCCGAAACTTCAGCCAGAAGTCATATGTACTGATTTGAATATGGCACTAATGAACGGGTTAGAATTCACGAAAGAAGTAATGAAGAAATATCCCTTACCAATTTTAGTGATCAGTGCTTCAGTACAAGCGGATGATACTCAGAATGTATTTCAACTGTTAAAAGCAGGTGCATTGGATGTTTTTCCGAAACCAATTGGCGGGTTGGCTTCAGATTACGATCGCCTTGCGAATCAATTAATAGCTAAAATTAAAATTCTCTCAGGAGTGAAAGTATTTACACGGCATCAAAAACTGGTGCAAGTAGAAAATACTAACCAAAATGTAAAAATTAATCCCATATCACTTCCTACTTACAAATTTGCCCAGGAAACCGTTAAAATTCCAACTATTAAAGTATTGGCTATCGGTGCTTCTACAGGTGGGCCACAAGCATTACACGCGATTATTTCTAAGCTTCCTGCTAATTTTCCAGTGCCTGTAATTTGCGTGCAGCATATCAGTGAAGGTTTTTTGCAAGGATTAGTTGATTGGCTGGGTTGTGAATCGAAACTGCTTGTTAAGATAGCTAGTTTTGGGGAGTTCCCACAAGCTGGGACTGTTTATTTTCCGCCTGAAAAACGTCATTTAGAATTGGACTATAAAGGGCGCTTGGTTTATTTAGAAGCTGCTGATATTGGGGAACACTGCCCTTCTATAACGGTGACTTTTAAGTCGGTAGCTAATTTTTATGGTCGGGGTGCAGCGGGGGTTTTGCTGACAGGAATGGGAAGAGATGGTGCTGAGGGAATGTTGGCTATTGCCAAACTTGGCGGTTTGACAATAGCTCAAGACGAAGCTAGTTCTGTGGTTTTTGGAATGCCCAAGGAGGCGATCGCTATTGGTGCTGTCCAACACATTTTACCGATTAACGAGATCGCGACTTTGCTGTTGGCTAAATTGAAAATTTAGAACTTATTTATTGATAAATTTATTAATTACCTCACGCAACATATCAGCATCAAAGGGCTTGGTTAAATACTCGGTTGCTCCGGCTAAACGCCCTTGTACTTTGTCGAAAGCTCCATCTCGCCCTGTCAACATGACGATAGGCAAGTTCTGAAATTGAGGTAAGCTACGCACGGTGCGGCATAGTTCTAATCCGTCAATACCGGGCATGGAAACATCCAGTAGCAAAACCGCAACTTGTTCGTGATAAATAGTTGACAAAGCATCCACTGCGTTGTCTGTAACTAGCACCCGAAACTCTTTGCTTAAAGCCTGTTTGACTAATCCTTGCATTACTGCGCTATCATCAACTGCCAGAATTGTTGGTATCTGACTGTTACTTACATACATATTCTTCTCCCAAGTCTATAGTCTATATTAATTTTGAGCAATTATTGTTAAGAACTTTAACACTTTGGCAATTGTTTTTTAAGTTAAATTTCCTAGCTGTAGCTCAGTAGGCATTATAACTAGGTGTAGGACATTGGTATTGTTACACAAATTAACGATTTTAATCTACCAATAGGTGAATGGATTTGAGATTTGAGATTTGAGATCTAAGAGTTGACCCGATGAGGGAATTAGGATCTGATTTTTTTTGGTGAGTCAACCACTGATCTAAGTATGTTAATATAAAATTATACTTAACGAATAAACCTCTAAATCTAAGTCCTGACTGAGTCTGAAGGAGATATACAGTGTATTCCAGGTTGATACAGCGTATTCCAAGTTTATAGGGTGTAGGACACGGCAGTGCCATTTCCCTCCGGGGGTTGATCCATCAGGGGTGTATTTCACAAAGGTGGAACCTGCTGTAAATTTTAGGGACACGGCACGGTGTCGTGTGTCTAGAGAGATTTGTCGAGGCTTCACCAAGGTTGAATCTAGTGTAAGTATTCTGGGTGCTAGTAGGGCGACAGTCTGCCCGAACAAAGTCTATGCCTTCTTTTGTATTGATAACGCTTGTCAAAAGCAACTCAACGAGCAGTTACACATGAAAGCACCCTTGCCTTTTACGAAAAAAGTTTTGAAGCTCGGTAACATAGACCTGTATGAGATTCTCGGATCTGCTTCGGAGGCTTGCTTCGATGATTTGGCTGGCTTAGCTGCTCAGATTAGTCGAACTCCTATTGCTTTCGTGAGTTTTATGGACTTTAATGGCCACTGGTTAAAGTCGCAGGTAGGTGTCGATCAAACTTTTACTCACAACTACCTAAATTTTTGCGCGTTGGCGATCGGTCAAAATGCTGAAGAGTTCAATCAACTGTCAGAGTGTAACTCAGAAGTTGACATTGTCGGAGACGTTTCGACAGATGAGCGATTTGCGACTCATACGCTGGTCACTTCCTATCCTTTTGTGAAGTTTTACGCCGGAGTGCCGATCGTCACGAAGGATGGGCAAATGCTGGGACTGCTCTCTGTGATGGATTTCGTACCGAGAGATTTGACAAAAGAGTCGCTAAATGCTGTGGAAGCTTTGAGTCGGCAAGTTGCTAGCTTGGTGGAAATGCGTTGCCAATTAGCGCAAGGCCGGGAAAATTGGGGTTGGGCAGAAAAGAGCAATGACGATCGCCTAGATTTTTTGGAATTAGATGAATCGTCGCCCAACCGTGAACTATTCTGCGCCTTGGAGACAGCAGAGGGAGATCCGAAAATATTTCGGACAAAAAAGCTGCCGGTTCTGGGGGGTTCGCACAAATCGATTTATTGCTTGGAAACGGCCATCAGTGGGATCGAGCAACAGCCGATCGAAATAGCACTCCGAGAAAGCGAAGAGCGATCGCGCCTGTCCACCTTGCAAGCTAAAGTCGGTACAGCCCTGGGACAAGGCGGGACAATGGCTACGATTCTGAACTGCTGCACCGAGGCAATGGTAGAACACCTTGAGACTACAGCGGCGAGTATCTGGACATTGAATTGGCAGACCAATCAATTGGAATTGCAAGCTGCTTCAGGACTGAGCAATCAAGGCTGGGAATTGGAAATAGAGGACTGGATGCTCAAAGAAGGAGGAAAACTCCCAATCGCCCCTTTCTGTCTGTTTTCGTCCTCATCTGCGATCGCCTATGGGCTGATTGTGGAGGAGCGGCTGGTGGGGGTGATGGCGCTGTGCATCAGCCAAGTGGCAACAGAGGGAACACTAGAAGTTCTTGCTTCGATAGCTAATGCAATTGCTGTGGCGATCGATCGCGTCAAAGCTCGCGAAGAATTGTTGAGTCGCCGGGAAGGTTTGCTATTTGGTCTCGGCAGTCAAATGCGAAATTCTCTGGATCTTGACAAAGTTTTAGATACGGCTGTGAATGAAATTCGCAATTTGTTGCAGGTTGACCAGTGCTATTTTTTGTGGTATTCAGTTTCACCTCACAGCCCGGAGAGTTTTGCGATCACTCACGAGGCGGCAAATCCCGATTTGAAAGAGAGACTAACAGATTATCCGATCGAACAAATAACCATACTGGGTGAGAAAATTCGCAGTCGCAAAATTCTCAAGATCAATGATGTGGTAAGTACATCTTGCATTGAACCGCCAACTCAAGATTTTTTGGCAAATTTGGGGATTGTATCCAAGCTGCTGTTACCGCTCAAGACTCGCGCGGGTGAAATGGGAGCAGTTGTTTGCAATCATTACAGTAACCGTCGGGAGTGGGCTGCCAGCGAAGTGGAATTGCTACAAGTGGTGGTAGATCAACTGGCGATCGCGATCGACCAAGCCGAACTTTATGCCCAAAGTCGCGCCACCGCCTTAGCTGCTCAAACTCAGGCGCGCCAGCTAACCGAAACATTGCAGAATTTGCAGCAGAAAGAAGCTCAGCTCATTCAAAACGAAAAAATGTCCTCTCTCGGTCAAATGGTCGCCGGAGTCGCCCATGAAATTAATAATCCGGTTAATTTTATTTACGGCAATTTGACTTATTGTGAGCAGTACGTGAAAGATCTGCTTGGTTTGCTGTGCTTGTATCAAAAACACTATCCCGATCCCTGCGAGGAAATTCTCAGCAAGAGTGAAGAAATTGAGGTCGATTTTGTAATTCCCGATTTGCTGAAACTTTTGTCTTCAATGGAGATGGGAGTGGAACGCATCCGCAAAATTGTTGTTTCTCTGCGGAACTTTTCGCGACACGACGAGGGGGATATGAAGCCGGTAGACATTCACGAAGGAATTGAAAGTACGCTGCTGATTTTGGATAGCCGCTTGAAATCCCATGGGCAGATTTCTGGCATTGAAGTGGTGAAGGAGTATGGGAAGTTGCCGAAGGTAGAGTGTTATCCTGGTCAACTCAATCAAGTATTTATGAATATACTCGGCAATGCGATCGATGCTTTGGAGGGTCAGCTTTCCCCCAAGAAGATCGAAATTTCGACAGCCGTGGTTACCAAAGACTCCCAGGATGCAGTCTCATCAAAGTCGATCGGTCAATTTGTGTTGATTCGGATTCGGGACAATGGGCCGGGATTGAAAGAAAAAGCCAAAGGCCGCTTGTTTGATCCATTTTTTACCACTAAGCCTGTGGGCAAGGGTACTGGACTGGGTTTGTCGATCAGCCATCAGATTGTGGTGGAAAAACACAAAGGAAGCTTAGAATGTATCTCCGAAGCCGGACAGGGAGTGGAGTTCAGGATTCAAATCCCGATCGCGATTCCCGTAATTAGTAAGAAGTTAGAATAGAGGGCGATCGTCCTCAACACCAAGTTTAAAACTTTTTTTCTCAAACTGCTTGACAGATTACCTCATCCTGATGTTATTATAAACAAGGTTGAGACGTTGGGGCGTCGCCAAGTGGTAAGGCAGCTGGTTTTGGTCCAGCCATTCAGAGGTTCGAATCCTTTCGCCCCAGTTTAAAGATATAGAATTTCTGGCGTTGCTGATTTAAAGTATGATTTTCCTCCGAAATGTAGGGGCAATTCATGA
>NZ_JAKJHX010000085.1 GCF_021648855.1 Tychonema litorale BBK16 | reverse complement strand
AGAGAATTAAAGCCGTCCTAGAAGGACGGGGCTTCAGACCCAGTTCCTTGGTGAACCGGAAAAGTCTCAGGAAAAAGCTCGCACAAATCAGCAAAATGCTCTCCTGAACTCGGAAAACAATCAAATGAGCCGTCTTCGCGAGCGATAAACCCATCAACGGTGCAAGCAACGTAATATTTTAGTTTTCGCATATTTAACCTTTATGTTAAATAACTAGAAAATATAGACTTATTATAAACCAACATATAGGTTTGTTTCCACGAGTCTTGTTAACCAACTTAACTCCTTAATTAAAGCCGTCCTATAAGGCGCTGTGCTGAGCGTAGCCGAAGTGACGGGGCTTTAAACCCATTTTCTTGCTAAGCATAGGTGCGTCGCTACTAGATTGTCGCTTTTTCTTGAGGATTGTCGATCGCGAAACACCCTACAGCTAAGGTTGGGTGGCTTAAACATTCATTGACATAAGACAAATTATATGATATGTGTTGGCAAAATCTCACTTAAGAAGTGCCAAATGCGCGATCGCATTCAAATCCAGACCCCCAAAAGGTTAAGATGCTAATCTAACCCTCCTGCAATCATTCACTTCCTATGGCAGAAACCTTATTGTTCAACGCCCTCCGCGAGGCCCTAGACGAAGAAATGGCCCGCGACTCCACCGTATTCGTACTCGGCGAAGACGTAGGTCAATATGGCGGTTCCTACAAAGTCACCAAAGACCTCTACAACAAATACGGCGAACTGAGAGTGCTCGACACCCCGATCGCCGAAAATAGCTTTACAGGCATGGCAGTCGGCGCAGCAATGACCGGATTACGCCCGATCATCGAAGGCATGAACATGGGCTTTTTGCTCCTAGCCTTCAACCAAATTTCCAACAACGCTGGAATGTTGCGCTACACCTCCGGCGGCAACTTCAAAATGCCAATGGTAATTCGCGGGCCCGGCGGTGTGGGAAGACAACTCGGTGCCGAACACTCCCAGCGGTTAGAAGCCTATTTCCAAGCAGTACCGGGCTTGAAAATAGTCGCCTGTTCGACTCCCTACAATGCCAAAGGACTCTTAAAATCAGCCATCCGCGATGATAACCCGGTTCTGTTTTTCGAGCACGTCCTTCTCTATAACCTCAAAGAAGATTTGCCAGAAACAGAATATTTGGTGCCATTGGACAAAGCGGAAATAGTGCGATCGGGCAAAGACGTCACAATTTTGACCTATTCTCGGATGCGGCATCATGTCATGCAAGGCGTGCCGGCATTGGTGAAAGAAGGTTACGATCCAGAAGTAATCGACCTAATTTCTCTCAAACCCCTTGACATGGAAACCATTGGCGAATCCATTCGCAAAACCCACAAAGTAATTATTGTGGAAGAGTGCATGAAAACAGGAGGTATTGGTGCTGAACTAATTGCTTCGATTAGCGATCGCTACTTTGACGAACTCGATGCACCAGTCTTACGGCTTTCTTCCCAAGATATTCCCACACCATACAACGGTAATTTGGAAAGACTGACAATTGTACAGACACCTCAAATTATCGAAGCTGTTCAAAAAATGGTAGGTTTGCAAGTATAAATAGTTATTGGTTATTAGTCAGTGGTTGACTGTTGACTGTTGACTGTTGACTGATGACTGTTGACTGATGACTAATATTTGCCAACCGCCAACTATTAACGGCCAACTGACAACTGACAACTGACTAATAATTTAAATATGCAAAAACAACGTTCTGTATTAGCCCTAATTTTCGTTTTAATCATCGCCGCCATTACTGTCATAGCAACAATTCCCACACGGCTAGGATTAGACTTACAAGGAGGGTCACAACTCACAATTCAAGTAAAAACTACCGCCGCAATTCCCAAGATTGATCCAGGAATGTTAGAAGCAGTGCGCCGGATTGTCGAAAACCGTGTTAACGGTTTAGGTGTTTCCGAAGCATTAGTACAAACAGTAGGAGAAGACCAAATTCTCGTGCAACTACCGGGAGTAAATGACCCCCAGCAAGCAGAACGAGTTTTGGGTGGCACCGCCAAGCTAGAATTCCGAGAACAACTGCCGGGAACAGAAGCGCAATTAGCCATTGAAAGGCAATTACAACAAGAATTGGTGGCAAAAGCAGCACAATTAAAAATTACCCCCGACGAAGCCGCATTTAAAGAGAATCAGGCTGCCTTGAAAAGGAGTAATGAGGCGATCGCCAAATTATACAAAAGTAGCGCACTCGGTGGCGACAACCTGAAAGATGCTCAAGCTCAACCAACAGGTAACGAATGGAATGTCGCCCTTCGTTTCGATACCAAAGGAGGGGAACTATTTGGTGAACTCACTAAAAATTTAGCAGGTACCGGACGAACTCTCGGTATTTTTCTAGACGAAAAATCAATTAGTTCTCCTGTCGTTGGTGTGGAATTTGCCCAAACAGGAATTACTGGCGGTAATGCCGTAATCCAAGGCCGTTTTACCACCCAAGAAGCTAATGATTTAGCAGTTCAATTGCGCGGTGGTGCTTTACCAGTTCCAGTAGAAATTATTGAAAACCGCACTGTCGGCGCTAGTTTGGGTAGAGACAGTATTCAAAGCAGTATCATCGCAGGTATCGGGGGTTTAGTTTTAGTCTTGATTTTCATGATCGCCTACTATCGACTTCCCGGTGTAATTGCAGACATTGCTTTGTTAATTTACGCTTTGCTAACTTGGGCTTTGTTTGTGCTGTTGGGAGTAACTTTAACCTTGCCGGGAATTGCTGGTTTTGTACTCAGCATCGGCATGGCTGTTGATGCTAATGTCCTGATTTTTGAGCGCACACGGGAAGAATTGCGATCGGGCAAAACGCTTTATCGTTCCGTAGAATCAGGTTTTTACCGAGCTTTTTCTAGCATTCTAGACGGCAACGTCACAACAGTAATTGCTTGTGCCGCCTTGTTCTACTTGGGTGCTGGTTTAGTCAAAGGGTTTGCTGTAACCCTGGGATTGGGTGTCGCAGTGAGTATGTTTACTGCTATTACTTGCAGTCGTACTCTGATGTTGGTAGTTTTGGGATTTCCAGCATTGCGGAAACCCGAATGGTTTTGTCCCAACTTGTCAAAAACTGCTAATAGTTAATAGGGAATGGGAAATGGGGAATGGGGAATGGGGAATCGGTAATCAATGCTAAAAATTAGTTTAAATAGCTAAAAATTAGTTGTAAATTAATGCCCAATGCCCAATGCCCAATGCCCAATGCCCAACGCCCAATGCCCAATGCCCAATTCCTAATTCCTGCTAAATTATGCAATTCAGTGTTATCAAACAGCGATCGATCTGGTGGAGTATTTCCGCCACTATTATCCTCGCCGGCATAGTATCAATGGCTATCTCTTGGACTCGTCCCGATATCCGCGCACCACTGCGGCCAAGTTTGGACTTTATCGGCGGTACCAGACTACAATTTGAACTCGACTGCACGAAACCAGAAAACTGTAAGCCCATCGATCTTGGTGCTGTCCGCGAATTCCTGGACACCCAAGGTTTGGCCGGCAGCAGTATTCAAGTTATCGGCAAAGAACAGCGGGGTATATCGCTGCGAACGAAAACTTTGGATGTCGAACAGCGGACTAAGTTGCAAACAGCTTTGAGCGAAAAAATAGGCACTTTTTCTCCTCAATCTACTCAAATTGATACAGTTGGGCCTACCCTCGGCAAACAATTATTTACTTCGGGATTGTTGGCTTTATTGCTTTCCTTTGCTGGGATTACTACTTATCTGACATTCCGATTTCAGTTGGATTATGCCTTTTTTGCTTTTGTGGCCTTGTTTCACGATGTGTTAATTACCGTTGGTGTTTTCTCGTTTTTGGGTCTAGTTCAAGGTGTAGAAGTTGACAGTTTATTTGTAGTAGCCCTCTTGACAATCATCGGTTTTTCTGTTAACGATACAGTGGTAATTTACGATCGCGTGCGAGAAGTAATTAAGCTAAATCCCGGTATGTCGATCGATCAAATTGTCGATGATGCTGTCATGCAGACCCTAGGAAGGTCGATTAACACGACCTTTACTACTCTGCTGACGTTGGTTTCGATCTTTTTGTTTGGTGGCGAAACCCTCAGATACTTTGCTTTAGCTTTGATTGTCGGTTTTATTGCTGGTGCGTATTCAAGTATTTTCATTGCTAGTACGCTCTTAGCTTGGTGGCGCAGTCGCACAGGCCACTCTATCCCTGTTCCTGTAGAAGTCATCAATTCATCTGATGAAATTTAGTTAACAGTTAACTATTAACTGTTGAATTCCCATTCCCCAATTCCCCAATTCCCCATTCCCCATTCCCCATTCCCCACTCCCAATGACTAATGACCCAAACTTTGAAATCGAAGTCCACAGGCTCCATAAACTAACAATATATGGCCGCTGGTTAACTGTAATCTTTTTGTGGATTAGCATCGGTTCTTTGAGTATTTGGGGTTTGCGAGACGAAATTGCTTTGTGGATCGAACACTTGACTTGGGCTGCGGTGCGTTATGGTTTATACTTTCACCGCTGGCCAACTCTCGGTTTAGGTTTGTGCTTGGGGATGACTTTCGCAGTGCTAACTTGGCAAGGGCGAAATCTGGTGTGGGGATTACCCCTACGCGAAAAACAGCGTTTGGAACAGCAAGTCCGCCGCATTCGCGAACAAGGACAAACTCATCCCCTTTGGAAATGGGTTTGTCGATTTTAAAGTATTCAAAATTAGGCAAAGCTATGAAAAATCTGTGTTGGAGGAGATTGTTTTAGTGGAATCTCGATCGCAAATTCAGTTCCCTTTCCCAGTTCCGAAAAACACTTTAATTCTCCCCCATGTTGATTGACAACAATTTCATAGCTAATCGACATTCCTAAACCTGTTCCTTTGCCGATCGGCTTAGTAGTAAAAAAAGGGTCAAATAATCTTTTCCGAACCTCTTCTGTCATCCCCAGTCCGTTGTCATAAATCTTAATTGCTATCTTGTTTTCTTCGATTAATTCCGTGCGAATCTGAATCGCTGGCTTCCAATATGCAGAGTTATAAATTGAGGATTGGGAATCTGTCGAGTGATTGTTTGATGCTCCAGCTTCGGAAGTTTCCTCATTTTTTTTCTCTATACTTTTACTTTTATTCCCCTCATTAAGAGCGTAAATAGCATTAACTAAAATATTCATAAACACCTGATTGAGCTGTCCAGGATAACACTGTACTAGCGGCAATTCCACGTATTCTTTGTAAATTTCTATTGCCTCATCTTCCGGTTTCCCTTTAAGCTGGCTTTGCAAAATCATAATCGTGTTGTCGATACCATCGTGAATGTTGACGTTCTTCATTTCAGCTTCGTCCAACCTGCAAAAATTCCGCAGCGATAAAACTATATCGCGGATGCGCTCTGCACCTTGCTGCATAGAATTGAAAACCCTCGGTAAGTCTTCGAGTAAATAATCTAATTCTATTTCATCTGCTTCCACTTCAATTTCTGGTATGGACTTAGGACAGTGCTGCTGATAAATCTGGAGCATTTTGATTAAGCTTTGGCTGTACTCTTTAGCATGGTGCAAATTGCTGTAAATAAAGCCGATCGGATTATTGATTTCGTGAGCAACTCCTGCGACTAACTGCCCCAAAGAAGACATTTTTTCGGTTTGAATTAGTTGGGCTTGAGTGCGCTGAAGTTCGAGCAATGCAAATTCGAGCTGTTGGGCTTGATGTCTCAGTTGAGATTGCGATTCCCGCATCGCCACTGTGGACAACTCGTGAATTTGCAACTGAGCAAGCAGCAGTTGGTGTACGTCTAAAAGTTTGTAAGTTTCCGGTTCTACCCGCACTACAATTGGTTCGTGGATTAATTCGGGTAAGCGCCCCAAAGACTGCCGCACTGCCGCCATAATGGAGGTGTTGTGATCGAGAATCAAGATATCAATTTGAGTAAAGCGGTAGAGAACCAGCAAAGGCTGTTGAGAAAATAACTCCAAGCTGTAGGGACGGCTCATATGTTCAAAAAAACGTCGTCGCGAAATCATACCCGTAAACTTTCCTTTATCCGTAATGATGATCCCCGGAAGTAAAAGATTTTTTTGAAAAATGGTAGTAACTTCGCCTCCCAGACAGTTAGAATCTAGGAGGAAGTCATACAGGGTTAATTCTTGTAGAGTCGATCGCAAACCCAGTGGCGGATTGATGGGACTCCCTTCTTCAGTTTCATACACTGCTCCCTCCTTTGGTAATTGGCACTTGTGGTTGTTTTCGCTAGTATTGCGTACTATTTGCATTATATTTTCTACCTTCTATAAATGGGAAATAGACGCACTTTTTTATGTAATATCCAGTTTATTCAGCATAATTTTTTGACCCGAAATCATGCAATAGCTGGTCGGAAATAATCTGGCAGCTTAGATTGATTTAACAACACATACCCTTGGAAAATTTGACTATCTACTAATTTTTTATGTATACAGCATTAAATAGCTCCGACACTTGTACGGATAACTACATTTAATGTTTTATGACATTAATTTAGTTCGGAGGCTACCTGTGATTGTACATTTGCTTTTACCCTTACATCAAATTATATGACAATCAGACAAAACTAGCGACAAGTTTTTGCCGATCGGATATGTGAGAATTCAAGCAAAACGTGAAACTCGGAATTACTATAAAATGTCAATTGTCACTTTTCTGGCACAAATGCCCGTCTTTCTCAACATTCGGATTGTGTTGAAGGTAATCTAAGAGCCAATCACAGCCGATCGCAAGTAATTTGTCAAGTTCGCCAGCTTGGACTGGATGAGCATCCAGACTCCAAAGTCTGACCGACGAATCTTTACCCGCAGATGCTAAAATTTTGCGATCGGGACTAAAACTCAAACTCCACACATCCGCTGGATGTCCCTTAAAAGTTTGCAGCAAAGTGCCATCAGCCTGCCAAACTCTCACCTTACCATCCATACTTCCTCCTGCAACGGTTTTGCTGTCGCCGCTCCAATTAACACTACCCAAACCCGTTGTAGAATCAGCTAGAGTTTTGAGCAACTTACCCTCAGTATTCCAAAGTTTGACCGTCCAGTCGTGACTCGCACTCGCAATCATCTTGCCATTTGGAGAAAAATTGCAGCCCCACACTTCATCTTTGTGTCCCGAAAGAGTTTTATCAAGTCTAAATTCTCTTTTCCCATTCCGTTTCCAAAGTTTAACAGTTTTATCTTGACTGGTAGAAGCTAACATTTTTCCATCTGGACTGAACCTGACTGATGTCACCGGTCTAGTATGTCCTTTGAGGGTTTGCAACAAAACTCCATCTAAACTCCAAATTTTAATAGTTTTGTCAGAACTTGCAGTAGCGATTAGTTTTGAATTGGGGCTAAAATTTGCACTCCAAACTAAATCTTTGTGTCCTTTCAGAATTTGCTGCAAAGTTCCGTCGGTGCGCCAAATTCTGACAGTTTTATCAAAACTTGTGGAAGCAATTAACTTACTGTCTTGACTAAATATCACCTCAGTAACCGACTGCTTATGTCCTGGTAAACTAAAAATTAGCTTTCCGTTGGGCTGATAAATTCTAACCTGGTAGTTGTCGTCGGCACTAACTATGAACTTGTTGTCTGGGCTGAAACTGGCTGTGTGTCCGTTCGCAAAACGATTACGTTCTCGCACTGCATTGAGCGTGTGGTGCAGTCTATTGACAGTCTGTGCTTTCAGCGCTGGAGAAACTTCTATTTCTCGCGTTTTTTTGGCTGCACTGACTGAGGCGATTAAAGCTCCTAGTTGGTCGTAGGTTAGAGACATATCCGCTGTGGAATTGAGTGCTTCTATTTGGGCAATTATCGCTTGCTTTTTTTGAGTTTCAACTTGCTGGGTTACTCGCTGTGCGTGAGTTATAATTCCGGCAGAAATAGTGGTAATCGCAGCGAGTCCCAATAGACTTAATTGCATTGTCAACCTAGCTTTTGCCTGAGCTTTTGTTAATACTGAATTGGCTTCGTATAATATTTTTGAAGCGACCTTTTCGGCTAATAAAGCTTTTTGAACTTGAAGGTTTTCTAGTTCTTGGCTGGCTGACAGGAATTGATAATCTCGATCGCTCAAACTTTTGTCTGTCGCCCAGGTTAGTGCTTCTGCCAAAGCTCTGCCTTGCAGCAAGCGGGAACTATCGGTATGTTGGGATGCTTCCCAAGCTGCGATCGATTCGGAGTAAGGCCGCAGTTTGGCTAATTCTTTTTGGATCCACTCTTGGTTAAAAACTTTAGCATAAATTGGGTTATAAACTCTCAGTATTTCTCCGTCTTTGACGATTAAACCTGACAGTAGTAATTCCATTTTTTCGGGACTATCTTTAACTAAGGTGGGCAGGATGCCCACCACACTCTTTGTGGAACAGGCATCTTGCCTGTTATTGAGAATGGTGGAAGATGTGAGATTTGATAAAATTTGTTGGTAAAGTCCTAGCAAACGACCTGTGCGCTGGGGATTTCTCAGGAGACGATCGCGAATTGTTTTAAGATGTTCTGGTTCATCGTGAAATTCCCAGTTGTCTACTGCATCTGATTGTACTAAATCGGCAATGAATAATTGACAGTTGTCAACTCGATCCTTGTTGCTGCTTATGGCTTGATTGCTTTTTTGTGTTTCTAACTTTTGGACGGCTAATTGACAAAGCTTTTGAGTTAGAAATGGCTGTCCTCCCGTCCAGAGCAATATTTCTCTGAGAACTTCTAGGGAGTTTTCTACTTGTTCTGCTAATCCTTGAGCTAAAGGTGTTGCTTCGGCGATATCAAATCCTTTGAGTTCAATGGCGCGACCTATATTAAATGGAGTTCTGGTTTTGTCTGCGATTAAATCTTGGGGAGTTGTTACTCCAAATAAGGCAAAAGTGAGGCGGTTGTATTCTGGATTTTCAGCGCGTTTATTGTAGCATCCCCGTACCATGGCAAAAAAGTCGTCGCTGGAGAAGTTGAGGGAGAGAATGCTGTCGATTTCATCTATGAAAATCACGATATTGCGATCGGTGGAAGGAAGTAGTACCTGTTCGATGAATTCATTTAATCTTAAGACTGGTGGTAAGTGTTCTCGATCGCGCCACCAAGTCCTAAAATTGATGGACTTAATTTTAAAGCTGTTGGCGAGAGTGCTTGTAAAGCCTGCATACCACTGCATGGGAGTCATTTCAGCAGTGCCAATGCCGGTGATATCGACGGTACCACAAACAGTGCCTTCTGCTTGCAAGCGGCGCGCTGCAAGCACCCGCAAACTGGACTTTCCCATTTGTCGGGAGGTGAGCACGTAGCAAAATTCACCGTTTGTTAAAGAGTTATAAAGTTCGCGATCTGCTGCCCTGTTGACGTAGGTGGGAGCATTTGCTGGCAAACTGCCACCTACTTGATATTCAAATTCTGTTGCTGGTAAATCGGACACTGAAATTAAAGGGGAGGAAAAAGGAAACTTTTGTATTGTAGCTGACTGTTCGCTAAGTGTAACTTGCATTTGCTGAAGTTGACTTGGTTTTGATAGACTTTCGAGCATTATTTTTCCTCCTCCCCGTTTTTTTTAGGCAATTCTCATTAAAAACTCTAGGATATTGATGGCGGGTATTTCAGGGGGGGCACTTTTTTTTGGCAATCGAATTGAGCTTGGTTTAAATCTAATTTGAGGGAAGGAAGTGACCATTTCCATGTGCGCTTTGCCGAACTAGATGTGCTAAGTGTATAGACGGTGGCTCGATCGCACTTTCAGTAAAATGTCAGTATTTCAACTTGCACATCGATTGAGTCTGAATAACTTAGGTGTGAATATAGTTCTAATCCTTTGTTTGTCTCAATCTAATGCTTTTCGATGGTGGGTGATATTAAGGCGATCGGTGGACAGTTGAGGTATTGGCACAAGGGGAGTAATTGTAGAGGACACGGCAGTGGAGTGTCCCTACCCCAGAATAATTGTAGGGAAACGGCACTGCCGTGTCCTCTGTATCTGAGTGCAACCGGAATTAATATGATTGCTTCTCAATGCTAGGAGCAATATCACCCAAAAGAAAGATGCTTTCAACAGAAATTGCGTGTTAGCTTTCTAAGGAATTCTATAAACGAATACTTTTATCGAAAGGGAGAGGAAAAAATGGATACACCCACAGAGCGCGAAGAAGGAAGAGTCGGCGAAAGAGAACTCGAATCTATACCTGTAGGTGCAAAAGTTTCTGCCGAAAAAGTTAGTGAGGTTGAACTAGAATCTAATCGTTTAGAAACCCCTATTTATACTCAGGAAAAAGTGAGCGTTGAGGAGTTAAAGATTAACGGGGATGATTTGGTTGCTAAAGTTAAAGAACTGATTCATGAAGGCAGTATCCGCCGGATAATTATCAAAAATGAAGAGGGACGAATTTTGATTGAAGTTCCTCTGACGGTGGGAGTAGTTGGCGGAGTCATCGGTGCGACATTGTTTCCAGTGATTGCAGCAGTAGGTGCGATCGGTGCATTAGTTGCTCACATGACTATAATCATCGAAAGAAAAGATTGATATCAATTCTCGTTGCATTCAGAGTAACGGAGGAGACGGCAGTGCCGTTTCCCTACCCAGAATAATTGTAGGGAAATGGGTGTGCCGTCTCCTGATGGCTAAATATTCTAAGAAATCACTTTATGTGCTATTTCAACTTTTCGTAAAGCATTTTTTCTACTTTCAAAAAGTTTCATAACTCCTACTTCTATCGTGTCAATAACCTCGGTGTCGCAGTAGGATAGAAGCTCTTCAGAGGCTATATAACCAGCAAAGAAATCGTGCGCTTTCTTCAAAAAGTTGTCGGTTTCAGCAAAGCCAATAGATTTGATAATAAACGTAGAAACCGGGGAGTTTTTAATATCATAAGGAGATTCTTGATTGCGGCCTATTTCTAACAAGTCTAAGACCTGTTTTTGCAACTGATTTTCCAGAGGATAGAGGATATGTCTGTTGGGTAAGTAATCTTCCAAGGCTGAGGTAGTGAATCCCGGTGCGCGCAATTCTCCCATCATAGTTGAAAGCGGAATGTCACGTCCCAAACGGTAGGAAAGGGCTTCCAAAATAGCGATGGTAATCAGCTTTACTCCTAAATAAAGTTTGGCTACTTCGATATTTTTTCTAGTTCGGAAAATCATGTCGGCGTAGGTTTGATCGTCTGGATATCCCATAAACTGCTGAAAAACCAGTTCAGGTTTGAGAAAATTCAAAAAACCTTCCATTTTTTGCAAAGATCTGCGATATCCACCAACAGTATAGGAATTGACGTTGCTCAATTCATGGTTAGTTTCGGGCATCAAATTCCAAGTATTGTCTAAGAAATTAGAGGAATTGGGAGAGGCAAAATTCTCTACGTCGCGATTTGCTAATCTGACCGATCGCTTGACAATTTCGCAGAGTTCTGGATCGGTCAATCCCAAATTAAAATCGCGATTGGCATTGATCAAGCGCTGGTGCAAAAGTTCGATCGCGCTTAAGCCATTAGCTGAGACTCCACGAAAAGGAATGGTAGCTTCAATGCAGGTTGTGATCTGAAGGATCGCACTAGGGGGCAAAAAAGGTTCTAGACATTTGCCTGCAATAACAGCACTCAAAAATTCGTTTTGACCAGCAAACGGGGAGAGAGTTTGACCGGGAATAAACCCAAATACTGTTGCCACAAGCTGATAGATGGCATCCTTGGGGAGTTCGGCTTCGTCTCTAATCACTAACTGCGATCGCACTTCCTTGACAAAAGGACAAAGGGCGCTACTGATATTAAAATTTACTCCCTGATCGACTTGCACGTACACGAGGTCGTGAAACAGGGCGGCCAATACTTCGATCGGATCGACGGATCCCCCAACCTCAAAAATGTGTTCCGACGTATGAAAATAGCGCCAAGGCCCCCTCATAGTTTGAATAATGAGTTCGGCTATTTGCTCGAATTTCCGAATGTCTACTCGACCTTCCAATTGTTCGATCGATGTAACTAAGCAATCCAAGCATCGTTTCTGTTCTGCAAAAAGCTCCATTTACGCACCTCCCGTGCATTCCCTGATTCCCCCACTTGATTGAATGGTATCAAAACGCGCTGCGATCGCGCCATGATTCGTCACTCAAAAATTGCAAATTTCAGGGGGGAAGGGGGAGGGGGGGACATAGGGGGACATAGGGGGACATAGGAAATTAAAACTTTCACTTTGTGGCGATTTCGATCATTTGGGCGATCGGTATCTTAAATTACAGTATAAAAAGTTTCAATTTTATATTTACTATGTTCAAGAAACTCGGAGTCTTCCCCGGCTCAAAGTCCACTAAAAAATTAATTTTCTGCTTTTAGAGGGATGTCAAAACTCGATCGCTCACTGCAATATTAACTAGGAAGTCAATTATTTGGGAGAAGTGCGTGAAATTCGTGTCCGACCCGCCAATTTCGGTCAAAGTCCGCAAGATGAACGAGCGGGTACGGTGGCAAGAAAAGTCGATCGTCGATCGCGCGATCGACCAAACTAAGATGATTTTGGACGATGGAGTTCCAGACAATCCAGAGTTTTCGTTCCTAGTCGTAGGCGACAGTGGCACGGGGAACCACCGGGGCCACAACCCCCAGCGCCAAGTTGCCGAACTGATGCTGCGCGAACGCCAAAGTTGCCGTTTTGCCCTGCACACAGGTGATGTAGTTTATCTCGTCGGTTCCAGTGAATATTATTTGCAAAACTTTATTCGCCCCTATCGAGAGTTTCTCGTTGGTGGCGATGCGCCGTCTCGGATTGCGTATGATCGCATGATATTCAATTTTCCGTTCCTGCCGGTACCGGGAAATCACGACTATTACGATTTGCCAATTTTCTACGGCATTCTCTCAGCTACGGCATTGCCACTGCGCCGCCTGTTAGGATCGAAATTGGATCTGGATGTGGGCTGGCACGGTTCCGATCGCGGAAATGCCTATGCCAAAGCCTTTTTGGACTACTTGCAAGCTCACAAATTGCCAGGAGAACTCGATCGCCACCTAGACACCCACTACACGGCTCACAGCAGCACGGGCCGCTGTCTCCGCTACCAACCAGGAAGCTTTACGCGCCTACCCAACCGTTACTACAGTTTCCGCAGCGGCGGCATTGACTTTTTTGCTCTCGATTCCAACACCTTTAACGAACCTTTGCCACTCCCAAAAACCAAAGAAGGCGAGATTCACCGCCAGAATTTGGAACTCGATAGGGAGAAGTTGGAGCAAGAAAAATTGGAAATGCTCGAAATGTCCGATCGGCTGAACCCCGAAATTCCCTCCGAAGCCGAACAGCTTGACGACTTGCGGGCCAAATTAGAGCAAGTTGACGAAATACTGATGGACATTGACAAACAACTGTCGCCCGACAAAACAGCCTCCACGGACTTTGAACAGCTCGAATGGCTGAAACTGGGTTTGATTGCATCTTGGGCTGATTCTGAGGTACGGGGGCGGGTAATTTACTTGCACCATCCCCCCTACGTGACTGAGGGGACAAAGTGGAATCAAGCTCAAACTTTGGCGGTTCGGTGGCGTTTGCGTGAGGTTTTCGATGCGGCGGCACGGTCAATTGGGGATGGGTTGCGGAGGCGGGCGATTGTGGATTTAGTGCTGACGGGTCACGCCCACTGTTTGGAGTACCTGCGGACTGGGGATACTGGACACGCTGATTCTCATATTAATTGGATTATCTGCGGGGGAAGCGGGCACAGTTTGCGTCGCCAGCGTGCGGAAGGGCCGGTGTTGCAGGAGTTTTCGAGTTCTCCAGTTTATCAGTTGGCGCGATCGTCCGTTGGGGAAAAAGCCAGTCGCCCGGTAGCGGAATCTTTGCTATATGTCGGCCGCAGCGGTGAAGGTTCGCACAAACGCCGTCCTTATTCGTGTTTACGGATTGATGTTTTGCCGGGATGTCCGCCGAAGTTCAGGATTCAACCTTTGGTGGCTGAACGATTTGAGGGTAAATGGCACGATCGCGCGATCGAACCTTTTGTGATTTAACATCACTCATTCAATTTGATTGTGGGCCGTTGCTCCTAGCCCGCCCAAACAGGCAAGATACCTGTTCCACAAAATCAAACCCACTTAATTCAGGAACAAATTCAATGATTGCTAACTTAACCGCAACCGGCTGGGAAATCATTTACCACCGCGCCCACGCTTTGCTCGCCGCGCAACTTGGTGGACAGTGGAAGCGCTCGAAATCTCCGCTTCGTCTCTATGAAACCATAGCCGCGATTTCTCATCACGACGATTTGGAGAAAGAGTGGGAAGAAGATATTTTGACTGAAGCGGGCGCGCCCTTAGATTTTACTTTGCAGACGGAAACTTCTCTGCCTAAAATTAAAGCAATGGTGCAGAATTCGCTATATCGCGGGCGGTGGGTAGCAATGCTGATTTCTATGCACATGAGCTTTCTCAGTGAAGGAAAGCGGGGAGAGTCGAAGGAACTCGACGAGTTTCTGGACGAACAACTCGAACATCAAAAAAAGTGGCGCGAAGAGTTGAAGATTTCTAAGGAAGAGGCAGAATCAGCTTATGCTTTTTTCCAGTGGTGCGATCGGCTATCATTAATTCTGTGTAGCCGCGAGTTGCCAGCCGGAGAACGAGCTTTAGAAATTAGTGTCGGCCCAGACGGCAAGCGTTACGATATTCTACTCAACAGCAACGAACTCGTGACTGTAACTCCTTGGCCTTTTGAAGACGATAAGTTTACTGTAAACGTCGAAGCGTGCCATTTGGATCAAGTCAAGTTCGACAGCAACGAGGAAATCAAAGAAGCGCTGCACAAAGCTCGGCGCGAAGTCTTAGAGTGGACTTTGGTCAAGTCTTAATTAAGCTACTAGCTCAACGATGTAAGTAGCACGATCGCGCGATCGAACCTTTTCTAATTTAGGATTGCTATATGATATCAATCCTAAATCATTTGTAAATTTCTTACTCCCTCCCCTTGCTAAGGAGAGGGTTGGGGTGGGGTAAAAAACTTACGACTCCTGCAAGGATTGCTATATATCTTTAAGCTTCTGTAGTCAAAAGATTAAATTGCTCCGTATCAATACGATTTGCTTGATACAAAATCTGAGCAATTTCCGAAAGTGCCAACACAGAATGTGCGCGATAACCATTCACCTCCAATCTATCTTTTACTCCCTGTTCGTGGTCAATCAAAACCACAATATCTTCCACATTCAACCCAGCAGATTGCAACTTAGCCGCACCTTCCATCACACTCTTGCCACTAATCAAAATATCATCAACTACCACAATAGTTTCTCCAGCCTGAAAATGTCCCTCAATTAACTTGCCTGCACCGTAAGTTTTCACCTCCTTGCGCGGAAAAATCATCGGGCGTTCCATCCGCAAAGCTAAACCTGTTGCTGTGGGCAAAGAACCGTAGGGAATTCCCGCAATGCGATCGAATTTTAAGTCTTTGAGAATATCTGCATAGGCGCTGACTATTTGGTGGAAGATTTGCGGAATAGAGATAATTTTTCGCAAGTCAATATAATATGGAAATACCGCTCCTGATGCTTGTACATGATCGCCAAAAACCACACAGCCGATGTCATAAAGTTGCAAGATTAAATCCCGGTGAGGTTCCGGTTGCAAAAAGCAAACATCCGGTAGCCACAATTCACAAGTAGGACTACCTGCGATCGCCTTTAAACGCTCTTCGTTGATATTATCCCGCAATTTTTGAACTCCGGCACGGGGATTTGGTTCAGCGAATAAACTGGCAGGGATTGGTAGCAATAAATCCTCACCATTCTTGCTTAAACCGGCTGCTAGCAGTTGAGCGAGGTTGTTTTTTGCTTCGATGTCATTTTCTGCTGCGATATCTCCTTCGACTAAAATTAGGCGTTCAGGAGCCACCTGGCGAATGCGCGCCAACACATCGGGCATTACTCCTACTTCTAAACCCAGTTTTTCGGGAGTTCCCCAAGTCTGAGAAAGACCAACCAATTGCAAGTACAAAGGATTTTCTGGCGTTGGGTATTGTTGTACAGATGCGGCGGAGGGATTGGCAGTGGCACACAGGACAAAAACTGTTTTTCCGGGATATAATAAAAATGGCGCTACTTGGTCGAATCCGGCATAGGGACTTAAAGTTACAGCATCAACTTGCCAGTCTTCAAATATGGTTTTGGCAAATACTGTGCTGGTGTTTAAGTCGCAGTGTTTGGCATCTAAAATTACGGGAATGTGAGCCGGAATAATTGTCAAGATTTTTTGCAGCAATTCCAGGCCGGGAATGCCGAGACATTGGTAAAAACCCAGGGTGATCTTGTAGGCACAAATTAAGTCGGCTGTTTGGTCGATCGCAAATTTAGCCTTTGCCAATAAATCCGTCGTTATTGACGATGAATCGAAAGTTTCGAGGTCGGGTTCGATGGCTAAATACAGCAAAGTGTGATTTTTTTCAATCGCCTCTAAAAGCCGATCGCAGAAGTTTGTTTGATTAATCATGGGTATATGGTACTATTAAGTAGAAGGAAGAAGGTTTATATAAGAAATTTTTCGTGATCTGTACTCCCGATCGACAGTAAACTGTGATGATAAATACGATCGCATTTAAGACTTGGGACAATTTGCTACACACCTATGTTGACGATTTCGGGCGTGTGAATTATCGGCAGTGGAAAACTGAGTCGGCGGATGTTTTGAGACAGTGGCTGGAAGGTTTGGCCGACGTGGATTTGGCTGCGGAGACGGATGCGGATGTGTTGCTGGCTTTGTGGCTGAATGTGTATAATGCGATCGCGATTTCTCAAGTTATTGAAGTATATCCGATCGCGTCAATTCGTCCGAAAGTTTTGGGAATTCCCAACTGGCTAAGCTTTTTGGAATTTTTCACCCGTTCAACTTATACAATTGCGGGGAAAAAGTACAGTCTCAATCAAATCGAACACGGGATTTTGCGCCGGGATTTTGCGGAACCGCGCATCCATTTTGCCTTGGTTTGCGCTGCGGTTGGATGTCCGATGTTGCGTCGCGGGGCTTATTTTCCGGAGTCGGTACGAACTCAACTGGAAGCAGACGCAAACCGTTTTATTCATCATCCCGATAAGGTGAAGTACAATGCTGAGAAAAAGACCCTTTATTTAAGCAAGATTTTTAAGTGGTACGGTGAGGATTTTGTGAAGGCGGCGGGTTCGGTGACTGGATATGTGGGTAGTTATTTGGGTGCGGATGTGGTGATGGGGGATGAATGTGCGATCGTTTTTTTGCCCTATGATTGGAATTTGAATCGGGTTGATGGATAAAATTTGCGGAAGTGGATAGGTGTTTTTTTGAGGGGGTAATTTTTTTAGTTTGTCGTTACCCCTTGTCAAGAAGTTCTTGGAGAGTGTCATTGACTGCGAGAAAAACGCATCGGCGTCGCGAGAAAAGGTAAAGTTGTAATTATTTTCTTTTTTGACTACCTTAAATCAATACTACTGTCGGCTTTGTCAGCCTACTATAGTGGTTCACGACTACTTCCCAATATTGATGAGTAATGTGGGTATCCCCTTTGCCTTAATCAGGTTGAGAGTGGAGATTTTCACTAATCGGTAGGTGGTTAGATGAATGCTAACCAATTAGCTATCGATCCGCCCTTAAACCTCTCCACTCAAAATCTGTTGAACCGTCAAACTTAGCTGTGGAAACATCGGAGATACGATCGCCTCCCCATCCCGAAATACCCCAACCTCAACATATTGCCCATCCTGAAGCCGCAAAACCGTCACTACTTCTTCTATTGGATCGATCGCCCAATACTCTGCAATGCCCCGCGCTGCGTACTGAGCTCGTTTGCGCTCGTAATCCCGATCGCTACCCAGTCTACCCGGACTAACTACCTCCACAACCAACCGAGGAGGTAGCATATCAAAGGTAATAGTTAACCTGTTTGCTGTCAGCGGAATGTGTTCGGGTTCCAAAATAATCAAATCGGGGTAACGATTGGCGGCATCTCCCGATCGCAAAACGGCAACTTGAACCTCGCAATTATGCGTTTTAATCAGTCTAAGTGGCACTAGCCCGCTGCTAGCTAAATAGAAAAATAGATAGTTGGCAATGAAATTGTTAGGTTCAGATTCTGGCGGCAAAGCGATTAACTCTCCATCAATTAATTCATAGCGATTATCGGTGTTATCTGAGTAGTTAAGATACTCATCAAAGGTTAATTTTTTAATTTTAAGTTGTACCATATTGCATTCCTTGATTTCTTAGTCCGCGGAGGCGGACTTTGTTTGTGTAGAAGCGGTTTCAACCGCCGAATGATGTCCTATCAATTCCGGTTACTGTGCAACTTCCACAGGTGTCCCACCTTCCACCTACAATCGCCATACCAGTGACAGATTGAAAACTATCACCGCTCAAATCCTCTGGAATATTCACAATGATTTCAGATAAATTTCGACGAGAATTGCGATCGCAAGCTAAACTCTGGGAAGCAGAAGGACTCATCGATACTTCATTCTACCAACAACTTGCCGATCGCTACCAATTCAATACCCTCGAAACCGCTTCCCGCAACCGATTCCTCAGCATTCTCATCAGTCTCGGTAGCATTCTCCTGGCGATAGGAGTCATCACCTTTGTCGCAGCCAACTGGCAAGTTTGGCCACGGGAAGTCAGAGTTACGCTACTACTGAGCTTATTTGTAGCAGTGAATGTAGCAGGTTTTTATCTGTGGCGAATTCCGCCATCTCGCAGCAAAAACTCCCATCCAAATATGCCTCTAACCAAAGGGCGAAATAAACTTTTGGGTGAAGGATTGTTGCTATTAGGTGCTCTGATTTTAGGAGCAAATATGGCTTTGATGGCGCAGATGTTTTATATTGGCGGTTCTTCCTCTGGACTTTTCCTAGCTTGGGGAATCGGCGTGCTCGGAATGGCTTACAGTTTGCGATTGACTTCCTTGGGCGTTTTGTCAGCACTTTTAGTCGGTTTAGGTTGTTGGTTGGCTGTCTTAGATTCGTCTGCAAAAGTCGAGTTTTCTTGGCTGGAAATTTTGGTGCGACAAATGCCGATCGCAGCTAGTATCATGTTTATACCACTGGCTTATTGGTGTCGATCGCGTGTTATATTTGCCCTAGGTGCGATCGTCCTACTTTTCTCCCTACAAGCTTCCATAGCGGAAGGGTTAAATCCAAACTGGAGTCTTGCAGTTTTTGGTGCCCTACCACCAGCTTTGTTGTGGGGATACGACGATGCAATGTGGCCGAATATAGACAGTAGGCTGTTTCAAGCTACCGCCCGCAGTTTAGCACTGGTATTTTTGGCTGGCCTTTTTTACTTTCTTTCCTTCCACTGGTTGTGGCAAGATTCACCCACTCCTTCGCAAACTCCGCTGGATTGGAGTGTTTTGGCAAATGTGACTGTTTTGGGTGCTTTGATGGTGTTTGAGTGGCTGCATTTGGGACGTTTGGAACTACGGCAACCAAAACAAAAAGGTGTGGATTTGACTACAGGTACGATCGCAATTTTTATAATCATCAGCGCCTTAATACCGTTTTATCACCTCAATTTTAGTCCTCTCCCACTATTAGCACCTTTTGTGTTTAACGTTTTATTATTTCTGCTAGGTGTGGGTTTAATCCGAGAAAGTTTAGCCCTAGGAAACCGCCAGATTTTTTGGGGAGGAATGGTATTGATAACTTTGCAAATT
Organism: Tychonema litorale BBK16; assembly: GCF_021648855.1. Taxonomy (GTDB): domain Bacteria; phylum Cyanobacteriota; class Cyanobacteriia; order Cyanobacteriales; family Microcoleaceae; genus Microcoleus. The sequence goes on along the minus strand of NZ_JAKJHX010000085.1, from coordinate 4,738 downwards.
ATCAGTCGCTTGTTTGAATACAATACTGAATTGTTGTTCAAATCTTTTGTATTTGTGCTGTGTGGAATTGGTATGATTGCTGCTGGCTTATGGTTCGAGCGTCACTTTGCCACAATCAGAGATGAATAGAAGGGGAGAAAGGGAGATGGGGAGAGGGGGAGAGAAGGAGATGGGGAGATGGGGAGAGATGAAGAGAGGATTTGATATAACTCGCTGTTAACTATGCCCAATGCCCAATGCCCAATGCCCAATGCCCAATTACTAATTACTAATATGAACACAAACAACATTGACTTATTAGTCGAAAATCCAGATACAACAAATCTGTTTCAGCTTCCCCCGGAGGCGAAACGCATTCCTGGGTTGCGGTTTTGGATTCCTTTGTTACTACAAATTGGACTAATTGCCGCCGTACCCGCTCCCGCAATTTACACTTTGGTAACTGGCAAAACAGTTGTTTTGCAAACAGTAACATTAGATCCTTATTATTTGATGCGCGGATATTATCAAAGTTTGAGTTATGATATTTCTCACAATAAAAATCTTGAAAAATTACCAGGCTGGAAAGATTTATCCAGTGACAAAATACCTTGTCCTCCTGGCATTGTTTGCCCAGACAAAAAGACGCACAAGGTTAAGACAGGAACCAGTTTTTATGTTATTTTGGAATCCCCAAAAGATACAGTTAATTCTGGCAGTCCCAAAGCCTGGAAACCTGTGGGAGTAAGTTTAGAAAATCCAGCTAATTTACCCGCAAATCAAATCGCGATTCAGGGTAAATATAATGGCGGACGGATGGAATATGGTTTAGAAACCTATTATATGCCAGAAAACGAAAGGGAAAAGGTCGATCGGGATATTGGTCAAGCTCCAATGGGAAGACGGCAATCTTTTGTGGTAGAAGTGAAGGTGGACAAAACAGGCCACGCTGTGCCCGTGAGTTTGTGGATTCGCGATCGCAATTATCGATTTTAGCCACCAGGGCGATCAAGCATAATCTAAGTTTTTGAGTATTTATGCTGATTTTTGTATGAATTGTGGGCGATCGCACCCTGAATTGCCGTAAGATATATAAACTTGTGCAAATTTTGCAAATTTAACAAAAGCACAAGTTCTGACTCTACTGGAGCTTCTCATGTTAGCCGAGCTAATCTCTTCCAGGCGTATACTCAAAGCCCAACTCCTCGAATTTTTAGGACTTCCTGACAATTGCCAAGACAAAACAGACCACCTAGTTAGCACAATTGTATCTGTGCTGGAATTAAACCCAGTCGAAAAGGAAAGATTTTGGGATAAATTCAAAAGTGAATTAGCCGTAGAGCCAGTAGAATTAGAAAAACTGCTCAAATGTTCGCCAAAAGAACGCCAGCAATGGATTGAACAAGGCAAACTCCCGATTTTGGAATACCGCACATTCCTCAAATCAGGACTTCACTTAGAATATCCCGTCCACGAAAGAAGATTTATCTTGAGTCTATCACAAACCGATATCAATAGTTGGCGAAAAGAACCAAAAGGGCAGATTCAAAATAATGGGAAAATAGCCACTCCAATCAGTAAAGAAAGCCATCAAGAAAAGGAAGATTCCCGATTAGCTTTTAGTTCCGCTTGGTCAAAAATCATTGCCGACTGGGAAGAACAAGGTTCAGCAGAAATTTCTGCCACTTTCCAACTAGCTTACTGGACAGTTTGGGCTTCGCGGTGGGCAAAAGAAAATCAGCTTAATGGTGCAAAAGCGCTCGAAAACAGGGAAATTTACGAAATTCATCGGCAGGAATGGTATCAGCGAAAAAATCAAGCAGTCAAGGCACTGATTGAGATGCCCTATGCTATGCTCTACTTCTATCGTCCCAACGATGCTGACAAATTGTATCTAGAACTTTGTGATGATCATCAGGAAATGATGAAAGATGATTACTATTGGGATAAGTGGGATTTTTTCTATCAGAACCGCAAACTGGTAAGTAAGTGTCGCGACTGCGTGTATTCGGAAACTAAGGATTATTATTCGCTTTATTACCTTGAAATCAAGAGCGATAAGTTTCCAGATTTTAGTTTTTCTTTCCACACTCCGTACACAATCGGCAGAAAGTTTTTGCCACACCCAGAAACTCTACCTGCTGTAGAGCATTTAGAACAGGATGGCATTTTTAGGTTCGGTAGGCCACTACTGGAACAGGAGAAAGCTATTCACACAGAAGAGGATGTAGTTCTCAAGTTTGAGGCGTCTTTGGCCTGCGCGAGAAAGTTTATTTAGTTAATTGTTAACTGTTGACGGTTAACTGTTGACGGTTGACAGTTGCACTCAAACATGATGGTAGGGAGACGGCAATGCCGTGTCCCTACCCCAAAATAGTATTGTAGGGACACGGCACGTGCAGTCTCCTAATTTCGGGTAATTAATATTAATTCCGATGCTACCGGATTTGATATAGCGCCCCCAGGCATTCAGTTTGGTGACATCTTGGGAGTATTGCACAAAAAACTGCGTAGTTCGATCGCGACTCTGAGTATCAAAACGGGCGATCGCATCCTACAACCACTGATATTGATCACTTAAATCGGGAAAAATTGTTGCCAAAATCAAAAGTATGTGCACGTTGCTATCGACTTAAGATATCATGAAGCCATATTGTGAAAATAAATAACAAAACTAAAACGATCGGAGAGCTGTAATCGTTATGGGCCGTGTAGGAGTATTGCTATTAAACTTGGGCGGGCCCGATAAAATCGAGGATGTCCGCCCTTTCCTGTTCAACTTGTTCGCTGACCCGGAAATCATTCGCCTGCCGTTTCCCTGGTTGCAGAAACCACTCGCCTGGTTGATTTCGACCCTGCGTTTTGAGAAATCTCAGGCAAACTACCGCCAAATCGGGGGCGGCTCTCCTTTGCGTCGCATCACAGACGAACAAGCTCTAGCTTTGCAAGAACTTTTGCAGAAAAAGGGACAAGATGCTCAAGTATATGTAGGGATGCGCTACTGGCATCCTTTTACTGAAGATGCGATCGCCCAAATCAAACGCGATCGCATCGAACAACTGGCAATCTTGCCGCTGTATCCTCAATTTTCGATCAGTACCAGCGGTTCTAGCTTCCGACAGCTAGAAGAAATGTGGGGCAAAGATCCAGCTCTTAGTGAGATTGAATACACTGCGATTCCTTCTTGGTATCAGCGGCCAGGCTACATTCAGGCAATGTCTGAATTGATTGCCCAAGAGTTAGACAATACTCCTAATCCCGATGGAGTTCACATCTTTTTCAGCGCCCACGGTGTCCCGGCCAGCTATGTAGAAGAGGCTGGAGATCCGTATCAGCGCGAGATTCAAGATTGCACTCGTCTGATTATGGAGCATTTGAATCGAACGAATGAACACACTCTAGCCTATCAAAGTCGGGTTGGCCCGGTGGAATGGCTCAAGCCTTACACCGAAGATGCCATCACCGAATTAGCAGCAAATGGAGTCCAAGATTTGTTGGTAGTTCCGATTAGTTTTGTTTCCGATCACATCGAAACTCTGCAAGAAATTGACATGGAGTATCGAGAATTGGCAGAAGAATCGGGGATTCACAATTTCTACCGGGTGCCGGCGCTGAATACTTATCCAGTGTTTATTGAAGCCTTAGCCGATTTAGTCATCGAGTCAATCGAATCTCCCAGCGTTAAATTCTCTGATGTAATCCGCCCTTCCAAAAAGGTGAAGATGTACCCTCAAGAGCAGTGGGAATGGGGTTTGACAACGGGGGCGGAAGTCTGGAATGGTCGTGTGGCGATGGTTGGTTTTATCGCACTATTGATCGAGTTAATTGCGGGTCAAGGCCCACTTCATGCGATCGGATTGCTTTAAATTAGGGATTGGGCATTAGGCATTGGGCATTGGGCATTGGGCATTGGGCATTGGGCATTGGGCATTGGGCATTGGTAACAATCAACCAATAACTAAAACTAATAACTAATAACTAATAACCAATTCCCAATAACAAAATTAATCTGGATCGCGTTTACCTTGGCGAGGATTTCCCAATAAGTCCAATTTTCCCTGATTCCTGTACCAGCGATACCATTCCTTAGAACTACGAATTGCCAGCCATAGCAACAACATAGCAATTAATGCTCCCTGGCGCGGCGCATCAAAGGCAAACAATACCAAAGCAATACACAAACCATCTTGAACAAAAATCACCCAAAGTGGCAAACCCTTCAGCCGATAAAACCATCCTGCTTGTACAAGTTGCAGCACTAAAGCCAACAAACCTCCGACAATAGCAATAATCCACAGCATCCAAGGATAAGCCACAATTTCATCAATGGGGCTGATTTGTGCGATCGCAACTCCCATAATTGCTCCTACAATAGGACTGAAAATAACTTGCACAATTTGCAGCACACGCTGTCCCTCAAAGGTTTTAGAAGCAAATAGTTCTAACAGCGACCAACTCACCAAAATTGCTATCACCACTTGGGGGTGAAGCCTACGCAACAAAGGTATTTCCGACCAAAGTTTGTCGATGCGTAACAGGCCAATTAATAGCAGGGGCATGGCAATTCTCATACCCCCCGCCGCAGACGCAGAGAGAGCGGCTAGGAGTCCAACCATAATAATTATTCAGTTAAGAAAGTGAGTTAATTAGTCGATCGACCTTACTCTCTATTATAAGTGTATATGCTTAAATTCTGCTGGGAAATTTGAAATACTCACCGACCTCTTATGTGCGGTGATTCTTGACGCTTCATCGGGTC